>JAHDIS010000004.1:15618-45830 GCA_020630695.1 Paracoccaceae bacterium | reverse complement strand
CCTGTCCGCCAATTACCCAAGACGCAGAGCATTCTCATGACTGACCCATTGAAGCGTACGATCGGCCTCGGCCTTTTGACCACCTATGGTGTCGGCGTGATGGTCGGCGCAGGCATTTACGTTTTGACTGGCGCCGTGGCCGGTCTGGCTGGCATCTGGGCTCCCTTTGCTTTCCTGCTGGCTGGGCTTGTGGCAGCGCCCACGGCCTTGTCCTACGCCGAGTTTTCAACCCGTGTGCCCGAAGCTGCGGGCGAAGCGGCATATGTCCGGCGCGGGTTCGGGCATGACTGGATCGGCACGCTGGTCGGGCTGGCCATTGTTGCAGCCGGGACCATTTCTGCCGCCGCAGTGCTGCGTGGCGGCACCGGATACCTGCTGGGCATCATCGATCTTCCCTTTGGCCCGACGGCTTGCGTGATGGGTATCTTGCTGACCGGCGTGGCCATCTGGGGGGCAATGGAAAGCCTCGCCCTTGCCGCCGTCTTTACAGTGATCGAAATTGCCGGGCTGGGCCTGATTATCTGGGCCGGTGCCAGCTTCGGCCTTCAGCCCGACGCGATTGCCGTCAATCCGCCCCCCGAGATCATGCCCGTCGCCGGGATCGGAGCCGCAGCAGTGCTGGCGTTCTTTGCCTTTATCGGGTTCGAAGACATCGTGAACATGGCAGAAGAGGTGCGCAATCCGCTGCGAACCCTGCCACGTGCGATCCTGATTTCTCTGGCCATCACCTCGGTTCTTTATGCACTGGTCAGCTGGGCTGCGGTGCGGGTCGTGCCTGCCGCAGATCTGGCCGCATCCGAACAACCGCTTGCGCTGGTATGGCAACAGGCGCGTGGCGGCAACGCAGCCTTTTTATCCGCAATCGCAGTCTTTGCCGCCCTGAACGGCGTACTGGCGCAAATCGTCATGGCCTCACGCGTCCTGTTTGGTCTGGGTAAAAACGGCGGATCTCTGGCGATCTTTCACCATGCCCATCCTCGGTTTGGCACGCCAGTCTTGGCCACGGTCCTTGTCGGTCTGGCAGTCATCGCGGCGGCGCTGGTCCTGCCCGTTGCGGTGTTGGCCGAGGCGACCTCGACCGTGTTGCTGATCGTGTTCGTTCTGGTGAACGCCGCGCTGATCGCAGTCAAACGGACAGGCAGCAGCGCGCCCTTTACCGTGCCAGACTGGGTGCCCTGGATTGGTCTGGTTCTCGCACTGGGCGCTTTGGCTCTGGGAGTGATCGGATGAGCATCCCTCTTGTTCTAGGCGCTTTGTGGGTGGTGGCCTCGGCCATCGTGGCGATGTTGCCCATGCAGCGCCAATACGCGCCCGGTGTGGCCTTGCTGGCACTTGCGCCACTTCTGATCCTCTGGATCGGTTTTGCACATGGTTGGCTCTGGACGGCGCTGGGGCTCTTTGCTTTTGTGTCGATGTACCGCAATCCGCTTCGGTATTTTTGGCGTCGTTTCAGGGGCAAGGACACATGACACTTTCGCTGATCGCTACATTTGCTTGGCTGGTACTGGCCAACGTGCTGGCGATGCTGCCATCGAATGACAACCACTGGCGGCGCGCATATTTCCTGATCGCGCTTGGCCTGCCTCTGTTGATCTGGGTGTTCTGGCAGAACGGACCATGGATCGGATTGCTGGCGCTGGCCGCCGGTATGAGCGTGCTGCGCTGGCCCGTGCGTTACCTGATGCGCTGGCTGCGCGGGCTTGTCGCCAAGACCTAGGCTGTGTAAGCGCAGGCCATGAGCATGATACCCACTCCACGCGGCACGCTGACCGCTGACCGCCCCCTCGATGATCTTACATGGCTGCGTGTTGGCGGCCCTGCCGATTGGTATTTCCGCCCGGCGGACGAAGCCGATCTGGCTGCGTTTCTGGCGGCCCTGCCCTCAGAGATTGCCGTGTTTCCCATGGGGGTCGGATCGAACCTGATCGTGCGGGATGGGGGCATTCGTGCGGTCGTCATCCAGATGGGTCGCGGCTTTAACCAGATCACCGTTGACGGCACTCGGGTGACAGCCGGTGTTGCAGCACTGGACGCTCATGTAGCCCGCCGGGCCGCACAGGCTGGCGTCGATCTGACATTCCTGCGTACCATTCCCGGTGCGATCGGTGGAGCTGTTCGGATGAATGCGGGCTGCTATGGCTCTTATGTCGCCGATCATTTTGTCAGCGCCCGCGCCATCACCCGCGAGGGCAAGACCGTCACACTGGGGCCGGACGATCTGAACTTTCAGTACCGACAGAGCGATCTGCCCGAAGGCTGGGTGATCGTCGAGGCCACCTTTGAAGGCCTTCCCGGCGATCCAGAAGCCTTGGATGCGCGGATGACCGCCCAACTGTCAAAGCGCGACGAAACCCAGCCAACCAAGGACCGCACGGCAGGCAGCACCTTTCGCAACCCAGCAGGGTTTTCCAGCACCGGGAAAGACGATGACACACATGAATTAAAGGCATGGAAGGTTATCGACGACGCCGGAATGCGCGGTGCGACACGGGGCGGCGCGCAAATGAGCCCCAAGCACAGCAACTTTCTGGTCAACACCGGCGGCGCGACAGCTGCAGACCTCGAAGGGCTGGGCGAAGAAGTGCGAAAAAGGGTTTCCTCGCATAGCGGAATAGAGTTACAATGGGAAATCATGCGCGTCGGAGAACCGGCGGCAGACTAAAGGGCCACAAAGGCTCTGCGGCGCATAAACGTCGCGAAAAACAACATGGGGCAACGACCCCAGAGGCAGATAGGCGGTTTGGGTATGTCGAGCAGGACATCCCGAAAAGTGGTGGTACTGAAAGGCGGTCCCTCGGCTGAACGAGAGGTTTCGCTGAGTTCCGGGCAGGAATGTGCTGCCGCTCTACGGGGCGAAGGTTTTGAAGTTACCGAGATTGATGCGGGGGCCGATGTGGTGGCTCGCCTTCAAGAAGCCGCGCCTGACGCGGTCTTCAACGCCCTGCATGGTCGCTGGGGCGAAGATGGCTGCATTCAAGGCCTGCTGGAATGGATGCGCCTGCCCTATACGCACTCTGGGGTGATGGCCTCGTCGATGGCGATGGACAAAGAGCGCACCAAACAGATTTATCGCGAAGCTGGCCTGCCGGTGGCGGACAGCCAGCTTGCGGACAAGGTCGATGTTCAGGCCAGCCACGTGATGGCCCCACCCTATGTGGTCAAGCCATACAACGAAGGCTCATCGGTCGGCGTCTACCTTGTGGATGAGGCTGCAAACGGCCCTCCGGTCCTGAATGAGGACATGCCGCAGACCGTCATGGTCGAAGCCTTCATTCCGGGCCGCGAGCTGACCTGCACGGTCATGGGCGATCGTGCGCTAGGCGTGACGGAAATCCTGACCGATGGCTGGTACGACTATGACGCCAAGTACAAAGCCGGTGGCTCACGCCATGTTTGCCCTGCCGATGTTCCCGGAGAAATTACGGCGGCCTGTCTCGACTATGCGCTGCGCGCCCATCAGGCGCTGGGGTGCCGCGGCGTGACACGAACAGATTTTCGTTGGGACGAAGACAAGGGTCTGGACGGGCTGATCCTGCTTGAAACCAACACCCAGCCGGGGATGACACCAACATCGCTATCCCCCGAGCACGCCCAATTGATCGGACTGAGCTTTGGCCAGTTCTGCGCATGGATGGTGGAGGACGCGTCATGCGACAGATAGAGGCCAACGATCCTCAGATGGCGCGGCTCGATCCGTCGGGCTCGCGGCTGAAATACCGGATCGAACGTTTGATGCTGACGCCGCTGTTCCGCGGCGCTTTGCGCGTAGGTGTGCCTCTGGCGCTGACATTCGGCCTGGGAACATGGTGGTTTTCGGTCGATGATAACCGCAACGCCTTCAACACGATGATCGCCGATCTGCGCACCCAGGTCGAAAGCCGGCCCGAGTTTCAGGTCAAACTGATGGCCATCGACGGAGCAAGCGATGCGGTGGCCGCCGATATTCGCACCATTTTGCCAGTCGAATTCCCGATTTCGTCCTTTGACCTCAATCTCGATGAAATGCAGCAATCCGTGGTCGGTCTGGATGCCGTCCGCAAGGCACATCTGCGCATCAAACAAGGCGGCGTTCTTCAGGTTGACGTGACCGAACGCATTCCAAAGGTGCTTTGGCGGCGCGAAGACGCGCTGGAATTGCTGGATGGCAAAGGCAACAGGGTTGCCGACGCACACGCACGCGCCCACCACGCGGATTTGCCCGTTATTGCAGGCGATGGCGCTGAACGCGCCGTGCCCGAAGCGTTGGCCCTGCATGCCGTTGCCGGGCCGCTCAGCGGGCGTGTTCGCGGCTTTGAGCGCATGGGCGCACGCCGATGGGATGTGGTGCTGGATCGAGGCCAGCGGATCATGCTGCCCGAAGACGGCGCAGTGCGTGCGCTTGAACGCACCATCGCGATGCAACAGGCGGTCCAGATGCTGGATCGCGATTTGATTGCCGTCGACCTGCGATTGCCGCAGCGCCCGACGGTCAGAATGACAGAACAAGCCACACAAGCGATGTGGCAATTCAAGGCAATTGAGGCCGGCGGGGAACAACAACAATGATCGAGCTTTACGAATCCCAACGCGCAATGCGGAATATGCGACGCGCTGCCATGCAACGGGGCGTTATTGCCATTCTGGACGTTGGCAGCTCCAAGATTGCCTGCCTTGTCCTGCGGTTTGACGGCACCGATCCGGCCGAAGAAGGGATCGGATCTCTGGCGGGGCAGTCCGGCTTTCGGGTCATTGGCGCCGCGACGACGCGGTCGCGCGGGGTTCGTTTCGGCGAGATTTCCTCGATGGGTGAAACCGAGCGCGCCATTCGCACCGCCGTACAGGCCGCGCAGAAGATGGCAGGCATTCGCGTCGATCATGTGATTGCCTGCTTTGCAGGGGCCGAGCCGCGCAGCTACGGGCTTGCCGGCTCATCCGAAGTCTACAGCACCACGGTCGACGAACAGGATGTGGCGCGCGTTCTGTCCGCCTGCGACGTGCCCGATTTCGGACATGGGCGCGAAGTCCTGCACGCGCAGCCCGTAAACTTTGCTCTCGATCACCGGTCCGGCCTGATCGATCCACGCGGCCAGATCGGCAATGAACTGTCCTGTGATATGCACATGCTTACCGTCGATGCGCAGGCCATCCAAAACCTCGCCTACTGTGTCAAACGTTGTGATCTCGAACTCGCCGGCATTGCATCCTCATCTTACGCGTCAGGCGCATCGGCGCTTGTTGAAGACGAACAAGAACTGGGCGCAGCCTGCATCGACATGGGTGGCGGCGCCACCGGTGTGTCCATCTTCATCAAGAAGCACATGATCTATGCAGATGCCGTGCGCATGGGCGGCGATCACGTCACCTCGGACATCTCGATGGGCCTGCAGGTTCCCATGGCGACAGCCGAACGGATCAAAACCTTTTACGGCGGCGTACATGCCACCGGCATGGATGACCGCGAAATGATCGAAATCGGCGGCGAAACCGGCGATTGGGAACATGACCGCCGCACTGTGAGCCGGGCTGAACTGATCGGTATCATGCGCCCCCGCGTCGAAGAAATCCTGGAAGAAGTTCACGCCCGCCTTGACGCGGCAGGGTTTGAACACCTGCCAAGTCAGCAAATTGTTCTGACCGGCGGCGCCTCTCAGATCCCCGGGCTTGATGGTCTGGCTTCCAAAATTCTGGGGCATCAGGTTCGTCTCGGGCGCCCACTGCGCGTCAACGGCCTGCCCCAAGCGGCAACAGGCCCCGGATTTGCAAGCGCCGTTGGCCTATGCCTGCACGCAGCGCACCCGCAGGACGAATGGTGGGATTTCGAGATTCCGGTCGACCGTTACCCGGCGCGCAGCCTCAAGCGCGCAGTGCAATGGTTCCGCGACAACTGGTAACCCAAACAAATCCATGAAATTCGCGATTTGCCCGGTGACAAGCCCGGGCGGATCCCGTAGAATATTGCCCAATACAAAAGCGCGAAAACATGCGCAGAGGATCGAGCAGGTATCCTCAATATCAGAACTGACCGACCGCGCATCAGGCCCGCTACCCGTCTGAATTGCACCGAGATCGGCACAGCCGCGCGGTGCGGCGGACTTGGCGAATCCTTGCCCCTGTCTTGGCACCGCACTTGTGGCATGCGGCCATGATTTCCCCCACATCTTGCCAAACCACCAAAATCAGCGTGAATTTGGCAAGTAATCGCCCATATTTTGGGGCTTTTTAGTGTTTTTTGCGTGACGATCAGGCCTGCGCTGGTTAAGAATTACAGCGGATAGGTATGAAAAGGCCGGGGACGCGGCCTGACACAACACAGGCGGAACTAGTAATGACATTGAACCTTTCGATGCCCGGCCAGGAAGAGTTGAAGCCCCGTATCACCGTTTTTGGTGTCGGCGGCGCTGGCGGTAACGCGGTCAACAACATGATTGAAAAGGCGTTGGAAGGTGTCGACTTTGTCGTCGCCAACACGGACGCCCAAGCCCTTCAGCAGAGCCTCGCTCAGAGCCGCGTGCAGCTGGGCGTGAAAGTCACCGAAGGACTGGGCGCCGGAGCCCGGGCCACGGTCGGCGCTGCGGCTGCCGAAGAGAGCATTGAACAGATCGTTGATCACCTCGCGGGCGCCCACATGTGCTTTATCACCGCGGGTATGGGCGGCGGCACCGGTACAGGTGCTGCGCCAATCATCGCACAGGCCGCACGCGAACTTGGCGTTCTGACTGTTGGCGTCGTGACCAAACCCTTCCAGTTCGAAGGTGGCAAGCGCATGCGCCAGGCCGAAGACGGTGTCGAGGCACTGCAAAAGGTCGTTGATACGCTGATCATCATTCCGAACCAGAACCTGTTCCGCCTCGCCAACGAGAAAACCACCTTTACCGAGGCCTTCTCGATGGCCGACGACGTTCTGTATCAGGGCGTTAAGGGTGTAACGGACCTGATGGTTCGTCCGGGCCTGATCAACCTCGACTTTGCCGACGTTCGCGCCGTGATGGACGAAATGGGCAAGGCGATGATGGGCACAGGCGAAGCCGAGGGCGAAGATCGCGCCACGCAGGCCGCGGAAAAGGCCATCGCGAACCCGCTGCTGGACGAAATCAGCCTCAAGGGTGCAAAGGGTGTCCTGATCAACATCACCGGTGGTCACGACCTGACCCTGTTCGAATTGGACGAAGCCGCAAACCGCATCCGCGAGGAAGTGGACGCCGATGCGAACATCATCGTCGGCAGCACCATGGACGACGGCATGGAAGGTGTGATGCGGGTCTCTGTTGTTGCAACGGGCATCGACGCAAGCGTTTCGCACGCCGAAACACCCCTGCCCCGCCGCAGCCTTGCGCAGCCGCTCAAGCAGCCGGAACAGATCGAAGAAACACCGGCGCCAGCGGCAACAGCAGCAGTTGCAGCCGCCGCACCGGCAGCCCAGCCAGAGCCACAGGTCGAAGAGCCGTCATTGTTTGAAGGCATGAACACCGAACAGGCCGCTGCGCAGGACCAGATGGAAGACATCTTCGAAGAAGAAGCGACAGATGATCTGCCACCTCCGGCCTACCAGCCTCAGGTTGCTGCGTTCCAGCCGCGCGAAGACACACTCGAAGCGCAGCCAGAAGACTTTGTTGCGCCGCAGGCCCCTGCCGCAGGCACGCCAAGCGCCGACACTCTGGCCCGCCTGAAAGCCGCAGCAGCCCGCAATCAGGCTGCACCGGCTCAGCCAGCAGCGGCGCCAGCCGCTCCGGCTGCGGAAGCTGACAAGCCGCGCTTTAGCGTCAATTCACTGATTGGCCGGATGACCGGTGGCGCGCAAGATCCTGCGCCAGCCGCAGCCCGCCGCCAGCAGCCTCCGATGCAGGCGCATACGCCCGCACCAGTTCAGGACGCAGAGCCCGATGCCGATCAGGAAAAGATCGAAATCCCTGCATTCCTGCGCCGTCAGGCAAACTAAATTCACCGATCCCGGTCTTGAGCGCCCCCGGATTTTCCGGGGGCGCTTTGCGTTTTAAGTGCCCCAAACTGATTCATCTGCCAAATGGGCAAACGTGTATTTCACCTGTCACAAAGTGAAATATCGCCTGCAACGGGCAAAAAATCTGAAAACAAATCCAATTTCCAAGGCTGGATAGAAGTCAGTTTTTATCGTGGTATTTCATCGACTTACCCTGCCAGATTTACTGCGTGGCAGGGTTCCGCCGACCATGTTTCTGAGATGTTTCACTTGGTTACAATCTTTGATTTGAGCCATTTCACAGGCTGACTTATCCCCGACGGCAAGAAAGCAGCGCTCGTTGGGGGGGCGTGTGCAATGACCAAAGGGCAGCCTGGTGCAAACGACCATAAGATCCGCGATCAGCTTTCAGGGCGTCGGCCTTCACTCTGGCAAACCGGCAAAGCTCACCATTCATCCTGCTTCGGCAGAACACGGCATTTGGTTCAAACGGAACGACGAACCGTTCCGTGATCCGCTTGTGCCTGCCCGGTGGGATGCGGTGGAAACCTCTCCGCTTTGCACGCATATCGTGAACCGGGACGGCGTTGCCGTCTCGACGATTGAACATGTGATGGCGGCGCTGGCTGGATGTGGCGTTCACAATGCACTGGTCGAAATCGATGGGCCGGAATGCCCCATCCTTGACGGCTCATCAGCCCCGTTTGTCCGCGGCATTCTCGCCCGTGGCATCCGACAGTTGACGGCACCGGTTCGCGTGATCGAAGTGCTCTGCCCTGTTTCCGTCCACACGGCAAACGGCTGGGCGCGTTTGAGCCCGGCACGCGGTACGGAAATGTCGTTCCACATTGATTTTGCGGATGCCGCCATTGGCACGCAAAATAAAACGCTGAATCTGGCAAACGGCGCATTCGTGCGTGAACTGTGCGACAGCCGCACCTTCTGCCGCAACTCGGACGTCGAAGCCATGCACGCCGCTGGTAAGGCACTGGGCGGAACGCTTGAGAACGCTGTGGTCGTTGATGGTGACAAAGTTTTGTCGCCCGGCGGGCTGCGTCACACCGACGAAGCTGTGCGTCACAAGATGCTGGACGCCCTGGGCGATCTGGCCTTGGCTGGTGCTCCGGTGCTTGGTCACTACGAAGGCCACAAGGCTGGTCACGCCATGACAAACGCGCTCTTGCGTGAATTGTTCGCCAACCCGGATGCCTATCGTCTTGTAACCTGCGATGAAGCAACGGCGGCCCGCCTGCCCGGCGCAGGTGTCGAGCGTCACGAAATACCAGCCGTCGCTTGAACCCAAGCCACGCAAACAAACTTAAAATTATCAATTAAAGACAACCCTTTAACGGGCAAAGTCGCGCGTCTAGGACATTGCGGAAATTAGGCCTGCACAGTTTCGTTCATTTGGGCAGCAGGAAATCGCCGCTTAGGCGTTTTGCACCGGAAAATTCTGTGCTAGGACAGTACGAAACGCGGCCCCTTCGGGGCTTGCACGGGTGGTATTAGAGGATAGTCACACATGGCTGGGGGCAGAGCGAACCGTACCGTTGTCCTGATGGCTTTGGCCGGACTGACCCTTGCCGGGTGCGGTGAATTGAACCGTAAAGATCGCGGTCCGGGCGGTGCTCCGCTTGAGGCGTTCACGGCCGAGCAAATCTTTGAACGTGGCGAATATGAACTGTCGAGAAAAGACGCAGAAGACGCGGCCTTTTATTTCGGCGAAGTCGAGCGGCTTTACCCCTACTCGGACTGGGCCAAACGCGCGCTGATAATGCAGGCCTATGCCTATCATCAGGACAAGGACTACGAGAACGCCCGTTCCGCGGCACAGCGTTATATCGATTTCTATCCGGCAGATGATGACGCCGCCTATGCACAATATCTGCTGGCGCTGTCCTACTACGATCAGATCGAATTGGTGGGCCGGGATCAGGGCCTTACGTTCCAGGCTCTGCAGGCATTGCGGACCGTGATTGAGCGCTATCCTGACAGCGAATATGCGCGATCCTCTATTCTGAAATTCGACCTTGCCTTTGACCATCTGGCTGGCAAGGAAATGGAAATTGGCCGCTTTTATCTGAAGCGCGACCATTTTGGTGCGGCGATCAACCGTTTCCGTGTGGTCGTCGAAGATTTCCAGACCACGACCCACACGCCCGAAGCCCTGCATCGACTGGTTGAAGGGTATCTGTCGCTTGGCCTGACCGAAGAAGCGCAAACCGCAGGCGCGGTCCTTGGGTACAACTATCAGTCCACCGATTGGTACGAAGACACCTACAAGCTTTTGCAGGGCCAAGGGCTTGAGCCGAAGGTTTTCAAGAACAACTGGCTCAGCGCGGTCTATCGTCAGATGGTCAAGGGCGAGTGGCTCTAGGAGCGGCGGGCTAATCCCCGCCCCACAGGACGCGGCACATGCTCAGGGCGCTTGAAATCCACGATATGCTGATCATTGACCGACTGGAACTTGCGTTCCAGCCGGGCTTGAACGTACTGACCGGCGAAACCGGCGCAGGCAAATCTATCCTGTTGGATTCGCTGGGTTTTGTGCTGGGTTGGCGTGGCCGTGCCGAACTGGTTCGTGCCGGGGCCGCGCAGGGTGAGGTAACGGCTGTTTTCGATCTACCCGAAGATCACGCAGCCCATGACGTTCTGGCCGAAGCCGGGCTTCCGGGCGGTGACGAGCTGATCCTGCGCCGGGTCAACACCGCGGATGGGCGCAAAACCGGTTGGATCAATGACCGGCGCGCCTCAGGCGAGGTGCTGCGTCAATTGTCAGCAACCCTGATTGAACTGCATGGCCAACATGATGATCGCGGATTGCTTGATCCCAAGGGGCACCGCGCCATTCTGGATGAATACGGCGCGCTGCAGGACAAGATCGAAACCGTGCGTGCCGCGTGGAAGACACGCAACGCGGCCGCCAAAGCCCTGGAAAAGGCGCAGGCCGATCTGGACGCTGTACGCGCCGAAGAAGACTTTCTACGCCATTCCGTTGCCGAGCTGCGCAAACTGGGCCCGGAACCCGGCGAAGAGGCCGATCTGGATACCCGCCGCCGTATGATGCAGGCCGCAGAGAAAATTCGCGACGACATTGGCCAGGCCAGCAATGCGCTTGGCTATGATGGCGCCGAAGGTGCAATGGCAAGTGCGCTGCGCTGGCTCGAAGGAGCAGCAGAACGCGCCGAGGGGCGTCTGGATGCACCCATCGCCGCCCTGACCCGCGCCATGGCCGAACTGGATGAAGCCTCGCGCGGTGTCGCCGATTGCCTCGATGCGCTAGAATTCAACCCGTCGGAATTGGAAGACACCGAAGAACGCCTGTTCGCCCTGCGCGCGCTGGCGCGTAAACATGAGGTTCTTCCGGATGATCTGGCAACACTTGCCGAAACGCTCAGCGCGCGCCTGAACGCACTGGATGCCGGCGAGGCCGCGATTGAGGACCTCAAGCACGAACTGAAAAGCGCCGAGGCGGCATATGATAGCGCCGCCCTCGCCTTGACTGAGGCGCGGGGTAAAGCCGCTGCACGGCTGGACAAAGCCGTGTCGGGCGAACTGGCCCCTCTCAAGATGGATCGTGCCGTCTTTACCACCCGCATCGAAGAGGCCCCGGCAGGCCCCGATGGCCGCGACACCGTCCAGTTTACGGTTGCGACAAACCCCGGTGCACCGTCAGGCCCGTTGAACAAGATCGCCTCGGGCGGCGAACTCAGCCGTTTTCTATTGGCGCTCAAGGTCTGCCTGACCGAAGAGCGCGATGCAGGCGTGACCATGATCTTCGACGAAATTGATCGCGGGGTTGGTGGCGCCACAGCCGATGCTGTGGGGCGCCGACTAAAGGCATTGGCCGACAGTGGGCAGGTTCTGGTGGTGACACACTCACCGCAGGTCGCTGCACTGGGCGGGCATCATTGGCGCGTTCAAAAGCACGTCAAATCCGACATGACCACGTCAGAGGTGGTGCCGTTGACCGCAGCCGAACGCGAGTCTGAAATCGCGCGGATGCTGTCAGGCGATACGGTTACAGACGAGGCGCGTGCCGCAGCCCGTGCCCTTCTTGCTGGCTAGCAGACACCTAGCTGTGAACAAAAAGGGCTGAATTCCTCAATGGAACCAGCCCCTTAAGATCTCAAGATCAATATTGCAGCGCCCTAGCCCTTCAGGCGTTCAGGCAGACCATTGGCCCAAGCGGAAATCGTACCCGCGCCGAGGCACACCACCATATCACCAGACTGCGCCTGTTCGCGCACCAGACGTTCCAGATCGTTTTCATCCACGATCGCGCGCGCATGGCGGTGGCCGTGCCGAACCAGACCAGCGACCAGATCGTCACGGCTTGCCCCTTCAATCGGATCCTCGCCCGCCGCGTAGACATCAGCGATGGCCACAACATCGGCCTCGTTGAAACAGGTGCAAAAGTCCTCGAAATGGTGATGCAGACGCGAATAGCGATGCGGCTGATGCACTGCGATCACGCGGCCCTCGGTCGCCTGACGGGCGGCCTTGAGCACCGCTGCGATTTCCACCGGGTGGTGACCATAGTCATCGATGATCGTCACGCCGTTGACTTCGCCCACGCGGGTAAAGCGCCGATTGACGCCACCAAAGGCGGCCAGCGCTTCGCGGATCTCGTCGCCCGTCATCCCGAGGTGCAAAGCCACCGCAACAGCGGACAGCGCGTTCGAGACGTTGTGATCGCCCGGCATGGGCAATGTGCAGCCTTCGATCACCGTGTCGTCGGCTTGCAGCGCAATATCAAAATGCGCCACGCCCTTTTTGTAGGTCAGGTTCACAGCCCGCACATCTGCCTGCGCATTAAAGCCATAGGTCATGACCCGGCGGTCGGTGATTTTGCCGACCAGAGCCTGCACTTCGGGGTGATCCGTGCAGCACACCGCCAGACCGTAGAACGGAATGTTCGAAACGAAGTCGTAAAACCCCTGTCTGAGATTTTCGATCGTGCCCCAATGTTCCATGTGCTCGGGGTCGATATTGGTCACGATGGCGATGGTCGCCGGCAAGCGATTGAAGGTGCCGTCCGATTCATCCGCCTCAACCACCATCCATTCGCCCTGCCCCATGCGCGCGTTCGAGCCATAGGCATGAATGATCCCGCCATTGACCACCGTAGGGTCAAACTTGCCCGCGTCGAGCAGCGTCGCGACCATGGTGGTCGTGGTAGTTTTACCATGCGTTCCCGCAATGGCGATGTTGGACTTGAGCCGCATCAGTTCGGCCAGCATTTCCGCGCGGCGCACGACCGGCAAACCGCGGCGGCGCGCTTCGTCAAGTTCAGGGTTTCCCGGTTTGATCGCCGATGAGATCACCACAACTTCGGCGGCCTCGAGGTTTTCAGCACGCTGGCCTTCAAAGATATGCGCACCAAGGGCCTCAAGCCGCTGAGTAATCTTCGAGGCTTTGAGATCAGAACCCTGCACCACATAGCCGTGGTTCAACAGCACTTCGGCGATGCCGGACATGCCGATGCCTCCAATACCGACAAAGTGGATCGCGCCCACATCTCCGGGAAGTTTCGTTGCGCCCATCATTGTTGCGCCCCTTTCAAGCTCCAGATCCTTCATGCCCTGCCCCTTTTCTGCCTGCCAGTTCTTCGACCATATCGGCCAGCTCTTCGGCTGCTTGCGGTTTTGCCACGCTCAGCGCGGCCTGCGCCATTTGTTCGGCGCCTTGTGGATTATCAAGAATAGCGAGAATGGCCTCACTCATCGCTTCGACGGTCAGTTTGCCTTCCGGGATACGGATCGCAGCCCCGGCATCCACCAATCCGCGTGCATTGGCGGTCTGGTGGTCACCTGTTGCCGCTGCAAAGGGCACCAGAACCGAGGGGCGACCGACCACGCTGATATCGGCAACACTGGACGCACCCGAACGTGAGATGATCAGCTGCGCATCCGCCATACGGCGCGGCACATCGGTAAAGAACGGCTGAACATCCGCGTTGATGTTGTGCTCTGCATAGTACTGGGCCACGCGGTCTTCGTCTTCTCCGCGGGCCTGATGTGCGATGCGCAAATGCTCAAGTGCTGCCATGGGCAAAGCCGCGATCGCGGGTGGCACAACATCTGACAGAATGCGCGCCCCCTGCGAGCCACCAATCACCAAGATTGACATGGGATAGAGACCCGGCGGGATATAAGGCGCAGCAGCGCGTTCCTGCACCGCCATACGCACTGGATTGCCCACGTGAACACCTTCGACGCCCTCAGGCAAATCGGTGGGCCACGTGCCGCAGCCGATCCGGTCCACGCGCTTGGCAAACAGTTTGTTCACCCGGCCCAGCACACCGTTCTGTTCATGGATCATGCGGGGCAGACGCAGCATCACCGCAGCCGACAGCGCAGGGATCGACGGGTACCCGCCAAAGCCAACAACCACGTCAGGGCGATCCTTGCGCATGCGCGACGCCATGGACATCACCCCACCGGCAATGCGGAAGGGAGCACCGGCTTTGGCCAGGATACCACCCCGCGCAAAAGTCGCGCTGGCAACCTGCTCGATTTCGACCGTGTGAGGAAAACCACCGGTGTAGCGGGCACCGCGCGCGTCGGTGCTCAGCTTGACCCGCCAGCCTCTGCGCAACATCAGTTCGGCCAGCGACTGTGCCGGGAACATGTGCCCCCCGGTTCCACCCGCTGCCATCACCAACAAGGGCTTGCGCTCGGCCATCTGTGTTACTCCATCACCATCTCTGCGCGCCATATACCAGCCATAGCGTCTCGTCTATGGCGACAGGCAAAACCTTGCGCATCGGACACTGCGTCATGGATCAGCGCGGGCGTCCACGGAGGATTTCTCCGATTTCGCCCTGCGGTCGTGTTCGGGTGAAAGCCAGCAACATGCCAACGGCAATACCGCCAGCAATCAGCGACGAGCCACCATAGCTGACAAAGGGCAAGGTCATGCCCTTGGCAGGCAGCAGGCGCACAGCAACGCCCATATTGATCATCGCCTGCACGCCGAACATGGCGGCCAGTCCCGTCCCGGCAAGACGAATGAACGGATCGCGTTCGCGGATCAGGCGCACAAAGCTGCGCACAACGACAGTGGCGTAGAGCAGGATGATCGCCAGAACCATGATCAGCCCGTATTCTTCGGCGGCCACGGCAATGATGAAGTCGGTGTGTGCATCAGGCAAAGACCACTTGACCTGACCTTCACCAACACCAACGCCAAAGAACCCGCCCTCGCGGATTGCATTTGTGGCGTAGCCAAGCTGCGTGGTCGGATCGACATCCGGCGTCAGAAAGCCATCGATACGCCGGGCAAAGTGTTCGGACATGTTGTAGGCAAACATTCCGCCCAGAACCACCAGCCCTGCCAGCATGATCAGCAGCAGCATGGGCGCACCGCCCACGAACCACATGACGCCCCAGCCAAACAAGACCAGACAGGCCTGACCAAAGTCGGGCTGCATGGCCAGCATCAGCACAATGGAAACCGTCAATCCAAACGAATAGAGCCGCCCCGGAGGTCCACCCAGATCCTGCGCAGCGGCCATCAGCCAGGCCGCGGCAATGACGAATGTCGGCTTGAGGAATTCCGAAGGCTGAACCGATGCAAAGCCAAAGGAATACCAGCGGACTGCGCCTTTGCCGAAGTCCGTTCCGAAAAACGGCAAAAGCGCCAAAGCAATGAAAGCGCCAAGAAAGCCCAGCACCGCAAGGCGCCGCACCATCAGGGGGCTCATCATCGACGTGACAAACAACGCGATCAGCGCCAAACCGCCAAAGACGGCCTGCCGCTGTACATAGTGGAAATTCGGCAATCCGTTGCGTTCGGCCAAAGGCACCGACGCGGCCAATCCCAGCAGGATACCAACGCCAAATAGCATCAGAATACAGGCCAGCGACCAACGGTCTACCGTTCGCCACCATTTGGGCAAGACAGGCTCGCCACCCTGCACGGGAACCGTGCCGTACACCATTTCGGTCATGATAACACCGCTTACTGCCTCTGTTATTGTCGCCAAAGCGACGCCCGGTTTTCCGGGTCTGCGCAAAGCTTACCGAATCTTCGGGTCGGTGGCCAGCTTTTTGCGGCTTTACCGATGCTTTTGGGCCAATGCGTGCGTGACATTTTCCACGCTTTGACGCATCACCCCATGCATGCAAATCGAAACCCTGATCCTAGGCGCTGGCGCTGCCGGCATGATGGCTGCCGCCCACGCGGGCCCCGGCGTTCTGGTGGTTGACCATGCCAAAGCCCCCGGCGAGAAAATCCGGATCAGCGGCGGCGGGCGGTGCAATTTTACCAACATGTACTGCGAACCCGCCCGCTTTCTTGGGAACAACCCGCATTTTCACAAAAGCGCACTGGCCCGCTACACCCAGTGGGACTTCCTCGATCTTGTGCAGAGTCACAACATTGCTTGGCATGAGAAAACACTTGGCCAGTTGTTTTGCGACGGCAAGGCGACGCAAATCGTGGCCATGTTACTGAACGAAATGGACAAGGCCGGTGCACAGTTGTGGCTGAAAAGTGAGGTCACAGGCTGCACCTTTGAAAAAGGCCAGTTCAAAATCGGGATAAAGAAAGACGGAAAAGCCATTGAAGTCATTTCAAAAAACCTGATTCTGGCGACTGGCGGAAAATCCATCCCCAAGATGGGCGCGACGGGGCTCTCCTATGATCTGGCGCAGCAGTTTGGGCACTCTCTGACCGACACGCGTCCCGCTCTGGTACCATTCACGTTTGAAAAGGGTCGCTTTGAAGAACTCTCAGGAGTTTCCCTCAACACTCTGGCAAAAAACGACAAAGCCAGCTTCGAAGAAGGTATGCTTTTTACCCACCGTGGACTATCCGGGCCAGCCATTTTGCAGATTTCCTCGTATTGGCGCGAAGGCGAAAGCGTCGCGCTGGACCTTCTGCCCGGCACGGATCTGATCGATATCCTTCAAGCCCAGAGAAGCAACGGCGGCCGCAAAAACCTGACCACCGAAATGGCCACATTGTTGCCGGGTCGATTGGTTAACTTTCTGGCACAACACTCTGACCTAAAAGGTAATATCGCGGATCTGTCGAACAGCCGAATTGAAGGACTCAGCGATATGCTGCACAGTTGGCAGCTGACGCCCACGGGCAGCGAAGGTTACCGCACAGCCGAGGTGACACTGGGCGGGATTGATACGGATGGCATCGATTCACGCACGATGATGTCAAAACACCAGCCCGGCCTCTACGCCATCGGCGAAGCGGTTGATGTGACAGGCTGGCTAGGCGGTTACAATTTCCAATGGGCGTGGTCTTCGGGCGTGGCGGCGGGCCGCGCCATTGCCGGTCATTCGTCGTAGCTCAGTACCAGCCGATCACTTAGAGGCACGCATTGGCAGGACAGCACATAACCCGCGCGCACTTCGTAGTCCTCAAGCGCGTGGTTCACTTCCATCTCGAACTCGCCTTCCAGAACCTTGGCCTTGCAGGTTGAACAAACACCGCCCTTGCAGGCGTAAGGCGCGTCCATGTCCTGCGCCAGCGCAGCGTCCAGAACCGCCGTGCCGTCACGCGGCATGGTGAAATTCCGTGTGGCCCCATCCAACGTCACGGAAACCGAACAACCCTGCGCCGCCGCTGCGCCGCCTACCGCACTGGCCTTGCGCTTGGCCCGTCCCGGCTGGCCCGAGGCAAAAAGTTCAAACTTGATCTGATCGTCCGTCAGTCCGTTTTGGCGCAGACTGTCGGCGATGGTCAGCATCATAGGCTCAGGCCCGCAGATAAACGCCGTGTCCACAGACCCGGCATCGATCCAGACTCGGAACAGCATATCCATCTTGGCAGCATCAATCCGGCCCGTGAACAAATCGATTTCCTGCGCTTCGGTTTCCAGAATGTGGATGACCGACAAGCGGCCTAGATGGATGTTTTTGAGGTCCTCCAGTTCTTCTCGGAACATGATCGATGACAACTGGCGGTTTGCATAGATCAGGGTAAAGCGGCTGAGCGGTTCGCGCGCGAGAACGGTCTTGATGATCGAAAGAACCGGCGTAATGCCCGAACCACCCGCAAAGCCCAGATAGTGCTTGGCTTTGTCCGGTTCGATCGGCGTGTGGAAATTGCCCATGGGCGGCATCGCTTCGAGCGTGTCCCCGACCTTCAGCTCGGAATTGACCCAACTGGAGAAGGCGCCCCCATCGACCCGCTTGACCCCGACCCGCAACAGCCCTTCGTCCAGTCCGGCACAAACCGAATAAGACCGGCGCAATTCCACACCATCGAAATCGCGCCGAAACGTCAGATACTGCCCCTGCACAAATGCAAAGGCACCGGCATCTTGTGGCTGCGGGGCAAGCGTCACTGCAACGGCGTCGCGTGTTTCGCGCTGGATGTCCGTAACGGTCAAAGGGTGAAAACGAGGCATTGATTTTCTCCGGGCGGAGCCGTCAAAGGCATTTGAAATAGTCGAATGGCTCAAGGCAGGCTTGGCATTGGTAGGCCGCCTTGCACGGGGTCGATCCGAACTGGCTGACACGCCGGGTGTCGCCCGATCCGCAACGCGGGCATTCAATGACGAGATTGCCGCCCCCACCCATACGCGCAGCGCGCGCGGCGGCCAGACCGCCCGATGCGGTGCCATCCACCGGCGGCGCAATACCGTAGTCGCGCAACTTATCCCGCGCGCCCTGGGTGATCCAATCCGTGGTCCACGGCGGCGACAAACGTGTTTCGATGCGCAAATCGCTTATGCCCATATCGCGCAGCTTGGTTTCGATCTGAAGGGCGATGACTGCGGTGGCAGGGCAACCGGAGTAGGTTGGCGTCACAGCCACGACCAGTGTTGCATCCTCCCACCACACTTCGCGCACGATACCGAGTTCCGTCACCGAAACCACTGGGATCTCGGGGTCAGGCACGTCATCCAGCCAGCCCATGATACGGGCCGTATCGGGCAAGACGTTACCAGTCTGCATCCGGATATGCCCTTTGCAAAAACTGCATTTCGGCCAGCAGAAAACCCAAGTGTTCCGTATGACGCCCAACCTTGCCGCCCAGATGGACATCCAGCCGTCCCTCGGGGGCTTTCAGCGTTGCTTCGGTAAGGATGTCCTGAACGGTCGCCAACCAGCCTTCACGCAGCCTGTCAGGATGCGGGGCCAATCCCGCGTCAGCCAAAGTTTCATCAACCGCATCAGACCAGAACATTTCACCGCAATAGGGCCACAGATGCTCAAGCGCCGCCTGCATTCGGTCATGGCTTTGCTGGGTGCCATCACCCAGCCGCACAACCAGATCAGACGAACGTTCCAAATGGTACGTCACTTCCTTGAGCGCCTTTGCGGCGATTTCAGCGATCCGCGGATCTTTGCTTTGCGTCAATCCTTCGATCAATGCCTGATGGAACACATCGAACAGGAAAAGACGCATAACCGTGATGGCCATGTCATCGTTGGGCAATTCAACAAGCTTGAGGTTGCGATAATGCATCGCATCTCGCCGATAGACCAAGGCATCTGCATCCCTGCCCTTGCCTTCGATCTGCCCTGCCAGTCCAAGCCACATCTGCGTGTGGCCAATCAGGTCAAGCGCCGTGTTGGCCAGTGCAATATCTTCTTCCAGCACAGGCGCGTGCCCGCACCATTCAGATACACGGTGGCCGAGGATCAGGCTTGTATCCCCGATGCGAAGCAACCATTGCACCAGCGCCTCATCCAAAGCGGACGCGGTCACGTCTGCCGTTTGCGTCATCACATATGCCCCACGTCGTCAGGGATGTCGTAAAAAGTGGGGTGCCGGTACACCTTGCTGTCGGCCGGATCGAACAAAGGCCCCTTTTCTGACGGGCTGGACGCCGCAATATCCGTGCTGCGCACTGCCCAGATCGACACACCCTCTTTGCGGCGCGTATAGACGTCGCGGGCATTGCGAATAGCCATTTCCGCGTCAGGCGCGTGCAGGCTGCCGACATGGCGGTGGCTCATCCCGTGTTGTCCGCGGATGAATATTTCCCAAAGCGGCCATTCCTGACTCATGCGATATCTCCTGTGCGGGGTGGCAAACGGCTATTGGCTGCTACCGGCCCAAAGACGCCAATTAACAGCCAAATTGCCTTACTCAGCGGCCATTCTGCGCGCTTGCTGCTTGTCGGCATAGGCGCTCAGACCATCGCGGAACCACGCGCCATCATCCCAGGCCTTTTGACGCGCCCCGATGCGTTCTGCATTACACGGGCCATTGCCCTTGAGCACTTCGAAAAACTCGTTCCAATCGGGTTCGGCAAAATCGTACCCGCCCTTTTCCTCGTTCCAGCAAAGCGTTTCGTCCGGAACGGTCAGCCCAAGAAACTCGGCCTGAGGAACGGTTTGATCGACGAACTTCTGACGCAGCTCATCGTTGGTGTTGATCTTGATTTTCCAAGCCATGTTCTGCGCCGAATGCACGGATTCCTTGTCAGACGGGCCAAACATCATCAACGACGGATACCAGAACCGGTTGAGCGCATCCTGTGCCATCTCACGCTGCGCATCCGTGCCGCGCGCCATCTTCATCATGATGTGATAGCCTTGGCGCTGGTGAAAGCTTTCTTCCTTGCAAATCCGCACCATAGCACGCGCATAGGGTCCGTATGACGTACGCTGCAAGGGCACCTGATTCATGATCGCAGCGCCATCGACCAGCCAGCCGATTGCACCGATGTCGGCCCATGTCAGCGTGGGATAGTTGAAGATCGAGCTGTATTTCATACGCCCGTCCAACAGTTTTTGCGTCATCTCATCACGGCTTTCGCCGAGCGTTTCAGCAGCCGAATAGAGATAGAGCCCATGCCCCGCCTCGTCCTGAACCTTGGCCAGCAAGATGGCTTTGCGCTCCAGCGTCGGGGCGCGTGTGATCCAGTTGCCCTCGGGCAGCTGACCCACGATTTCGGAGTGGGCGTGTTGTCCAATCTGCCGGATCAGCGTTTTGCGATAGCCCTCTGGCATCCAGTCGCGCGGCTCAATCCGCTCTCCTGCATCGATACGATCCTGAAAAGCCTGCTCCTCGGGGCTCAGGGCCTCGCCGGGGCGCTTTCCTTCGGACTTCACCATCTGTGCATACATCGCAGCCTCCCCTGCGTTGACATATTGCGACACCATAGACGACAAAACATCACGCGAAAAGACAAAAAATCTAAACCTCGTGATGCTTCAGGCCGTCGCCGTTTTGCTCAGTGATTTGAGTCTGGCTTTTGTTTGGTCGGTTTCTGCCATCAGAACACCGCGTGCATCAGCAAAGCTGCGGGCGATTTGTGCGTCTGACTGCGGCGCAAGCTGCAGATAAAGCCGCGCAAACAAGCGGGCAGCGTCCTGCCCGGGCCAATCAGAGGGCAGCGCGTCGATTGGAAGCCTCGGATCTGACAGAACGGCTTGGCGGTATTGATGAATCGCCTGCAACCGCAGAGCCAGCGCCAATTGCCCCGGCAATTCCGCCACTGTGTCGGACAATACGTCAAAACGTTCGATAAACGCCCGATAAGCCTTGGCCGCTTCGGAAACAGGCCAACTGTCTGCCGCAAACGCACGCAAGTCCTGCAAGCCGCTGTAGGTATCGGCCCGCATCAAGGCCCCTGCCGGGCGGTCAAGATCGGCCCTCGCCGGCGCGATGGCAGCCTGCGATCCAAGCCGCGCCCAGCCCACGCTGTCCGGACGATGCCCAATGGCCACATACCAACCTTGTGGCGCGCTTGGCGGATCGTAGAACAGCTGGCCAACGCGGGCGAAATCGCGCGATGAAGCCTCGGTCAATCGATAGTAACTTTTGCGGCCAATGCGGTCGCCTTCCAGCTGCCCGCCCCCAACCAGCCGGGACACGGCGGTTCGCACAAGGCTTTCGGAGATTCCGTGCACCGCACAGACCGAAATCAACGTCCCCATCCACAATGTGCCGCCACGCGGGGCCACCACATCGCCATAGATAGTCACAATGAAACGGGTGGCGCGGGGCGCAGGATGGTCCAACACCTTGGCGACTTTTGCTGGCTGCTCTTGCGGCAGCTCAAGCGGGTCCAGCTTGAATGTACCCCGGCTCAACTTCGTCCACTTTCCCAATTATCTTGGACGGGCAACGATAGCCTGTCCCGCAAACTCTATCGACACAGAGGCAATTGGGCCAGCCCCTCTGTATCGCGAGTGCTCAGGGCCGCGCACCCACGGCCCTGAACGGTTTTCAATGACCTCAAGAGGCTTTCCTGATCGCCAAATATTCGATCGTGTAGCCACGCACATAATTCATCGACAAATAACCATGGCCCCGAGGCGCGCCATGACGGCCCCAACGGGTGCCCCAGCTGTTGCGGAAGGTGAACCATCCCCCACCGATTTCCTCGGGTCCGGGAACAAAGCCCGTCAGACACACCGCATGGGCCGAGACCCGCCGTTCATCCAATGTCTCCCCAAATTCATGGATCATCGAATAGGGGCCGGGAACGCGGCCAGCATTGAAAGCGCCGGGATAGCGCCAATTGGTTCGACCCGGGCTGTCCATCTTCAGAACAGGCAAGGCGATTGCAACCGGCAGGCCATCATCAGCCAGCAGCTTGTAGATCCAGTCCCCGACTTCTTCGGGCGGCTGAACATCCGAGCCATAGTTCGCATGCCCTGCACAAAGGAACTTGTGGTTGCGCGCATCGGCCAGTGCATCCGCACCCGGCTCAAGCGCAAAGGCCCCTGCAGGCAGGTCACTCAGTTCATCGGCATAGGGCAGATGGGCTTCATGACACAGACCGCTGATTTGCAACGGCTCGATCGCGTGTTCCAGAAAACAGGCACCCAGATCATAGTCGATGACTGACTCGGCCTGATCTGCGGCGGCTTTGCGCATGAAGTGGTACAGAAATTCTGGTGATAGCTTTGGCGGTGTCTCACCACTTTGCGACATCAGAATTTCAGCGCAGTGCGCTACCGCAAAGGCTGTACATGTGCCCCGGATACCCTGCGATGGAGCGTGCCAAGTGTCCGGCGCATCGCGCAGAACGCTGCACGCCGCCATCTGCGAGACCGGCCGCGCCTGCACCTCGTCAGGATAACTGTGAGAGGCGCATAGCTTTGCCACCGAAGGCGGCACGGCATAGCCCGAAAAATCGAGCGTTTGAGATAAAAATGCACTCAACATCAGCCTACAAGCCCCGGATCATCACTGGTGTCAGGCTCGGGCCCGACGGGCGGCGAAGGCTGCAGTGCGTTGATCACTCGCTGCGCAATGTAGTCGGCATAGCTCGGCGCGCCCTCCATCTCTGAGGGGTTCTCGGGCATGACCGAAATGGTCTGCCCTGCCGAAGCGTCCGGTGTCGGCCACTCGGCCACGGCCTGTGTGACCAGCGCGTCCATCTGCGCTTTCAGCTCGGCGTTGAACAAAGCAAAGGTCGCTTCGGCCAAACGCTGCCCGGCCACGGAGTCGCTGTGATAATGGACACCTGCGATCTCGCGGTTGCGCGCGATGCGATTGGCCATCGCCAGACTATAGGCGCTCATGGGGTGCGCCTGCCCGGCTGCGGCCTGTGTCCACACGCGATCCAACATCAAATGCACAAGATGACATTGCGTGGCATGAGCACTGGGATAGGACGAATGGCCCGGCGTCGGAATTTCGGGCATCAAGGCCGGGCAGACTTGCACCGGACGCGCCCGATTGTGAATCTGCTTGTTATACTGCGCCACCATGCTCGCCAGAAGCATCGACAATGTAATCAGCGTGCGGGTCGCAGGTCGGTTGCTGGCCCCCATCATCAACATGTTCGACCAATAGGCTTCGGACAGTTTGATCTGCGCGCGAATCTCGCTGCCCCGGCCGGGCCGCTCTTCATTGCGCATCCGGATCAACTCAGCCACTTCTTGGCGGAGCGCCTCGGCCGCCTGCGGATCGGTCGCAGAATTCTCATCCGGCGGAGGTGAGACGACAAGCTTGGTTTCCCAATCGGTCTTAGAGAAAACCCGCAGCATTTCCTTGATGCCATAGATCGGCGCCCAGGCTTCCGCCGGGAACTTGAGCCCGGTCATGATCTGGAAGCCGCGTTCATCCACGCTGGCCAATGGATCGGCAAACGGAACACGGCGTGATGCCCCGGCCATCCGGTAGGGCGATACCGCCCCGTCTACAGCGCCATCAACCGCCCCATCCACAGCGCCATCGACCGCTCCGTCAACTGCGCCATCGACCGCTCCGTCCACTGCTCCGTCCACTGCTCCGTCGACCGCGCCATCAACAGCGCCGTCCACCGCTCCATCCACGGCGCCATCTCGTGCGCCCACGGTAATTCTTGGCATTAATGCCTCCCTTAAAAAATCACTTGCTCTATTAATGAACTGTTTAGATATCGCTGCGTCAATCCAGCGTGAAACTTCGCGGCAAGATTATTGCGGCAATCCCACTTCGATCAGGCGAGACGCGTATTTCTGTCCGATCTGCACGTCCCGAAACGGTTGTTTGGCCAAAAACGCGCCGACACGGAAATTCGGATCGTGGCGCTTGACCTGCCCTGCCATTTTGCGCGCTTCGTCAATTTCACCAATTTCCATCAAAGCCGCCGCAGTCATGCGCAAATTCGAGGTGTAATGCGGGTTCGCCTGAAAAGACCGCCTGCCGGCTTCGGCAGCCTCCAGATATTCGCCAGCCGCGTAATGTGCGATGCTCAAAAAGTGGAAGAACCGAAAGATATACGGATCAAACGGCGACAACTCGATCGCGGCCTGCGTGTTTTCGATCGCCTGTGCCGTCTGCCCTTCGAATGTCAGCGTCGGAGCAGACCAAAGCAGCGTTTCCGCATCCCGAGGGGCGGCCCGCAAAGCCCTGCGGCATGTGTCTACGGCCGTCTCGCGGTAGCCGGACAAAGCGGTTTGATTGTGCGCAAAGCGCGTCAATGCCCTTGCACTCTGTCCGCTCAACTGGACAGCCCGCTCGGCGGTTTCGTGCAATGCCCGCGCATCCCCTGCCGGATCATCAGCCCAACCTTGGCCCAACTGGATCGAAAGCCAATCCGCCATCGCCAACTGACTGGTCGAATAACTCGGGTCACGCTGGACGGCCATTTCCAAAAGACCCCGCGCACCACCAAAGGTGGTTGGGTCCAAAGCAAAGGCGATCTCTCTGGCGCGCAGCATTAGATGATACGCCCCCAAATCCGAAGGCCGGGTGCCTTCGATGCGGCGCAATTCGGCATTGCCGACATTCGGCGTGATCTGGTGCGCGATCGAGGCGGCCAGTTCAGACTGCATATCGAACAATTCGTGATCGTCTACGATGTAGTCGCTGGCCCATTCCACAAGACCGCTACGGGCATCGGTCAGATGCACATTGACGCGGAACCTGTTGCCATCGCTGCGCACCGACCCGCTGACGCAATATTCGGCCTCAAGACCGCCGGGCATTCCCGCTGTCGGCAAAACCGGTGCGGCGTCTGCGCCGGTGACCTGCGCGCCCAATTGCCGTGTGCTGTTGGACGAATACACCCGCAACTCGCGCAGCTGCGCCATGAGCGACACCATGTCGTCCATGATGCCGTAGGAAAAAAACGGCTGCATCTCATGCGGGCCCAGCTGAGTGAACGGCAGAATGGCCAACCGTGGTGGCTGAGTCATGTTGGCATTGGCGCCAGCCCCGGACGGCGTGGCCGCAGCAACCTGTGCAGGCGTGGCGCTTTGCGGCGCGCCTTCGTCATCTGTCTTGATCAACACAGCCAGATCCTGTGTGGCGCGCGACGGCTCCATCCCCAGTTCGTCATCCAGCCGCTCATACAGATCCGCATAAATGCGCAGCGCCGGCCCGGTCTCACCCATCTGCGCCAAGGCGGCCATGGCCAGCCGGGCCGCGTCTTCGTTCAACGGATCCAGTTGCACAGCCAGACGAGCGGCCCGAATGCGGTGCGCGACAGGCAGATCAGCCTGCTCCATCACATCAGAACAGGTTTTTTGAATAGCCTGTTCAAAGCGCCCTCGGGCCGCTGTCAGCCATGTATCCAGCGGCTCGGACAGGCCCCAAAGCCCCCCGAAAAAGCTCGCCTCGATCTGTTCGGCGCTCAGGTCATCGTCAAAATTGCCATCCCGAATGCCCAACAGCATCCGGTCGATGTCAGTCTCGATTTGCTTGGGGTCCAGCGCAACATCGTGCGCCGTAATCTCAAGCGCGCCTTCTTCCAGCCCTTCCAACCCCTTGCGCACATCGCTCAGTGCCTGACGCAAAGAGGATCGCGCGCGTTCTTCGTCACTGTCAGGCCAAAGCAACGCTGCCAGACTGGCCCGGGTAAAACGATGCGGCGCCGTCATGGCCACATAGAAAATCAGAGCAATAGACCGCCGTTTGCCCTGCAACACAGGGCTCGCATAAACATCCACGCCACAGCTTCCCATGGCGCGCAAAGACAAGGACGCAGGCGGCATCGAGCGGATTCTAACCCCAAAGTTGAGCGCAGTGCAGATTTAAGCACTTTTTGCGCTTTCGTGCAAAGACGCACAAACACCAACATCGGAAAAAGCGCACACAAACCCGTGGGTTGCGGCGTTAGAGCCCACCTTCAGCAAAGTGAAAGCGGCTGGTTTGGCGATAGGTTTCACCGGGCAGGAGCGTGACCTGTTCAAAATCCGGCCGGTTTGGCGCGTCTGGCCAGTGTTGCGGCTCAATCGCGATGCCGGCGTGCGGGCCATAGGCAATTCCGCCCAGTCCGGCCTGCGGTGCCGTGTTCATGCCGCTTGCGTCATAGACCTGCAAACCCGGCTGATCACTGTGTACCGTCATCATCAGACCGCCAGCCGACAAACGGCACAGCACAGCGTCCGGCTGAGCCGTTTCAAAGCAAAAGTTGTGGTCCAGAATTGGCTCGTCGGGATTGTTGATCGCGCGTGGCTTTTGGAAATCGAACCGGGTTCCTTGCACGGGCTGCGGTGGTCCCTTTGGGATCTGAAGCTCATCAACCGCCAGATAGTGTTTTGCCGGAACTTGCATCAAATGATCTGCGGTGGTCGGTGCGCCATCAAGGTTCCAATAGGCATGGTGCGCCAAATTGCAAAGCGTGGGCACATCACACTGGCCCGTCATGCTGACTGTCACACCACCCTGCCCGTCCAGTTCGTACAAGGCCGTCAGGCGCAGCGCGCCGGGAAAGCCATCCTGCCCATCGCGCAGAACCAAGGACAGTGTGCAACTTGAATCTGTCGCGCCTTCCAGCACCCAGTTGCAAGAGCCGGTTCCGGACCGACCTCCGTGCAGTGTGGTGCAGTCTCTTTCGTTCTGATCAAAGGCATACCGCTGGCCATCGATCACCGCTGTACCGCCAGCGATCCGGTTGGCAACCCGGCCGACAATCGCCCCGAAATATCGCATTGGGCCAAGGTACGATCCAAGATCATCAGCCCCCAGCACAAGGGAATGGTCCGCACCCCGCCGATAAAGCGCCTGAAGGCTCGCGCCCCAGGTGATGACCTGCGCGCGCAAATCACCCCGTTCCAGAATGATCCGTTTGACCGCCGTGCCATCAGGGGCAGTGCCAAAGTCATGGATGTTCGGCATGGTTTTATTGCCTTTCGATTGTCAGATCAGCCAGTCCAGCCAGAGGTCCCAGCCCCATGTCAAAGCATGGCTGAAGTCATGCGAATTAGGGTCGGGACCGGGGCGGCAAAGGCTTCGGCCAAGGTCTGCTGCAAAGCCTCCAGTGACCCCGGTTCTTCTGCACGCGCGCCATAGGCCCGCGCCAGTGCAAGGAAATCAGGATTGCGGGCGACCACCGCATTCGGTGCAATCTGGCTGCGCACCATCGAGTCTTCGATCTCGCCCAGTTTGCCATTGTCCCAGACCAGAATTGGCAAGCTGAGCCCCAACTCGACCGCCGTGCCCAATTCGGGAAGCGTGTATTGCAGGCCGTAATCCCCCAGCAACGCGACGGTTGGCAGATTTGGGCGCGCCACGGCCCCGCCGATCGCAGCCGGAAGCGCATAGCCAAGCGTGCCGAAACCACAAGGGTGATGCCAATGTCCGGCACGCGGCATATCCCAGACTTCCTTTGCGCCATAGGCAAATTGCGTCATGTCCGAATAGATCATGGCCTCGGGCGGCATGACAGCCCGCAATGCTTCAGTTACCTCAACGATGCCCGGACGTTCGCTTTGCACCTGCGCCCGCCACGCCTTGCGCTTTTGGCTGACGAAGTCGGCATCCCATGCCGGTGCCCGGTCATCCACTCTGGCAGGGATTGCCACGCTCAAGGCCTGCAAAAACGCCTCTGCACTGCCCAGAATTCCCAAATCTTCAGACCCAAGATTGCAAAGCATCTCGGGATCAATATCGACACGGATCATGCGCCCTGTCTGGCCCAAGTCACGCCGCCAGAGGTCGGTCTCGGACAGTTCCGTTCCCACAGCAATCACCAGATCACTTTCGGCGATTACCGCTTCGCTGTCGGGACGCGCGAGAAAGGAGCCAAGGAACAACGGATATTCAGCACCAACCACGCCGCGACCTGCATAGGTGGTGAATGCCGCCGCACCGGTTTGGCGCAAAACGTCATCAATCGCCACCGCGCCGCCGACAGCACCGCCGCCAAAGACAAACAGTGGCTTGTCTGCGGCAAGGATCGCGTCCACCACCTGTCGCATCAGATCCTGATCCGGTTTCGGCGGCGACAACTCAGCCGGTCCGGCACTGTGCGGCGCGGCGTCTTCGGACAACAAGCCAATCGGGACATGGATGGCCTTGGGGCGCGGTCTGGCCGAAGCAAACTCCCCCAGCGCACGATCCACCAATGCAAAGGCCGCATCGGCGCTGCGCGCCTCTTCTGACCAGTCACAAACAGTCTGCCCCGCCCCCACCTGGTCGCGCATCTGGTGCAGTTGCCCCCGCGTTGCAGCGGTCTCATCCAGACAGGACGCCAACGCCAGAACCGGAACGCTGTCGCTGTAGGCCTGCCCCAGCGCTGTCATCGCGTTCACAAAACCCGGTCCCGTGATCAGATAGCACACACCTGGTGTTCCGGTTGCCCGTGCATATCCGTCGGCCATAAAGGCAGCGCCCTGTTCATGGCGCGCCAGAACATGGGTGATCCCCGCCTCTTCTATGCCGCGGTACATTTCCACGTTGTGAACGCCGGGAATGCCGAAAATGGTCCGGACACCACGGTCCTTCAACATATGGGACAGTTGCGCCCCGAGTGGTCTTTGCATCATGCTCTCCAGAACCGAGCGGTGAAAATTGCATAGACGGCCAAGAGCTCAAGCCGCCCAAGAAGCATGGCAAAGCTGAGCATCCATTTTGCCGTATCGTTCAGGCCCGAAAAATTGCCAGACGGGCCAATCTCGTCGCCCAAACCCGGGCCCACATTGGCAAGAGCGGTGGCCGCTCCGGAAACCGACGTGATGAAATCAAGCCCCGTCAGAGCCAGAGCAACAGACAAAACGCCCAGCGTCACGACAAAGAAAACGAAGAACGAGATAACCGACGACAGGACCTCGTCGGAAACTGGCCGGCCTTCGTAGCGGGGCACAAAGACCCCGTTCGGCGCTTGAATGCGCCGCAGTTGCACCCGGATTGATGCAAAGAGCAACTGATAGCGGAAAATTTTGACGGAACATGCCGTTGATCCCGCACATCCACCGATCAAGCCCACGAAAAAGAATAGCGAGACCGCGAAAGGCCCCCAGACACCATAGTCTGCCGAAGCATAGCCCGTGCCGGTCAGAATCGACACCACGTTGAAGAGCGCCTTGCGAAACGCCGGCTCGCCGGTCGCGTCGCCGCTTTGCATGCGCCAGATCGTGACCAGAACCACCAGCACAAGGGCAGTGCTGAAAAAGCCGCGGATCTGGCTGTCACGCAGGATTGGCCCGGGGTCCCGCGTTGTCGACAATTGCACGAACCGAACAAAGGGCAGCGCCGCGAGCATCATGAACACGACCGCCACATATTCCGTGCCCGGGCCGAACACCCCGAACGATGCGTCATAGTTGGCAAACCCTCCGGTCGCCACAGTGGTCATGGCATGCACCGTGGCATCAAAGGTATTCATGCCCGTTGCGATGTAGGACCCGGCACACAGCAAAGTCAGCGAAACATATATCGTAGAAATCGACGACGAAATCTGCGTGGCCCGCGGCAGGATTTTGCCCATCGTATCAAACCCTTCCGACCGGAAGATCTGCATACCACCCACTCGCAATTCAGGCAGGAAAACCATAGCCACAACAATGATCCCGATCCCGCCCAACCATTGCAGCAATCCACGCCATAGCAGCAGGCCCTTGGGCAGCTCATCCAGCCCGGACAGCACGGTTGAGCCCGTGGTGGTCAGACCTGACATCGCTTCAAAGAACGCATCGGTAAAGCTGGCCTG
>JAHDIS010000004.1:0-15518 GCA_020630695.1 Paracoccaceae bacterium | reverse complement strand
GCGACTGGGCGGATATCAAACATGGCCAAAGGCTTGGCCCTGCTGGCTGTCACTGTCAAGCACGCCGCATCGGATGTGAATAGCGTCCCGTCCCGTGTATTTTTTGCGCCTCAGCCGACCAGCAAGACAAAGAAAAGCGCCCGTTCGGAAACGAGCGCTTAAAATCATCTGCTGTGCGGCCTGTCAGCCGACGTGGAACAATGTCGAAAACAGCTTTGGATCCAGACTGTCGGCTGCGAATGTATCGCCCTCGGTCAGAACCGACACCGCATCGTGGCTGTGCAGGCTTTCTTGATGGCTGGCGACAACACGATAGTCGCCGATCCGCGCATCGGCCTGCAATTGTTCGGCAAAAAGCCGTGCGGCGTCTTCGACAAAGATCGGGTTCGCAGCGTTGAGTTCGGCGAAGGCCTGCTCATCCTCGCGTTTGACCATAACCTGCGTTTCCGTGGGCACAGCCCGGCGGCACATGTCGATCAGGTCCTCGAACCACAGACAGTTGCAGCCTTCGTTCAGCAAAACAGAAATCCGGGCAACCGAGCGCTGCGAATGCGGCGTTGCCAATTGGCCGCGTTCACGGCGGGCGTGCTCCGAAAGCTCCAGCGAACAGGGGCACGTGGACGAATAGACATAGTCGAGATGCATGATCTTGCGGCGGACACCGTCAACTTCGACCAATTCCAGCGCAATGTCGTAGTACTGATAGCCGGACAAGCCCGAACGCAGGCTGTTTACCTTAATCGGAAAGCTCAGGCGCATATTGATGCGGGCATCAAAGCTCTCGAGGTCGGATTTGTAATCGTCCAGCGCCGCTTCGATCACCTCGAAGCTAAAGGTCTTGTCTGCGTGTCCGTAGAAGGAACGCATGATCCGGGACATGTTGATGCCCTTTTTGTCTGCCTCGAGGCTGACCGTCCCTGTGACCGACGTTTCCAGACGCAAATCGCCGTTGTCGCGGGTATGATACTGGATCGGCAGGCGGAAGTTTGAAATTCCCACATGCTGAATCGCCCGGTTCGCTCCACGGATCAGGCTGCTGGGGCCATTTTGCAGGTCCGGCAGGCCAGATTTATAGCCCTCATCCACCTGAAAATCTTCTGGGTAAGCACGACGCAGCGCCGGGTAGGCATCTGCACCATCGGGGCCCAGCAAAAAGGCCAGATCGACATCTTCGGCCAATGCCTGACGAGCGCTGTCCTGCGCCTTGCCCGCCCAACGCCGTAGCACCGCAAGAGCCTGCTCGGTCTCTTCACGGCTCGGTTCGCGGTCGATCTCTGGCGTATGAACGTTCATCAGTTAAGCCCCTTCGCTTGGCCCTTACCTTACAATAGATAAGTATCGCGTGCAGCGATTTCCATTCTCGTCACTCTGTACGCGCAAAACGGCAGGTCGGATCAAAGATTTTCCCGCAAAGCGACGCTACACAGCGTCAAGCGCCGTACAGACATCGCGCACCAGATCCTCGGGGGCTTCAATACCAACAGACAGTCGAACCAGCCCGTCGCTGATACCCAGTTCAGCCCTTTGTTCAGGGGTCAGACGTTGATGGGTCGTGGTTGCCGGATGGGTGGCAATCGATTTGGCATCGCCCAGATTGTTCGAAATCAGCACCACGTCCAATGCGTTCAGAAAACGGAAGGCTGCGTCCTTGCCGCCTTTGATGTCCAGCGCCAGCATTGTGCCGCCCGCCCCCAGTTGCCGCATGGCAAGATCATGCTGAGGATGGCTCGGGCTGCCGGGATAGATCAGCCGGCTGAGCGCGGGGTGTTGTCCTGCCGCTTCGGCAAGAGCCACTGCGCCTGCGGTCTGAGCCCGCACACGTAGATCCAGCGTTTCCATACCTTTGAGCATGACCCATGCGTTGAAGGGGCTGAGCGAGCCGCCCGTATGTTTCATGTACGGCTCGACGACGCCGCGGATATGCTCTTGGGTGGCCAGAATCACACCGCCAAGGCAACGACCCTGCCCATCCACATGCTTGGTTGTGGAATAGACAACAATATCAGCGCCTTGCTCGATTGCCTTTGAGTAAATCGGCGTTGAAAACACATTGTCCACCACCACCTTGGCACCCACGGCATGCGCCAGATCAGAAACCGCTTTTATATCAACAAGTTCCAGCGTGGGATTCGACATGGACTCGAAGAAGACCGCCTTGGTGTAAGCACGGATCGCACTCTGCCACTGTGCAAGGTCTGCACCATCCACAAACGTGACCTCAACACCGTAACGTGTCAGCACCTCTTCGAGGATGTACAAACAGGATCCAAACAGCGCGCGCGCCGAAACCACATGATCGCCAGCGCGCAGCAATGACATCAGCGCTCCATTGACAGCAGCCATGCCTGAAGCCGTGGCAAAGCAGTCCTCGGCCCCTTCCAGCAAGGCCATCCGCTCTTCGAACATCGCGACGGTCGGGTTGCCGTAGCGGGCGTAGATGTACTCGTCCGGCCCGGATTTCAGAAACCGTGCCTCTGCCGCTTCGGCGTTGTCATAGACGAACCCCTGCGTCAGAAAGATCGCCTCACTGACTTCGTTCCATTGGCTGCGTTTGGTTCCGCCGTGCACCAGGTTGGTGCGCTTATCTCGTGTCATAATTCACCTCTGCGCGCTCAACCGCGCAACAAAAAAGCCCCAGTCGCGGTCAAGCGAAAGGAGCCCTTCGTCTGACCTCTTTAGCGGTTTGTTTAACGAGGCCCGCAATCCGGTAACAAATCGCCTCGGTGGTCCGAATACCGCTGTTGCTGGCCAAGTTCAAGCGGTCTGAGGGCCCAAATCTGCGGATTGGTTCCATCACGAGCCGTATCAGCCCGACAATCGCAATGCCTGCCCAAACCTTGAGCCTTGATCTTGATCCATCATACCGGAGGCATCATTTAATCCGTCCAAATACCGCCCGAGTGGTTGCCTTTCCCCCAGCGGCGGACACATCATAAGGAAAGCACGGGGGTCTTCATGGACGGCTTTTTATTCCAGGCATCGATCTTTCTGGCAGCGGCGGTCATCGCCGTTCCAATTGCGGCACGCCTGGGATTGGGATCGGTCCTTGGATACCTGCTGGCCGGTCTGGTGATTGGCCCGGGCCTTGGCCTTGTTGCAAACGCCGAAGACATTCAACACTTTGCGGAATTCGGCGTTGTGATGATGCTGTTTTTGATTGGCCTCGAACTGGAGCCACGAGCCCTGTGGGACATGCGCCACCGGCTGATCGGATTGGGCGGGCTACAAATCGGCGTCACGACGGCCTTGATCATGGTCATCAGCATGACCTTTGGCCTTGCATGGCAGTCGGCACTGGCTGTTGGCATGATCCTCGCTCTGTCCTCCACAGCGATCGTGCTGCAAACCCTGTCTGAAAAGGGCCTGATGCAGACCGCCGGGGGCCGAAACACCTTTTCGGTTCTGCTGACACAGGACATCGCCGTCATTCCGATGTTGGTGATCCTGCCGTTGCTGGCTATCGCGCCGGATGTGGCGCTGGCCCCGGACGGGTCCATTGCACGCGGCGTCGATCACCACGACGCAGCGCATCATTCCATGTCACTGGTTGAGGGACTGCCGGGATGGGGCGTGGCTCTTGTGACGCTAGCGGCCATCGCCGCCATAATCGTAGGCGGCGTTTACGGCGCGCGTCCGCTGTTTCGGTATATCCACGCAGCCCACCTGCCCGAGATGTTCACAGCCGTCGCGCTGTTGATCGTGGTCGGGATTGGCTTCCTGATGATCCTCGTCGGCCTGTCCCCGGCCCTCGGCACCTTTCTGGCGGGTGTCGTGCTGGCCAACTCGGAATTCCGGCACGAACTCGAATCGGACATTGCGCCCTTCAAAGGTTTGCTGCTCGGCCTGTTTTTCATAACAGTCGGCGCGGGGATCAACGTCGGCGCGCTCTTGGCAGAACCCGTAACTCTGTTCGGGCTGGCCTTGGGTGTGATCCTGATCAAGGGCATCGTGCTCTATGCGCTGGGGCGCCTCTTTGGACTGCGCGGACGCAACCAGTGGCTCTTTACGCTTGGCCTTGCGCAGGCTGGCGAATTTGGCTTTGTGCTGGTTTCCTTCGCGCTTCAGCAATCCGTCATCACAACGGCGCTTGGTAGCCGGTTGTTGCTGGTTGTGGCGCTTTCGATGCTGATCACGCCACTGATGTTCATTCTCTACGATGTGCTGTCCAAGCGCATGGAAGAGGCCACAACCGATCACGAACCAGACGAGATTGACGAAGAGGGCCCCGTCATCATCGCCGGAATTGGACGTTTTGGGCAGGTCGTGAACCGCTTGGTTCAATCGTCCGGCTTTAAATCCGTGGTTCTGGATCACAATATGCAGACCATTCAGTTGATGCGCCGCTTCGGGTTCAAGGGATTCTTCGGCGATCCCACCCGCCCCGAACTGCTGCATGCTGCTGGTATCGAATCCGCGCGGGTGTTGGTGGTCGCGCTGGATGATCCCAAGGCGACGACGAAACTGGTGGCCTATGCCCGCAGGGTTAGACCCGATCTGCACATCGTTGCGCGGGCCCGTGACCGCACACATGTGTATTCGCTCTATCAGGCTGGCGCCAACGACATCGTTCGGGAACTCTTCGACAGCTCCCTGCGCGCAGGTCGCTATGTGCTTGAGAATATTGGCATGTCCGACTACGAAGCCGCCATCGCCGAAGAGACGTTCTTTCACCATGACCGCAAGACTGTGCGCGACTTGGCAACGCTCTGGGACCCGGGCATTCCCGCCGCAGAAAACGCGGCCTACATCGCGCGGGCGCGGGAACTGGAAAAAGAACTGGAAACGGCGCTCTTTACGGCGCTGGACAGCACCATCAAGGACAGTGCCTAAATAAAAAAACGCGCCCCAACCGGGACGCGTTCCTATTCTTGGCCGTGGATCAGGATCAGGCTGCGCGCAGATCCAGAACATCGCCAACCTGCTTGGCCGCGGCGACTTCATCGCCACCGGCAACCGCAGCAACTTCGCGTGTCAGGCGCTCCAGTGCCGCTTCATACAGCTGACGCTCAGAGTAGCTCTGTTCACGCTGATCGTCGGCACGGTGCAAATCACGCACCACTTCGGCGATGGCGATCAGATCTCCGGAATTGATCTTTTGCTCATATTCCTGAGCGCGGCGCGACCACATGGCCCGCTTGACCTTGGCCTTACCCTTCAGGGTTTTCATGGCCTGACTCACAACATCAGGAGAGCTGAGCGAACGCATTCCAACTTCGGTCGCTTTGTTGGTAGGCACCCGAAGCTTCATCTTGTCCTTTTCGAACAGGATTACGAAAAGCTCGAGTTCGAATCCCGCCACTTCGTCTTTCTCAATGGAGAGGATCTGGCCAACGCCGTGGGCCGGATACACGACATAATCGTTTGGACGAAATTCAGATTTCTTAGCTTTGCTCATGCAGTCTTCTTCCTTACGCTCGTTCATTTCGGGCACATCTGGCGACAAAAAAAGTGCACGGTGATCTGATGATCTCCGGTCACTGCATTTCGTCTAGATTGCTTAACCCAAACGCCGCGATACGCGGCGGCACCCCAAGCTGAACGGTTCCATATATGCAAAGAATGTAACACATTTTCGCGCATCACACTAGGACACAGCCGATGACGCATTTATGTTAACGATTTCATTGCGTTAAAGGCAAACCCAGAGGAATTACCCCAGATCTTCCCGCAGTGGACGAATCGGCTCAGCCGCCTTCGCCCGGCTTCTCGGAAAAGTACTTTTCCAGCTTGCCGCTTTCACCATCGCGATCGTCTGCCTCGGGCAGCGGATCCTTTTTGGTGATGATGACCGGCCACATTTCCGAATATTTCCGGTTGAACTCAACCCATTTATCCATGTCCGGTTCCGTATCAGGACGGATCGCATCCGCAGGGCATTCCGGTTCGCATACACCGCAGTCGATGCACTCGTCCGGGTGGATCACCAGCATGTTTTCGCCTTCGTAAAAGCAATCGACCGGGCAAACTTCGACACAGTCGGTGTACTTGCAAGCGATACAATTGTCGTTGACGATATAGGTCATGGATGTCTCGTCTGTGTAAACCGTGGGTTACAGTCTAGCTAGACCACCACCCCGGATCATTCAAGCGCATCCGGACGTGTCTTTTCGTACTGTCTGCGGTCCCGTTTGGTTGGCCGCCCGCCACCATCAAATCCAGGCGCCCGATCCGGCCGTTCGCGCGGCTTGGGCGGATCCAGATCCTCATAGAGAGCCTGCGCCTCAGTGGCTGGCCCCCGCCGCTCACCCAACGCAACGATGCGTATTATGCGCACATCACGTTCTTTGCTGAAGGTCAGCACATCGCCGGCGCTGACCCCATAGGCTGGTTTGGAAACCGGAAGGCTGTTGACCCGGCACCCACCCGAAGAGACCACCTTGGCGGCGAGGCTGCGCGTCTTGAAAAAACGCGCATGCCACAGCCATTTGTCGATGCGTATCTTGGCCGCCGGGTCGGACAATCAGGTCTTGTCCTTCAGCCCCATCAGAGCCGCCGCAAAAGGATTGTCCGGATCAATGGCCTTTTCCTTGCGCGGAGGACGCGCCTCAAAGGTCTTGGCCCCCTGGTTACGCGGGCCACCTTTGCCACGTGGCGCGCCGCCCTTGCCTTTTGGCTTGCCGCGACCGCCTTGCTTGTTGCCGCCACCTTCGCGTCTCTGATTGCCGCCACTGCGTGCCGGTCGGTTGCCGCCCCAAGTGAAGGTGTAAAACACTTCCATTTCAGGGCCTTCAGGCTGTGCACTGCCCTCTGCTGAATCCACCGTTTCAGGCGCCGCTTCAGCCGGGGCCTGCTCAGGCGCGGCCGTTTCGGCTGGTTCTGCTGCGTCGGTGGCAGCAACTTCATCCGTAGGCGCTTCAACCGCCGCCTTGACCTTCTCGCGTTCGGCCTTTGCAGCTTTGTAGCCCAGCCCCTGCATCAGATCCGCGAACTGTTCCAGCGTCAGACCCGTGATCGACAGCATGTCCGCCTTGGCTTCAAAGCCGCCGCGGCTGTCTTCACCGCGCAGCATGTCGGCCAGACGTTCCAGCATGTCGATGCGGATCGCGCGCGCGCCGGCCTTGCGATACCCGCCCAGCGAATAGTGCTGTGCCGGAACCGCATCCATATTCGGGACCGTCACCAGACCGGGAGGCGGCGCTTCGGGGAATTCATCCAGCCCATTCGTCAGGCTCCAAAGCACAAGGCGCAAACGCGTCGGTGCGGGCTTCAGAAGCAAAGGCATGAAAATCGTGAACTGGCCAAAACGCACACCATGCTTGCGCAGGCCACCACGGGCATCCTGATCCAGCGCCTTGACCTCATCGGCCACATCCGCGCGGGGAACAATGCCCATCGCCTCGACCAGACGGAACGCAAAGCCACGTGCGAGCCCTGCCATTTCTTCGTCGTCGCGCATCTTTAGAAGCGGCTCAAACAAAGCGGCGATCTTGCGATCGATAAAGTGCTGCAGCCGGCGCTGCACCTTTTCCATCACGTCGTGACCGGCTTCTTCGTCAACAAAGGCAACCACGCGCGGTTTCAGCGGATCATCACCCTTGGCCAATTTGCCAACCGCCTGATCGCCCCACATCAGGCCACCCTGCTCTGTGAAATCCAGCTCGGTATCCGGCGCGTTGTAAAAACGATCTGCCCGCAAATGGAACTGTGGCACCAGCGCCTGCAGACTTGCCTGACGCAGAGTCTTGGCCTCCTGGCCGGTTGCATCCTTGTCCTGGCGGAACCGGAACCCTTCGAGTTTACCGACGAATTCGCCTTCGACGGTCACCTCACCTTTGTCATTCACTTCGGCCAAAAGGGCCTCCTTCTGTTTGAGCCGGCGAAGCAGAACACTGGTCCGCCGGTCCACAAATCGTTGTGTCAAACGCTCATGCAGCGCGTCCGATAGCGCGTCTTCTACAGCGCGCGCGCGTCCACGCCAATGGTCTTCGTCATTTACCCAGCCTTTGCGCTGCGCGACATATGTCCACGTCCGGATATAGGCCAATCGTTTCGACAATGTGTCAATATCGCCATCCGTTCGGTCTATCCGATTGATTTGGCGGGCCAGAAAGTCGTCTGGAACAGCCCCTTTTTCGTGCAGGTGTCCGAAAATGACCCCCAACATGCCCGCATGTTCGTTCGGCGAAATCCCGCGGAAATCGGGAATACGGCATACATCCCAGAGCAACTGAACCGATCTGGGGTTGCTGGCGCGGGCCTGCACATCCGCTTCACCGGCAAGACTGCGCAGCGCACGCAGGTCATCAGCTTCGCGCGCCTTGACCAGTTCTTCGCGATCTGGCGCAACTTCGAGACTGCGCTCCAGCGCATCGATGGATCCAAAGGACAAATGCGCGTTGCGCCAATTCAGTTTTCGCAGCGGCGTGAAGCGATGGCTGCAAATCGCGTCAGCCCATTCTTCGGGCAACGCACCTGCGTCCCCCGTAACGCCAAATGTACCGTCGCTCATACCGCGCCCGGCCCGACCCGCGATCTGAGCCAGCTCATTAGGCTGCAAGGGCCGCATCCGACGACCATCAAACTTTGTCAGGGACGAAAACGCGACGTGATTGATGTCGAGGTTAAGACCCATACCAATGGCATCGGTTGCGACCAGATAGTCAACGTCGCCATTTTGGTAGAGCTCAACCTGTGCATTCCGGGTGCGCGGGCTGAGCGCGCCCATAACCACGGCAGCGCCGCCCTTTTGCCGCTTCAGCAGTTCGGCAATGGCGTACACATTGTCGACGGAAAATCCGACAATCGCGCTGCGCGGTTGCAACCGACTGATTTTCTTGGACCCCGAATAGGCCAACTGGCTCATGCGTTCGCGCTGAACAAATTCGACACCGGGCACGAGCGATGCAATCGGACCGCGCATCGTGTCGGAGCCAAGAAACAGGGTTTCGTGGGTTCCACGCATCCGCATCAGGCGGTCGGTGAACACGTGCCCGCGCTCCGGATCAGCGCACAGCTGAATTTCGTCGATGGCGGCGAAATCACAACCCATACCCTCGGGCATCGCCTCGACCGTGCAGACCCAGTATTGCGCGCGCGGGGGCACGATGCGTTCTTCGCCGGTCACCAATGCCACCACCGAAGGGCCACGAATAGCCGTGATCTTGTCGTAGACTTCACGCGCCAACAGCCGCAACGGCAAACCGATCACTCCGGTCCGATACCCGAGCATCCGTTCAATCGCGTAGTGCGTCTTTCCGGTATTCGTCGGCCCCAAGACTGCCGCGATCCGTGCGCTGTGCGCCATGTCTGGCCCTTCCGCTTAGCCTGCCCCTGTCCACGTCATCCGAGGAATCAGAGCGGCACACCTTTGACGGTTTTCTCGAGCCGTTCCAGCGCTTTTGTGATGTCTTCGTCGTGAGGGCGCATTTCCTGCACCCGTTCATAGGCGTCATAGGCCAGAGCCTGCTTGCCGGTTTGTTCATGAATGGCCCCGACGCCGCGCAAGGCACCGAAATGCTGTGGATTAAGCGCCAGTACACGCTCAAGCGCATCCATCGCAGGGCCAAAGCGCTCGGCCTGGAAATAAGCAAGGGCCAGACCGTGCCAGCCTTCGGCAAATTCAGGGGCGTGATCGGTCAGCGCGCGGAAATGTTCCAATGCTGCGTCGACCTGTTTGACCTCAAGCGCGTCATGTCCCCGCTTCAAAAGCAGATCCATGGCGGGTGATCCACTTTTGGACCACTCATCAATCACTTGATTTTCAAGACGTTGCGCGGTGGTTGCATCCTTGGCCTGCGCCAGTTCCTGCAACAATTCATCCGCGCGACTTTCCGCCCATGCCGCGTGGCAGGGTATGGAAATCATGACTACGGCCCAAAATGCCGTAACGGTAGATTTGAAGTTCATGGGACCCGTGCTCATAACTGTACCGAGTGTAGCGCTTGCGCGGCGAATTGCCAGCGCACGATTTAGAGAGAAAGGTAACACATGAGCGATACCCTGACGGCTGCCGTGGCCGCATTGAACGAAAAAATGGAAGGTTCCGGGTTTGACGGTACAGCGAAATTCGTCCTTGGTGACGAAGGCAGCTTTGTCATCGACGAAAGCGGCGCGCGCATGGGCGATGACGATGCTGACGTGACGCTGACCGCAGACGTGGAAACCTTTCAGCAAATATTCGAGGGCGAGTTGAACCCAACAACTGCATTCATGTCAGGCAAACTGGCAATCGACGGCGACATGGGCGCCGCGATGAAACTGGCACAGGTTCTGTCGTAATGAGCATGTCCTCTGCCCCTTTTCATGCCGATTTGGCCGAAGGCCCGGCAGAGGCTCGCGCCTGGTGGGTGCAGGCCGATGACGGCTTGCGCCTGCGGGTTGCCCATTACCCGGCAGATGACACCCGCGGCACGGTGCTGCTGTTTCCCGGCCGCACAGAATATGTCGAAAAATATGGACGCTTGGCTGATGATCTGGCCACACGCGGCTATCATACACTGGCAATCGACTGGCGTGGTCAGGGACTGGCAGATCGTATGCTCGACGATGCCAAGGTTGGCCACGTTGACATGTTTGCCGACTATCAGCGCGATGTGGCGGCGATGGTTCAGGCCGCGAAAGCGCTCAGCCTGCCGAAACCTTATCACCTGATCGGTCACTCGATGGGGGGCTGCATTGGTCTGCGTGCCCTTTACGAAGGACTGGAGGTCGCCTCGGCCGTCTTTACCGGCCCGATGTGGGGCATCCGCATTGCCCAACCCGTGCGGCCCGCAGCTTGGGCTTTGACGTGGGGCAGCAAACGCGTCGGGCTGAGCCACCTTTTCGCGCCGGGCACTGGCACCGAAAGCTATGTGGCCACAGGCGAATTCGATGACAACACACTGACCACCGATCCGGCCATGTGGGACTACATGCGCCGGCAGGTTCTGGCCGAGCCAAAGCTACAGCTGGGTGGTCCTTCGCTGCACTGGTTGCATGAGGCGCTGGCCGAATGCCGAACCCTTGCACGCATGCCTTCGCCATCCGTTCCTTGCCTGTGCATCTGTGGAACCAATGAACGCATCGTTGATGTACCGCGTATCGAAGATCGGATGTCACGCTGGCCGAACGGCCGGCTGGTCATGGCGCCGAATGGCGAACACGAAGTGCTGATGGAAGCCGCTCCGATCCGCGAGCCGATTGTCGAAGACATCGTCGCACATTTCGAAGGGTCTCAGTCAGACATGAAAATGACGGCACGGCGCGCCTGACGCCGCCGCCTCTCATTCTAAAGCCAGATCACAAACACAGCCGGACATGGTCCGGCTGTTTTGCTGTCAACCGCCTGTAAAGACCTGAAGTGTCGGCAGCTCGGTCAGCGGCGCTTCGATCAGGCGCATCGCAGCCAGCGATATCCGGCTGCCACCAGTCGCTGGCCCATCGATCGGAATCAGATCGACCTGCGCAGACTTACCGGATGCGGGATAGAACACCCGGCCCTTGCCCGGCTGTTTGACCAAGGGCGTTTCCAGCCAAAAACCGGGTTTTGCGACATCCCCGAGCGAGGCAACCGTTGTGCCCAGGCTTCGCTCGCCTGCAGGCTCGGCCGGCGCGGCTGCCGCCTCTTGGCGCTCAGCCGCTGTCGTGGTGTCGAATTCCTCGGCCGTGCGCGCATCGCGCGGCGGAGGCGGCGCGACGCGGGTGGTCGTATCCAGATCGCCCGGACGGGCCTGCGGACGAATTTGCCCGTCTGCTGGCTGCGCTGCGCTGACGGCGCCATCATCTGATGGCTTGCCGACTATCTTGCCCAACGGCCCCTGCGTACATCCCGCAATCGCCAGGATCGCGGCTGATAAAAATACTGCTCTCATGATCGTTACTCTAAGACCTTGGTCCCATGGTTACAAATACAGGCGCAGACTTGCTCAATTCCTCGCCGATGGCTAGGGTCCGTATCATGACAGCGCCCCTTATTGACCCGTTTGCACGGCCGATCTCATATCTTCGCGTCTCTGTAACAGACCGCTGCGATTTTCGCTGCGTCTATTGCATGTCGGAAAACATGACATTCCTGCCCAAAAAAGAGCTTCTGACGCTTGAGGAACTGGACCGTATGTGCTCCACATTCGTGCGTCTGGGCGTTGAAAAACTACGCATTACTGGTGGTGAACCACTGGTACGCCGCAATATCATGACTTTTTTCCGCTCGATGACCCGGCATCTGGATGCAGGCACGCTCAAGGAGCTGACGCTGACAACAAACGGGTCCCAGATGGTGCGCTTTGCCTCTGACCTGTGGGATGCAGGCGTGCGCCGTGTGAATATCTCGCTGGACACGCTGGATGAGCAAAAATTCGCGGATGTCACGCGCTGGGGACGACTGCCACAGGTGCTCAAGGGCATTGATGCGGCAAAGAACGCCGGGCTTCGTGTCAAAATCAATGCAGTCGCGCTGAAGGGCTTTAATGACGATGAGTTGCTGCGCATGACCGAATGGTGCGCGGAACGCGACATGGACCTGACCTGGATCGAAGTCATGCCCATGGGCGACATCGGCAACGAAGATCGACTGGATCAATATTGGAAGCTGGATGATCTGCGCACGCAGCTTGCGCAACACTATACGCTGACCGACCTGCCCGAGAGCACTGGTGGTCCGGCCCGCTATGTTCGTCTGGAAGAAACCGGACAGAAGATCGGCTTTATCACACCTTTGACTCATAACTTCTGCGAAAGCTGCAACCGGGTGCGCCTGACCTGCACCGGAGAGCTGTTCATGTGCCTGGGACAGGAAGACAACGCCGACCTGCGCTCGGCCCTGCGCAATCATCCCGGCGATGATGCACCACTGGAGGATGCGATCCGTTCGGCCATCCTGCGCAAGCCAAAGGGACATGATTTTGACTATTCCCGGCAAACCGTGGATGGCCGCGTGTCCCGCCATATGAGCCACACCGGCGGCTGAACCCGCACAGTTTTAAGGCGCGCCTGCGGCGCACTGGTTTTGCGCAAGGCGCGATTGGGGCTCTGCCCCAAACCCCGGGATATTTCAGGCACAAAGAAGACAAGTTCAGACGCTAGGCGAGATGCGCCCGTTTGGCTGAAATATCTGTGACAACGGATACCAGCATTGAAAACAAGACCAGCGCGCTGAACAGATACAGGCCCGGCTCTGCTGCGACCTTGCCAACGCCGATTCCTTTGACGGCAACAATCAGGACAGCAGCGACCATGACGTCAATCATCGAAAGCTTGGCCATGACGGAGCCTGCGAAATACAGCCGGGGGGACTTTTGGAACGGCGCAAACCACAGGTATGTGTAGAGCGCCGTTTTCAACATCGGCACGATCATCGCAAAGACCACAAGCACCAGAAACAGGAAGAGGTCCTCTGAAAACAGCGTCATTGCCCCCTGAAGAACCGAGAATTTCGACTCCAGCCAGATAAATGCGGTCTGCTTCAACAGAGGCAATGTCCAGCTGATCGGCAGAGCCAGCAGCAACAGAGCATTGCCCAGCGCACATATCCGGCCAAGGCGACCCGCACGATCGAACAGGCTTGGCCCGCCGCGACTCATGCGTTGGGCCGGCTGATCTGGCCGCCCCCGACAGGCGCCCCGACCCCGGTTGTCATCGGCGCCGAGGTCGGCAGACCCCGGGCCACGCGCACGGCAAGATAGCCAAAGGCCTGCGCTTCGAGCATGTCGCCATCAAGGTCGGCCTCTTCGATGGCTTCCACCGTGCAATCGATTCCGGCAGCCAGCATTTTCATCATGACAGGGTTTTTGCGCCCGCCGCCGGTGACCAGCAACCGGCTGGGCAGGCTGGGACAATGCTCCATCCCCTGCATCACAGCTGCCGCCGCCATCGCTGTCATGGTGGCCGCGGCATCGGCATCGGGCAGTTCCCGCACCAAATCGAGCATCATGGAAAAGTCGTCCCGGTCCAATGACTTGGGAGGCATCTTGCGAAAATAGCCTTCGTCGAGAAACAACTCGAGCGCGCCGTCTTCGACGCGGCCCTTACGGGCGGTCTGGCCATCCTTGTCAAACGCCAGCCCGAGCCGTTCGTGCATCAGATCATTGATCGGCGCATTCGCCGGGCCCGTATCGAAGGCAAGCAAGGCCCCATCATCCTGCGGATGCTGGCAGGTTGGATCGGCCCAGGTCAGATTGCCAACACCGCCCAAATTCAAAAAGGCGACCGGGGAATTCGCCCCCATCCACTGGGCACATGCGTGATGAAAGAACGGGGCAAGAGGTGCACCCTGCCCGCCCAGCGCTACATCTGCGCTGCGAAAATCCCAGACTACCGGAATGCCCAAGGCTTCGGCCAACGCTTGGCCATCGCCCAATTGATGTGTGCCGCGTCCGCCCGGATCATGGGCCAGTGTCTGACCATGAAAGCCCACAAGCTGAACATCGTCAAAGCCGGACAGAATTTCGTGGTGGGCGGATTGGATGACATCGCGGGCCGCTGCGCATTCGTCATCCTGCCATTTTCCGAGCGCCGCTTTCAGAACGCCGCGTTCCGCGTCGGAATATGCCCGGTATCGGGAGGGGCCAAACTCCAGTATGCGTTCCCCGTCGGTCAGGATCATTGCCGCATCGACCCCGTCCAGAGACGTGCCGGACATCGCGCCTAGCGCCCAAACCGGTTCTGCGTTGAACTTGCCCTTCACCTTTGCCCCTGCCCTGACTATAGCTGCCCGCGTAATATACGAGAGGTATCCCATGACCTACCATCCCAAATCGGACTTCATGCGCGTCATGATCGAGCGCGGCTTTCTGGCTGACTGCACCGATTATCAGGGCCTCGATGAGGCGCTGAGCAAAGGGGTGGTGCCGGGTTACATCGGTTTTGACGCGACCGCGCAATCGCTTCACGTCGGATCTCTGATCCAGATCATGATGCTGCGCTGGCTGCAAAAGACCGGGCACAAGCCGATCACTCTGATGGGTGGTGGGACCACGAAGGTTGGGGATCCCAGCTTTCGAGCGGATGAGCGGCCTCTGCTGACAACCGAGCAGATTGACGCCAACATCGACGGGATCAAACAGGTCTTTGCGAAATACATCAGCTACGATGACGGGCCCACAGGCGCCTTGATGCTGAACAACGCCGAATGGCTGGATGGCCTGAACTATCTCGAGTTTCTGCGCGATATCGGCCGACATTTCAGCGTCAACCGGATGCTTTCGTTTGAATCGGTGAAATCGCGGCTGGATCGAGAACAGAGCCTGTCGTTCCTCGAGTTCAACTACATGATCCTGCAGGCCTATGACTTCCTTGAACTGAACCGTCGCTATGGCTGTCTGGTCCAGTTCGGCGGATCGGATCAGTGGGGCAACATCGTCAACGGGATCGACCTGACCCGCCGTGTTCTGGACCACGAAATCTATGGCCTGACCTCGCCGCTGCTGACCACCAGCGATGGCAAGAAAATGGGCAAGTCTCAGGATGGTGCGGTCTGGCTGAATGCCGATATGCGCAGCCCCTATGAATTTTGGCAATTCTGGCGCAACACAACGGATGCTGACGTTGGCCGTTTCCTCAAGCTCTACACCGAAATGCCGCTCGACGAATGCGAACGGCTTGGG
>JAHDIS010000066.1 GCA_020630695.1 Paracoccaceae bacterium | reverse complement strand
TGCGACAGCACCATCACCTTTATCGATGGCGTCAAGGGCGAGCTGCTGCACCGCGGCTACCCCATCGACCAGTTGGCGGCGAAATCGCACTACCTCGAAGTTTGCTACCTGCTGCTCTATGGCAATCTGCCCACCGCGGCCGAGCTGGAGCATTTCGAGAGCACTATCACCCGTCACACGATGATCCACGAACAGATGCACAACTTCTTCCGCGGTTTCCGCCGCGATGCGCATCCGATGGCAATCATGGTTGGCGCGGTTGGCGCGATGGCGGCTTTCTATCATGACAGCACCGACATCACCGATGCGCGCGAACGTGAGATCGCAACACACCGTTTGATCGCCAAAGTGCCCACCATTGCGGCGATGGCATACAAGTATTCGATCGGACAGCCTTTTGTTTATCCGCGCAACGATCTCGATTACGCGGCCAACTTCCTGCACATGTGTTTCGCGGTCCCTGCCGAGGAATACCACGTCGATCCGATCCTGGCCCGCGCTATGGACCGCATCTTTACGCTGCATGCGGACCACGAACAGAACGCTTCGACCTCGACTGTGCGTCTTGCGTCGTCGTCGGGTGCCAACCCGTTTGCCTGTATTGCCGCTGGTATTGCCTGCCTTTGGGGCCCTGCCCACGGTGGTGCCAACCAGGCCTGCCTTGAAATGCTCAAGGAAATCGGCACGCCGGATCGTATCCCGGAATTCATCGCCCGCGCCAAGGACAAGAGCGATCCGTTCCGCCTGATGGGCTTTGGCCACCGCGTCTACAAGAACTTTGACCCGCGTGCGACCGTGATGAAGCAGTCCGCCGACGAGGTGCTAGAACTGCTGGGCGTCGAAAACAATCCGCTGCTTCAGGTTGCGATGGAACTGGAGAAGGCCGCACTGGCCGATCCCTATTTCGCAGAAAAGAAGCTGTTCCCGAACGTGGATTTCTACTCGGGCATCATTCTCGAGGCGATGGGCTTCCCGACATCGATGTTCACACCGATCTTCGCGCTGTCGCGCACGGTTGGATGGATTTCGCAGTGGTCGGAACAGCTTGCGGATCCACAGATGAAAATCGGCCGTCCGCGCCAGCTCTATCAGGGCGAAACCACGCGCGACTATGTGGATATCGAAAACCGGTCGTAGTCCACCGTCACCTCCGAATCGTAAGGCCCGCCTGCATTAGGCGGGCCTTTTTTTGTTTGTGGGGCCATCATTTAGACAAACCCGCCTGTTTCCGGATCGTAAATAACGTTTGCGGAAAATTCGAAATTGTATCGGGGGCACATCCCGTCATGCTTCAATTGGGGCTGAATTGTGGCGGAAACGCATTGTTTCGCTAAAATTGGGCAGGAATTGGGCGGTTTGCAGGCACAAGGGTCGCAATTGAGTACCCGTCTACGGAGTTTGCCCCCATGTCCACGTCCACCAACACAGAAGTTCTGCTCGGCTGTCAGTCGCAGGTTCGCGTCGTCGTTATCGAAGATGCCGGCAACCTGGTCATTCAGGTTTTTGCCACCGACCCTGCCGTCACCGACGTTGATGCACTGTTCTTTAACCTGACCGATGACAGCGTGTCAGCGGATCTGACGATCTACCCGTCCATCAATGTCGAGAACGTAACCGGCTTCGATGTCGCCACTGGTACACTGAACCAGATGAACAACGGCGCACAGATTCAGGATGCCTATGACGTCCGGATCGAGTTTGGCACCCTGTCCGACACAAGCCAGGGTGACGTGGATCAGGCCGCCTTTACACTCTACGTGGATGGCGATCGTCCATTGACCGCAGACGACATCGATCTCAGCAACCTAACAGCCGTCATCAACTCTGACAGCGGCAACGGAATGGCCCTGACTGGCGGCAACGGCGCTACAGGCAGCGAAGTGACACTGGTTCTGGCCAGCGACGACTTTGACGGTCTGCATTTCGCCACTGACAGCGACATTGTTGCCTACAACGAAGGCTGGCAGGTCACAAACGGCGCGCTCGAAGCCAATGGTGCCAACGATGGCAATATCTATTTCGAATCCGTCGCCACGACGGGCGAAGCACAGATTTCCTTTGATGCCCGCGCGCCCCACACCGAGTACTTTGAAAACGGCGGGTGCTACGGCGACAGCCTCGAAGTCTGGGTTTACGTCAACGAATCTGACTGGGTCCTGCTGGATACTTTCACCGTGAACGCCGATGGCACCGCGCTGGTTGGCGACACGACCGGCCAGACCATCACTGCGGAAACCCAGACCCTGACCTACGAGGGCGGCGCACTGGAAGACGCGGATAGCGTTCGTCTGGTTCTTGATGCCGATATCTCGGCCTCGAATGAAGAAATCTTTGTCGACAATGTCGAAGTGACCGAAACTGTCTACGAAGGTCCAACCGAAACCGTCGTCGAAGAAAACGTTGCATTCGAAGAAACCTTCGACAGCACATCCAATGTCAGCGCTGAACATGCGGCTGGTGTCGAGTACCACACAGGCTGGGACATGCGGAACGGCGAGTTGCAGACCGACGGCTGTGATGATGGTCAGATCTGGTTCGACGAAGTCGACGTGGACGGCCCTGCAACCGTGTCTTTTGATGCTCGTGCACCGCACACAGAGTACTTCGAAGACGGTGGCTGCTATGGCGATAGCCTCGATGTCTGGGCGCTCGTGGATGGCACGACCTGGGTTCACCTCGACACCTATGTGGTGAACGATGACGGAACCGCCTTGGTCGGCTCTGAAACCGGTCAGTCCATCTCGGCTGAAAGCCAGACCATCAGCTATTCCGGCGGTGCACTGGATGATGCAAGCAGCGTGCAACTGTACATGTATTCTGACATCAGCGCGAGCAACGAAGAAATCTACTTCGACAACGTCACCGTGACTGAAACTGTAGAAACCGAAGTGCCGGTCGATGGCGGCGCAGACTGCGGCGAATATGCAGTCACCTATGACGATGTCATGCGGGCTGCGGATCACAACGACGATCAGACCACAGATCGTGCAGAACAACAGGATGACATGGCCGATATGATGGTTTGACCCTGTTTTGGGTGGGGGCACCCAAAGGGCGCGTTGGTTTTCACCAGCGCGCCCTGATTTCGTTCAGATGGTTATAATCGGCAAAGCCCGGGGTCAGCGGCCTTCGTATTTGGCCGGACGCTTTTCCAAAAAGGCCAGAACGCCCTCTTTGAAATCGCGCGTCTTACCGCAATCGCCCTGAAGGCGGGCTTCCAATGCCAATTGGGTTTCGATGTCGTTTTCAAACGACGCGCGCAAGGCTGTCTTGACGTGGGCATAGGCAGCAGTCGGCCCCTGTGCCAGATGCGCGGCGCGCGACTTCCAGTGGGCATCAAAACCGGCTTCTGGAACCGCCTCATAGATCATGCCCCATTCGTCAGCCTGACGCGCGCTGATCTTATCGGCGAAAAGCGCCGCGCCCATTGCCTTGGCCAGCCCCATCTGACGCGGCAGGAACCACGTGCCACCGGCGTCAGGGATCAGACCGATCCGGGTAAAGGCCTGAAGGAAGAACGCGCCCTCGGAGGCGATCACCACATCGGCGCAGAGCGCCAGATTGGCCCCCGCTCCGGCTGCGGCGCCATTGACGGCAGAAATCGTAGGAACCGGGCAGTCCATGATAGCGCGCAGCATCGGTACGTATTCGTCGCGCAATGTGCGCTCAAGATCGAGGTTTGCGGCATTCGCCCGGTCGCCCAGATCCTGACCCGAACAGAACGCCTTGCCGTTGCCGGTCAGAACAACCACCCGTCCATCGCGGCCACCCCGTTTCACGGCATCGGTAATTTCGGCACGCATCTGCGTGTTAAGCGCGTTCATCACATCCGGACGGTTCAGCGTCACGGTTGCAACGCCGTCTTCTAAAGTGAATGTAATCGTGTCGTATTGCATCTGTTGGCTCCTGCAAGCGTTTGGGGCATCAAACACACGGGCGTGCGAAAAGGCAAAGGCAAACGCGGCGTCATAACCGCAGTGCCTACTCTTTCAAAAGCTCATCAAGCCGCTTTTGTTCGTCGTCGGTCAGTCCGGTCTCGTTCGGCGCTTCGGCCTTTGAACGACCCCGGACATAGGCCGCGCCCATCAGCAAGGCGATCAGAAACAAAGCCGGGCCCGTTGCCCAAAGCACCCAGTTCCAGCCCCCCGTCGTCGGGCGAAGCAGAACGAACTCGCCATAGCGTTCAACGATGAAGTCCAGCACTTCTTCGTCGCTGTCACCTGCCACCAGTCGTTCACGCACCAGCAGCCGCAGGTCGCGCGCCAGCGAGGCATTGCTTTCGTCGATGCTTTCGTTCTGGCAAACCAGACAGCGCAAACCTTCGGACAGGACACGTGCGCGCTGTTCCAGCACAGGATCATCCAAAACTTCGTCCGGTTGAACAGCAGGTGCCGCCAGCGCCGATACAAGCACGAACGAAAGGGCTGCTATCGTTCTGATGAGGGTCTTCATTCCGCTGGCACCCCTGCTTTTGGCGCAGTTTTGCGCGCACCCGCAGCGACACGGAAGCGCCGATCAGACAGGCTGAGCAATCCGCCGAGTGCCATCAGAATGCAGCCCGCCCAGATCCAGTTGGCCAGCGGCTTGATGTAAGTTCGCACAACCCAAGCGTCCTGCCCTTGCGGATCACCGATCACAACGTAGACGTCCCGCCAGAACCGATAGTCGATCGCCGCCTCGGTTGTCGGCATCTGAGCCACCGGGTAGTTCCGCTTTTCCGGGAACAGATGCGCGACCTCTTGGCCGTCCACGCGAACGGAAACCTCGCCCATGGTCGAGAAATAGTTTGGACCTTCGACGCGTTTCACATCCTGCAGTTCCAGCTCGAATTGCCCGACGTTATAGGGCTCGCCTACTTTGGCTACGCGAATGTCTTCTTGTTCCCAAGCCAGCAGCCCTGCGATCCCAAGCATGGTAATTCCCAGCCCGCTGTGCGCGACAGCCTTGCCCCAATCGGCGCGCGGCAACCGGAACAAGCGGCGCAAATCGCGGCTCTGCCCGGTACGGCTAAGCAGATCGGTCACAGCGCCTGACACCAGCCAAGCGCCAAGGAAGACACCGACAGGCCCCATCAGACTACGCCCGGTTTGCATCGCCCAGACCAACCCGGCCAAGGCAACCGCGAGCATAAAGGCCGGCACAAGGCTGCGCACCACGCGACCAGCCTTGGCCCGCTTCCAGCTAAGCATGGAGCCGATGGGCAGCAACAGGCCGAGCGCGATCATGAAGGGCGTGAATGCCATGTTGAAGAAAGGCGGCCCCACCGACAATTTGCGGTCAAAGAACATCTCGGCCACCAGCGGCCACATGGTGCCCACGAAAACGACAAAGCTGGAGACTGCCAGAAGGATGTTGTTGGCAACCAAGGCGCTTTCCCGGCTGACGACCCCAAACACGCCTTTTGCTTCCATGGTCTGCGCCCGGGCTGCGAACAGTGTCAGCGCACCCCCTGTAAAGAAGACGAGGATCATCAGGATAAACACGCCGCGTTCCGGATCGTTGGCAAAGGCATGCACCGATGTCAGCAGGCCCGAGCGCACGATAAAGGTGCCGATCAGTGAGAAGCCAAAGGCAAGAATTGCCAGCAGGATGGTCCAGCTTTTCAGCGCTTCGCGTTTTTCGACCACGATCGCCGAATGCAACAAGGCTGCTGCAAAAAGCCATGGCATGAAGGATGCGTTTTCAACCGGATCCCAGAACCAGAAGCCACCCCAGCCCAATTCATAATAGGCCCACCATGATCCCAGCGCGATACCGATCGTCAGGAACACCCATGCAGCCAGCGTCCATGGGCGCACCCAGCGCCCCCAGGCGGCATCCACGCGGCCTTCGATCAAGGCGGCCACGGCAAAGCTGAAACAGATGCTCAGCCCGACATACCCAAGGTAGAGAAACGGAGGATGGAAAGCCAAACCCGGATCCTGCAACAGAGGGTTCAGATCCTGACCATCAAAAGGCGGCACCTGCATCCGAAGAAACGGGTTGGAGGTGAAGAGGATAAATCCATAAAAGGCAACAGAAACAGAAGCTTGAACTGCCAGAACGCGCGCCCGCAATGTTGGTGGCAGATTGCCACCAAACCATGCGGCCATTGCCCCGAACAGCGCAAGGATCAACACCCAAAGCAGCATGGAGCCTTCGTGGTTCCCCCACGTTCCCGAAATCTTGTAAAGCATCGGCTTGGCCGAGTGGCTGTTCAAATAGACGAGCCGCAGGGAAAAGTCCGAGACCACAAAGGCGTAGGTCAAAGCCGCAAAGGAAAAGGCAACAAACAAAAACTGCGTGGTCGCGGCAGGTTCGGCCACAGCCATCCAGCCGGGCCAGCGTTTATGCGCACCGATCAACGGAACAATGGTTTGAATAACCGCGATCAAGGCGGCAAGGATGAGGGCGAAGTGTCCGAGTTCTGTAACCATGCCCCGGACTATAGGGCCGCGCATATCCCGGGCCAATCATAATCGGCCCGGGCTTTTGATCACATTGTCGCGGGGCTTGGCCTCGGTGGTTTGCCGGCCTGCCAATCCGCAAGCGCGGGATTGTCTGACGTCATGGCCACATCGTCATCGTCGGCCTGCCGGATGTTTTCGACCGCGTCGATTGTCCGGATGACCTGCGGAACCGTGGCGATGGTGGCGGCCAGTTCACGCTGGAACGCCTGCCCCTTGGCCTGATGCCGCGCGCCGAAATAAAAACTGACGATTGCGGCCAACAACCACCAGAGCGGTTCTGGCACAAGGGCAATCCCGGCCATGCGGGCGGCAAACCAGATCGGATCGATCATGGCCGCTACGAACAAACCCATGGTTCCCAACGCCATGGCCGGTCTGGGAACCCGGTTCAGAGCGTCCATCAGGCGATCAAACCACCCCCGTCTGACGATCCTGAATTCGCGCCCGAACTGGTCCAACGCAGCGCCCTGCAACGATGACCATCGGGCTGCATCAGCTTCGGCATTGATGTGGAACACTTCAGCTGTTTCCGCCAAAACATTCCGGTTGGATCCGAACAGGACCCCGAAAATCTGCTCAATCATCCCCATGATGCGGTCCGCGCCCGAAACTCGGCCTCCGTCATATGAAAGCGATCCGAAATGAATTCTTCGGCGCGCTTGATCCAGCCGCCCTTTTGACCGCCCCGTGTTCTGGCATACTTGCGGCTGGCCGGGCGCCTGTCTGCAATGCCAAAGTAATAGTTGCGCCGCGCAATTCCGTAGGCATCCACCAAATGGTCCGGCGCTTTGGCATACGCGCGTGCAGCGGCACCGATGGTTTGCGGGCCAATCGCGCCGTCCACGCTCACTGGCTCGCCCATCTGCCGCATCAATCGCTGAAGGATCTTGACCGCGTTCCCACCAGCATTCACATACATATCGAAGACCGTCTCATGCAGCGCCTCGGGCAGCTCAGCGATCCGGGGGCGCAAAAAGTAGTGTTCCAGAAAAATTTCCACGGCCTGTTTTCTGCTTAGTCGCTGAACGTCATGCGATGTGATCCGGCCATCGCCATCCAGATCCAGCCCAAGACGCCGCATTGTATGAATTGTAACGCCGAATTTGGTTGCGCCGCCCGGATCGTCGGGATCATTGACATAGCCGCCCTCACGAACGACGATTTCCTCGGCCATTTGCCGCACTTTGCTTGCCATTGGTTTGCCTCCTGCTCGAAGCGGTTTTAAGTGGGGCAAGCCTGCGCAGCGGGCGTTAATCAAAACTGACCGGAGCGTACGGAAACAATGAGCAGCGAAAAGACGGCAGAACAGGTTATTGAAATGCTTGACCTGCAGCCCCACCCCGAAGGTGGCCATTATCGCCAAACCTGGATTGACGATACGGCTGACGGCCGACCCGCCGGAACCTGCATCTATTTTCTGCTCAAGGGGGGTGAACGCAATCTGTGGCACCGTGTCGATGCCACAGAGATCTGGCATCACTACGCTGGCGCTTCGTTGGTTCTATCCCTCAGCGAGACCGAAAAAGGCCCGCGCCGCGATCTGGTGCTGGGTCCGGATCTGACCTCCGGGGAACGCCCCCAGCTGATCGTGCCTGCACATTTTTGGCAGGCGGTCCGATCAACCGGCGACTGGACGCTGGTCGGCTGCACCGTCAGCCCGGGTTTCCAATTCGAAGGCTTTGAACTTAAAACCGCCGAGTTTGACATCCCGTGACCGCGCTGCCTTTTCTCACACCGCTCAGCCCCGAACAGCAGATCGCGTTCGGCATAAAACAGATCGCGCCGATTGCCATGGCGGACAGGGTGCGTTTTGGCGAATTGGATCAGCTGGCGCATGTGAACAACGTGGAATACCTGCGCTGGTTTGAGTCTCTGCGGGTTCAATATTTCACCGAATGCGGCCTGACGAGCTATCGCAAACCCGGTGTTGAGCCTCGCATCGTCATTCGGCGCGGCGAAACCGACTATCTGTCCGAGGTGCGCCAGAACGAAGTCTACGTGGCGACGGCCCGTACCCGCAGTTTCCGCAAATCCAGCTTTATCATGGATCAGGACCTTTGGGTCGCGCGCGATGGTGGCGCCGTGCTGGCGGCGCGTTTTGTGGCTGTGATTGTCCTGCTGTTGCCCGACGGCTCAGCACGTTGGGACATCCCGGACTGGCTTGCCGACCATTTCGTACAAGCGGACGGCGCAGAACAGCAAAGCTGAGCGCGGCTGCTCTGGCCGGACGGCGTTATAGCCGGGGAAAGATCGTCTTCATTTCGGCATCGAATTTTGCCCAACTGACGCTGGCTTTGTTCCCTGCATAGCCATGGTAGTGCGATTTGCCGGAACTGTTCGGTAGCCCAGCCCAGATCTTGGCGAGGTTGTTCATGAAGGCGTGCCGGGACATGTCCCCGCGCAAGAAGCGGTGAAGCCCGGCCTCGGCCAGCAAAACATCGGCCAGCCGGTCCTGAACCAAGGGCGAGAATCGCGTTTCGGGCGGCAAATTCAACTTGTGAACAAGGCGCCGCAACGTTTTGGGAATAAACTGGTATTTCCCGATGGCATGCGGCTGTCCCGGGGTTGTGTCGATCCAATGATAGATCTGCGCGATGCTTAACTGTGTTGGGCGCATCGGCGGTTTGATCCGCGCGCCATATTGTACGGCATCATATCCATCGCGTCTGGATTCTGCATGACGGATCAAAGCGCGAAGCCGGTGCATCTGTCCCTTTGTGGCCGCAAAGCCCGCCGCAGGTGCGCCGGGTTCCAAGGGCAAAAGAAACCGGGCCGCGGCATGGCCGTCAGGCCCAAGTCTTTCAGGGCGTGCTGGCGCCGGTCGTGCGGCTGGCGGCGCAAAAAAGCCGTGGCTGACCCTTCCTGCAAAAAGGCTTGGGCCATTGGCCTGTCGCTGTCCCACAGTCTGACCACCAAGATCACCGGCGATCGGTGCGCGGGCCTGCAAAAACCCATTGTGATCAGCCAGTCCTGCACCGCCAGCATACGCGGGAGCGCAAGGCGCGGCCACGATTGCCAACACAATTGATCTGAACCGGGTTTGGCTGTTGCGCTTTCTGCGCCCGATGCATGTCTTCATGCAGCCGGAGTTAAACCTATTGCACTAAGCGGCGGTTACCACCATTGGCGGATTGCTTAGAACTTTATCCATCTCGGACCTACCCGGCCCCAAAACTGCTCTCGTAGAAGCGTAGCCAGTTGCCACCAAGGATCCCGTCCACCTCTTCGCCGCTCAGACCGGTTTCACCCAGACCTTCGCGTACATTGTCCCAGTCGCGGTTGTCTCTGAACCAGTCGGGCATGGGCGGAAAGCCGGGGTTCCCGGCCGATCCCTCACCAAAATCAATCCCCTTGGTCCAGCGACCCACGCGCATCCATGTCACGATGCTGTCGGGCTGATCCTGACAAAGGTCCGTGCCGATACCCAGATTTTCGGCACCATAGCGGTCAGCCGCTTCGGCGATCATTTCGCAAAAGCTGCTCAGCGAACAATTCGTACCGCCCGCAAGGTGATGCGGATAGACCGAAAAGCCCAGCATGCCACCGGAATTTGTCAAAGCTTTCAATACAGTGTCGGATTTATTGCGCAGCGCCGGATGCCACCAATGCGGGTTCGCATGTGTGATCGCAATCGGGCGCGTGGAATGCTCAATGGCTTCCAGCGTCGAACGTTCCGCCGAATGGCTCATGTCCACGACCAGACCAACCCGGTTCATTTCCGCAACGACCTCACGCCCCATGCGGGTCAGGCCCATGTCCTCGTCCTCATAGCAGCCCGTCGCCAGCAATGACTGATTGTTGTAGGTCAGCTGCATAAAGCGCACACCCAACTGGTGCACGATCTCGATCAAGCCGATATCGTCTTCGATTGGGCTTGGGTTCTGAAATCCAAAGAAGACTGCAGTACGGCCCGTCTCCTGTGCGATCCGCACATCCGCCGCGGTTGTGCCGCGCATGATCAAATCCGGGAACTGTTCGAACCAGCGATTCCACTGTTCCAGATTCAAAACCATTTCCCGAAAACTCTCGTGATAGGCAATGGTCACATGGATAGCGTCCACTCCGCCCGCGCGTAGCTGGCGAAAGACTTTTTCAGAGAAGTTGCAGTACTGCAGATTGTCGATCAGGGGTGCTTTCATGCCGCCACGCTAGGAGCGCCCGCCCCACCGCGCAAGCCGCAAATTTCGTTCGCGGACCTTTAACTTTGGATCGACGCCGCCCACTCCAGCACCGCGACCTGCAAAGTATCCCAATCGGTGTAGACCTTGTCGGCCTTCAAATCCGCCGAGGGGTCTTTCCTGGCGATGATCCGGCGCATGAAAAAGGCAGTCACCACATCATATGCCGACGGCTTGTAGGCACCTGCCAGATGCAAGACGCGCGACGGATGCCACCCGGTTGCTTCGCTTAATTCGGCGGCGATCCGATCCAGCGACCGCCAGTCGTCATCATCGTGCCCGGCTGCAGCCAACGACACGGATATGAACATGCTGGGGATTTGATCCAGTCTCTTCTTTTGTGCGGCCGCGAAATCGGACAACGCCCCCTGATAGTGTCCAGAATGAATCGATGCCAAAAGCAAAACAGCATCGAAATCCTGCAACGGGCGCGCGTCGCCATCCGCAAGCGGCATCAATTCAACCGTATGCCCCGCATCAAAGAGCGTGTCTGCGGCGCGTCGGGCGATCTGGCGGGTGTGCCCCTGCGTTGTGGCATAGGAAACAAGATACTTCATGACAAACTCCGATGGTGAATACCGGCACAAGGTACCGCTCCGCTGAAAAGATCACTTTGAGCCATGTCATTTCCGAAACGCGCAGTGCCGCGATCGGACCAAATCGAAAAGGGCTTGCCTTTTTCGCCGGGATGCCACAAAGCAGCGTCATGACAGCAATGGTTCATATCCGACGAGGCTAACGCCCGTTTTAACCTCCCCGCGCAACGCGCCGGGGCTTTTGCTGTTCCAAACCCTCTCGAAAACTTGACATGCCCCTGTGCCCTTGGCACCACTCGGGCTTCTCACAAAGGATACGTTCATGATCCCTTCTGTCCTGCCGACCTATTCCCGGGCAAACCTGCATTTCGTCAAAGGCGAAGGCAGCTGGTTGATCGAGGCAGATGGCCGACGTTTCCTGGATCTGGGCGCCGGTATCGCCGTCAATGCGCTGGGACACGCCCACCCTGCTTTGGTCAAGGCGCTGACCGATCAGGCGCAAAACCTGTGGCACGTCTCGAACCTGTATGAAATTCCGCAACAGCAGGCGCTGGCGGACAAACTGGTCGATGCCACCTTTGCGGATACAGTCTTTTTCACCAACTCCGGCACGGAAAGCTGCGAGCTGGCGGTCAAGATGGTGCGCAAGTACTGGTATGAAAAAGGCCAGCCCGAAAAAACCGAGATCATCGCATTTGACGGGTCCTTTCATGGACGGTCGTCAGCAGGCATCGCGGCAGCCGGTTCGGAAAAGATGACCAAGGGCTTTGGTCCACTGCTGCCGGGCTTTGCCCATGTTGGCTGGGGGGATCACGAGGCATTGCAGGCCGCAATCAACGAAAATACGGCGGCCATTTTGATCGAACCCGTGCAGGGCGAAGGCGGCATCCGTCCCCTGCCCGACCAGTGTCTCAAGGGCCTCAGAGAGCTGTGCAACACAAAAGGCATCTTGCTCGTGCTCGACGAAGTTCAGTGCGGCGTGGGCCGGACCGGACGGCTTTTTGCACATGAATGGGCGGGCATCACTCCCGACATCATGATGGTCGCCAAAGGCATCGGCGGAGGGTTCCCTCTGGGTGCGGTTCTGGCCACAGAGGATGCGGCATCGGGCATGACCGCGGGCACGCATGGGTCGACCTATGGCGGTAACCCGCTGGCCTGCGCAGTCGGCTGTGCGGTTATGGATCATGTGGCCGACCCTGAATTTCTGGACGGGGTCAATGCCCGTGCCGGCCTGTTGCGCCAAAAACTGGAAGGATTGGTCGCGGCACATCCCGATATCTTTGAAGATGTGCGCGGATCGGGCCTGATGCTTGGTCTGAAATGCAAGGCGACCAATATGGACGTGGTCAACGCCGGATATTCCGCCGAGGTGATCACCGTACCGGCAGCGGACAACATCGTCCGCCTCTTGCCGCCGCTCTCGATCACCGAAGACGACATATCCGAAGCAATCACACGGCTTGATGCCGCTGCGACCACCTTGGAAAGCAATTCAAAGCCGACCTGAGACCGGTCTTTTCCTTCACTCGACAATATCGCCTGCGGTCCGGGGCCTGCCCCGAACCGCAGCCTGACAAAAGTATGACGCCATGAACCATTTTCTCGACATTCACAAAACTGACAAAGCCGATCTGCGTGCGATCATTGACGGCGCCCGTGACATGAAAGATCGCCGAAACGGACGGCCCAAGGCCGCGACGGACGACGAAACACCACTCAAGGATCACATGGTTGCACTGATCTTTGAAAAACCTTCCACACGCACACGCGTTTCGTTCGATGTCGGGGTCCGGCAGCTGGGTGGGCAAACCATGGTGCTTTCGGGCGCTGACATGCAGTTGGGTCACGGTGAAACCATCGCAGATACGGCACGGGTTCTTTCGCGCTACGTTGATCTGATCATGATCCGGACATTCGACGAATCCGTTCTCGAAGAAATGGCGGAATATGCCTCGGTCCCGGTGATCAACGGGCTGACCGACCGGTCCCACCCTTGCCAGATCATGGCTGACGTCATGACCTTCGAAGAACATCGCGGGCCGATCAAGGGCAAGAAAGTTGTCTGGTGCGGTGATGGCAACAACGTCTGCGCATCGTTCCTGCATGCCGCCGGGCAATTCGGGTTTGACCTGACCTTCACCGGTCCGGTGCAATTGGATCCAGAAATGGAGTTCGTGGGCTTTGCGCGCGGAGAAGGCAGTAAGGTCTTGATTGAACGGGATCCATTCAAAGCGGTCGAAGGCGCGGATTTGGTACTGGCTGACACATGGGTATCCATGCATGACGCCCAATCAGCCCGCGAGCGCCGGCACAACATGCTGCGGCCCTATCAGGTCAATCGTGAGCTTATGGACGCGGCCAAACCGGATGCACTGTTCATGCACTGCCTGCCAGCGCATCGGGGCGAAGAGGTGACATCCGAGGTGATGGATGGGCCAAACTCGGTAATCTGGGACGAAGCCGAAAACCGCCTGCACGCCCAAAAGGCGATCATGCGCTGGTGCCTGAACAAATAGTCCAACTCACCGCAAATATGGCCCGCCCGCGAAACGGGGCGGGCCTTTTCTTTAGGCCAGCGAACCTGCGTTGCGATGCACATAGTCCAGCAATTGCGCGGTCGAGCCATCCTTGCCCTCGACGGCCTGCTCGCCTGTGACCATTGGGCCTAGTGCCGTTGCCAGTTCCTTGCCCAACTCAACGCCCCATTGATCGTAGGAATTGATGTTCAAGATCACTCCTTCGACAAAGACGCGGTGTTCATAGAGCGCGATGATCTTTCCCAGTGTTTCCGGGTCAAGCAGCGGATAGATCAGCGTCGTCGAAGGCCGGTTGCCGGGGAAGACGCGGTGACGTGCCTGCCGCTCCAGTTCATCACCTTCGAATTTGTCGGCAACCTTGCTGCGCGCCTCGTCAAGGCCACGGCCACGCATCAGGGCCTCGGACTGCGCCAGACAATTGGCGACCAGCAAATGGTGATGGTGTTCTAGATCCTCTTCGTGACCCGCCGCGGCCAGCATGAATTCGCACGGCACAACGCGCGTCCCCTGATGAATCAACTGGTAAAAGGCGTGCTGACCATTTGTGCCGGGCTCGCCCCAGACCACAGGGCCGGAATGGCTGGTCAAATCTGCGCCATCCATGCTGACGCCCTTGCCATTGCTTTCCATCTCGAGCTGCTGAAGATAGGCAGGCAGCCGCGACAACCGATTGTCATAGGGCAGCACGGCGCGGGTGGCATAGCCAAGCCCCTGATTGTGCCAGATTCCCACAAGCGCCAGCATCAGCGCCATGTTTTCCTCGGGCGCGGCATTCAGGAAATGCCGGTCCATCGCCTGTCCGCCACGCAGAAACGCGCGGAAAGCTTCGGGACCAACGGCAATCATCAACGACAGGCCAATCGGACCCCACATGGAATAGCGCCCCCCCACCCAGTCTTCGAAGCCAAAGACACGGTCCGCAGGGATGCCAAAAGCTTCGGCCTTTTCAACGGCAGAGGACAGCGCGATGAACTTACCGTCCGCGCTGGCACCGTGCGCGGCCAGCCAAGCCTTGGCCGTCCGTGCGTTGGTCATGGTCTCGATGGTGGTAAAGGTCTTGGACGCGACAATGAAAAGCGTTGTTTCCGGATCGCATTTGCGCAGCGTGTCCGCAATGTCGGCGCCGTCTACGTTGGACACGAAATGGCAACGCGGACCGTCGTGATAAGGTGCCAGCGCCAGCGTTGCCATGGCGGGTCCCAGGTCTGAGCCGCCGATTCCGATGTTCACCACATCCTTGATGGCGCTGCCGCGCAACTCCTTGGCCAATGTTTCCATCCGGCCCAGTGTTTCCAAAACCTCGGGCATGACGTCAGCGCCATCCACGAGAACCGCATCACCATCAAGATTGCGCAGCGCCGTATGCAGAACCGCGCGGCCTTCGGTTTCATTGATCTTCTCACCGGAGAACATGGCTTTGGCCCGTTCGGCAACACCCGCGCGTTGCGCCAATGCAATAAGATCATCCCTGAGCGGAGCATCAATTTGTGTTTTTGAGTAGTCGAACAGCATCCCCAAGGCATCCACACTGAAGGTGCTGGCCCGCTGCGCATCATCTTGGAAAAGCGTTTCGATACGGCGCTCACCAATGCGGGCCGCTTGTTTTTTCAGATCATCAAACATGATGTGCCTCTGTTCTAATGTCTTTGCCCTATGAATTAGGCTGCCCAATGTACCTTGGCGCCGGAAAGGACCGCGTTGATCGGCGCGTCGCGTTCGCTCAGACCGCGTGCTCCGTCCAGTGCCGCGCGTTTGTCAGCACCGAAAATCAATACATGCTTGCGCAGCGCGCCATTCAGAACCTGTGCGCTGAGTGTCACACGCGGCTCTGGCGCGCCCGGCGCACGCATCGGGACCAGAATTGGTGCCTTGGGATCCAGTGCTTCGTCCAGCCTGTCGGCTTCAGGAAAGATCGATGCGGTGTGCATATCCAATCCCATACCCAGCAAGACCACACCCAAAGGCAATTCGTTCTTGATGGTTTCACCCAAAGCGGCAACGGCGGTGTCGCAGTCCTGACCATCTGCATAGAGCGGCAGCAACCGGGCCTGAGCGGCGCGTTCAACCAACAGACGTTCACGCAGCAACCGTGTGTTTGAGCGTTCGCTTTGTTCCGGCACCCATCGTTCGTCGCTCAGCATCACATCGACACGGCTCCAATCCAGATCGGCAGCACAAAGATCGTCGAACACCGGACCGGGTGACGTCCCGCCGGGAACCGCCAGCGCAACCCGGTCCTCGTGGCGCAAAAGCGCACGCAGATCGCCGGCAATCTGGTTGGCCAGATCAATGACCAACATTTCTCTGTCCGGGTACTCGATGAATTCATAGCTCATGGCGTATCGCCCTTGTTGTTGGCCAGGTCCCGAGCCTAGCTCAGTCCTTGATCTCGCGCCACTTGCGACCGTCGCGATGCATCAGCATCAGGGAATCCTCTGGCCCTGCACTGCCCACGTCATAGGGTTTGGGATAGTCGCCACGCTTCTGCCAGCCCTCAATGATCGGATCCGTCCATGCCCAGGCTGCTTCGACCTCGTCGCCGCGCATGAACAGCGTCTGATTGCCCCGGATCACGTCCATGATCAAACGCTCATAGGCATCCGGCACTTCTTCGGCTTCGGGCCCGAATTCCTCGGCAAAGCTCATGTCCAGTGGCACATCCATAAGGCGCATCCCGCCCGGTCCCGGCTCCTTGATGGTGACCCCCAAAGTCATACCTTCGTTCGGCTGCAGGCGGATTGACAGCACATTGGAATGCCGCCCAGCCTCTTCTCCAAAGATCGAATGCGGCGCGTCTTTGAACACCACCGCGATTTCCGAGGCACGCGCGCGCAACTTCTTGCCTGTTCTGATGTAGAACGGCGTGTTGGCCCAACGCCAGTTAGAGACATGGCACTTCATCGCTACGAAGCTCTCGGTGCTGGATCGCGGGTTTTCCACGTCGGCGCGATAGTCCGGTTCGTCGCCTTGCTTGGAGTATTGCCCCCGCACGATGTGGTGCGGCAGGACCGGATCCAAGGCACGGATCACCTTGAGCTTTTCATCGCGCACGGCATTCGGCTCGAACCGCGCCGGCGGTTCCATCGCAATCAGACACAGCAATTGCATCAGGTGGTTTTGCACCATGTCGCGCATGGCGCCCGATTTGTCATAGTACCCGCCTCGCCCACCGACACCGACCGTTTCAGCAACCGTGATCTGAATGTGATCGACATACTGGGCGTTCCACAACGGCTCGAACAGCATGTTGCCGAACCGAACGGCCATCAGGTTCTGGACCGTTTCCTTGCCCAGATAGTGGTCGATGCGGTAAATCTGTTCTTCGTCAAAATGCTTGGCCAGCGTGGCGTTCAGCGCCTTGGCCGTCTCTAGGTCATGACCAAAAGGCTTTTCGACAACGATCCGGCTTTGTTCAGACGCCAGACCAAAGCTGTGCAGACGTTCTGCCAGATCACCAAAAAGGCTGGGCCCAACCGAAAAATAGAACGCCCTAACCGGCACTTCGTCGCGCATCCGGCTAGCCAGTTCCTTCCAGCCGCCCTCGCCTTTGGCATCAACCGCAACATAGCCAACCCGCTCCAGAAATCCGTCCAGTGTTCCGTCGTCACAGGACCGGCCACCGCCGAATTCGCGGATCGCGGCGGCAACCATCTCGCGGAAACCAGCGTCATCCATATCCGTCCGCGCCGCGCCAATGATACGGGCGTCCGAAGGCATCTGCCCCGAACAATAGCGGCGAAACAAACCCGGCAGGATCTTGCGGCGGGCCAGATCACCGGTTCCACCGAAAATGACCAGATCAAAGGGTTCTACGGGAATGACTCTCGAAACCATGCGGGTCTGCCTTCTGCTATCAGCAATGCGCCACCGACTCGGAACAGTTAGCGCTAACGGGTGCGTATTACCCCCTTCTGTCACCAATGTCTAACATGCAACTGCCCTTCACAATGGTGTCAGAGCAAAATTACAGCACTGGCCAAGAGCGCGCGCGCGTCCTAGCACTATCGCCAAGCAAAAGGATGAACGCGATGAAAGACCTTTCAGGCGCAAACTCAGGCAAATTTCAGGACCCGGCTCTTACGGCGACCGGAGAAGCCCGCGCGACGGTTGCCCTCAGCAACCCGCAAACGCTTTGGTTCAACACAGGCACCCTGTGCAACATCACCTGCGTGAATTGCTACATCGAAAGCTCACCTGAAAACGACCGTCTGGTTTATATCACGGCGGACGAAGTGCGCGACTATCTCGATCAGCTGGAAGCTCGCAATTGGGGCGTTCAGGAAATCGCCTTTACCGGCGGTGAGCCGTTCATGAACCCTCAGATGATCGAGATTACGCGCGCTTCACTTGAACGTGGCTATGAAGTTCTGATCCTGACAAACGCCATGCGCCCCATGATGCGCAAGCGGGTCCAGAGCGGGTTGCTTGAACTGAACGAAGCCTTCCCCGGCAAGCTCACAATGCGCATTTCCGTCGATCACTGGTCGGCTGATCTGCATGACACCGAGCGCGGCAAAGGCAGTTTCGAAATCACGCTGCAGGGCATGCGTTGGCTGCGGGACAACAAGTTCCAGATGGCTGTTGCCGGTCGGACCATGTGGGACGAAACGGATCAGGGCAGCCGTGCGGGCTATGCGTCGCTTTTCGAAGCAGAAGGTTTTGAAATAGACGCGACAAACCCCGGCCAAACGGTTCTGTTCCCTGAGATGGATGAAAATGTCGAAGTGCCAGAAATCACTACGGCATGTTGGGGAATTCTCAACAAGTCCCCGTCCGAGGTCATGTGTTCGTCATCGCGGATGGTGGTGAAACGCCGCGGCGCGGATAAGCCAACGGTTCTGGCCTGCACGCTTCTACCCTATGATCCGCAGTTCGAATTGGGCAGCACGCTGGAAGAAGCCGAACGGGACGTGGCCCTGAACCACCCCCACTGTGCCAAGTTCTGCGTTTTGGGCGGCGCGTCCTGTTCCGCCTGACCGCTGAACACCACCGGTATTCGGCTCCTATCTCGCGCAAAGGTTAATTACACGGACCATTGACCGCATCACCGGGTCGGCAGCGTGCCGCTGCCCGTCGTCTGCGGCCTTGCGCCTGTTCGCAACCCATGCAAACTGCCCTCAAGCTGACAGGAGAGCCCATGCCCCCGCGTAAAATCATTATCGATACGGATCCTGGTCAGGATGATGCGGTTGCCATCCTGCTGGCACTGGCCAGCCCCGAAGACGTAGAGGTTCTGGGCATTACCGCCGTTGCCGGCAATGTGCCCCTGCCCCTCACACAGAAAAACGCACGCATTGTATGCGAGCTGGCGGGCAAGCCGGACACCCGCGTTTTCGCAGGCTGTGACGCGCCGATAGCGCGCCCCTTGGTAACGGCCGAACATGTGCACGGCAAAACAGGACTGGATGGCCCGGATCTGCCAGACCCGGTCATGGCGTTGCAGGACCAGCATGGCGTTGATTTCATTATCGACACACTGCGCAATGAGCCTGAAGGCACCGTTACGCTCTGCCCGCTCGGCCCTTTGACCAATATTGCCACGGCGCTGCAACGTGCTCCAGATATCGCAACGCGCATCGCGGAAATCGTTCTCATGGGCGGCGCTTACTTCGAAGTGGGCAACATTACCCCCGCTGCCGAATTCAACATCTACGTCGATCCCGAAGCCGCCGCTGTTGTTTTCGCCTGCGGCGCGCCCATCACCGTGATGCCTCTGGATGTCACGCACAAGGCACTGGTCACGGCTGAACGCAACAATGCCTTTCGGGCGCTGAATACGCCCGTTGGTCTGGCCGTCGCACAAATGACTGACTTTTTTGAACGGTTCGACAAGGAAAAATACGGCTCGGCCGGGGCACCTCTGCATGACCCCTGCGTCACCGCCTATCTGATCAAACCTACACTTTTCACAGGCCGCCACATCAACGTGGAAATTGAAACCCAAAGCGCGCTGACGCTGGGAATGACCGTCGCGGACTGGTGGCGCGTGACCGATCGCGCTCCGAATGCCACCTTTATGGGTGACATTGACGCGCAGGGTTTCTTTGATTTGCTGACAGAAAGGCTGGCCCGGCTTTGAACGCCCTGCACCTCGCCACACTCGACGATCTGGACAAACTGGAACCGCTGGTGACAGCCTTTCACAGCGAACAGGGCTTTGACACCGCCGAGGGCCATGCCGCACAGGCGATTGCGCCGCTTCTGGAAGGCTCGCCTCATGGTGCCATCTGGTTGATCGGGCCCAGACGTGCGCCGGTCGGATACATCGCCATCACCTTCGGCTGGTCGCTTGAATTCGGTGGACTAGACGCCATCGTTGACGAACTCTACATCCGCCCAGCCGTGCGGCGCCGGGGAATGGGTTTTGAGGCCCTGAACGGCGTCAGCCGCGCTCTCAAAGAGGCAGGCGTGCGGGCTTTGCACCTCGAAGCACGTCGCAGCGATGCACGGCTACAGGAATTCTACCGACGTGCGCGATTTGTGCCGCGGGACGACTATATGTTCATGAGCCGGGTTCTGTGATCCCGGACTGTGACCAAGCTGGGCCGCCACGCCCTAGCCCGACAAACGCACGATCATTCAACAGGTTGACCCCATGACGGTGAAGATTCCTTTCGACAACAGCTATGCGCGTCTGCCCGACGGGTTCTTTTCCCGCGTCGCGCCAACGCCCGTGCGGGATCCCTCCCTGATCGTGTACAACACCGCGCTCGCCGATGAACTGGGGATTTCCAGCGACAACCGCGATGAGCTGGCCGTTTTGTTTTCCGGCAATGGCAAACCCAACGGCGCAGAACCGATCGCCCAGCTCTATGCGGGTCATCAATTCGGTCACTACAATCCGCAACTGGGCGATGGGCGGGCAATCCTGTTGGGCGAAGTGATCGACCAGACTGGCACAAGACGCGATATTCAACTCAAAGGCTCAGGCCCCACCCCATTTTCCCGCATGGGCGACGGCCGCGCTTGGTTGGGCCCGGTTCTGCGCGAATATCTGGTGTCCGAAGCGATGCATGCGCTCGGCGTGCCGACCACGCGTGCTCTGGCAGCGGTCAGAACCGGCGATGTGGTGCTGCGCGAAACGCCCCTGCCGGGGGCCGTGCTTACCCGTGTGGCCGCCAGTCATATCCGCGTCGGCACCTTTCAGATCTTTGCCGCGCGCCAGCAATGGGACGCGCTGGAAACGCTGTTCGACTACACCGTCGCCCGCCACTATCCCGAGGCCCGCGATCCGCATGATCTGCTGGATCACGTCATGGACCGTCAGGCCGATCTGGTGGCCAGATGGATGTCATTCGGCTTTATCCATGGCGTGATGAACACCGACAACTGCACCCTATCCGGCGAAACCATCGACTATGGCCCCTGCGCCTTCATGGACCGCTATGATCCGGACACGGTGTTCTCATCCATCGACCGTCACGGCCGCTACGCCTATAGCGCACAGGCCGACATAATCGTCTGGAACATGGCCCAGCTGGCAACAGCGCTTGTACCGCTGCTGTCCGATCAGGACGTGGCCGTCGAACGCTTTACAAAGCAGGTGCATGCGATGCCCGACAGGATCCGAGCAAAGTGGCTGGATCACTTTGCCGCCAAGATCGGCATCTCCACGCCCCGCCCAGAGGACGCCGACCTGATTGGCGATCTACTCAACATCATGCAGCACGGCCAGGCCGACTTCACCAATACGTTCAGAGCCCTGACCCAAGCGGCGGCGCGCGATCAATTCGCCGACCCAACCCTGTTCGACGCCTGGGCTGCACGCTGGAACACACGTCTTGAGTCCGAAAACGATCCGACCGCACTCATGCGACGAACCAACCCAGTCTTTATTCCGCGCAACCACCGGATCGAACAGATGATCGCCGCAGCCGTAGACGGCGACGATGCACCGTTCCACCGCTTGCTCGAGGTCTTGTCACGCCCCTATCACGACCAGCCCGAGCACGCCGACCTGCAACGCCCCCCCGCCCAGGACGAGATCGTCCCGGCTACCTTCTGCGGGACCTGAGCGTTTCTTCGTGCTGAAAAAATCCCGGGGAATCGCGGCTTGCCGCGATGGGGCAGCGCCCCGTTAGGCGTCGGTCAGTCCCGGCGCGGAGGGATCGAATAGGTCAGACTGGCGTGGGCAACCGCCTGATCACTGCCTTCGGAGAACAGCAGAACATCAGTCACGCTGAGCGACCGGCCCATTTTCAGAACGCGTGCTTCGGCCAGAATATCGCGGCCAGCTTCGGGTTTACGCATGAAATCAATGCTGCAATGGGTGGTCACGGTCAGCGCTTCAGGGCCGATCCGGGCCATGGTCGCCACGTAAGCAGCCACATCAGCCAAAGAAAACATCGCCGGGCCGGACACCGTCCCTCCGGGCCGCAGGTGCCTTTCGTCATTGAACAGCCGCATCACCAGCAAGGCGTCGTCCATCTGATCAATGCCGAACATGCCTTCGACTTGCGGGAAAACCTCTTTAAGAAAGCTCTCCATCTCCGGAATGGTAAATTTCAACATGCGCGTCCTCCCTATTGGCGCTAGAGTTCCCGCAAATCAGCCGGGAGAACAAGATGGCATTGCTGGAACGCACCGACGCAGATGGGATTGCCCATCTTCATATGAACGCGCCCGAACGGCTCAATGCCCTGTCGGATGAGATGCTGGCGGCCTTTCAGGCCCAGATCGACGCGCTTCAGGACGACCGCGACACCCGCGTGGTGGTGATCTCAGGCGCGGGCAAGGCGTTTTGCGCGGGCCATGACCTCAAGCAAATGCAGGCAGGCCGTCAGGCCGAGGATGGCGGCAAGGCCTATTTCGCCGATCTGTTCACCCGCTGCGCAAGCGTGATGACCGGCCTGACCCGCCTGCCCCAACCGGTGATCGCGCAGGTCCACGGCATCGCCACCGCCGCCGGCTGCCAGATGGTGGCGTCGTGCGACATGGCCGTGGCGGCAGAAGGCACGAAATTCGGCGTGAATGGCGTGAACATCGGGCTTTTCTGCTCAACGCCGATGGTCGCCCTGTCGCGCAACATCCCCCGCAAACGGGCCTTTGAGATGCTGACCACCGGGCAGTTCATGTCCGCCGAAGAGGCGGTCGAGCGCGGGTTGATCAACCGCACCGTTCCCGCCGACCGGCTGGAGGCAAGCACAGCTGAGCTGGCCCAAACCGTCGCCACCAAACTCTCCGCCGCCGTCAAAATCGGCAAATCCGCCTTCTACGAGCAAATGCAAATGGATCTGGACGCGGCCTATGCCTACACCGGTCAGGTCATGGTCGAAAACATGCTTTGGCGTGACACCGAGGAAGGGATCAGCGCGTTTCTGGAGAAGCGGCCACCGGATTGGGCGTAAAGTCGTGTCTTGCTGATCCGAGAAGCGGCTTTGGGGACAAAGTAGATGTCCTTGCTGCGTCAAGCAAGAGAGCTTTCAGATGCTACATCTCATACCGCTGGTACCAAAAGTGCGACGTCAAAATCATCACTTAAATAATTAGCAACGAGAAATTTAATCTCTCTGCTTTGTGCAAAAATCTGAACTTCCCTGAAAAGCACCTCAATCACCCTTTCACTACCATCTTGCTTCGTTGCGACACCTTCCGGAAGACAGCTGTCGGTCCAAAATGGTACGCAACGGGTTCCCTCAGAATACTTTACAGTAACAATGTCGCCATTGGGTAAAACCAAGACACTTACAGTTTTCTCAGGTGAGATTTTTCGGGTTGGATGGCTCTCCGGAGCGGCGATAAGATCGCCCTCTTGTGGCTCGAAGACACCTTCAAAATAATCTAAAACCCAAGCATCACTTTGTTTTCGAAGTGAAAAATTCAAAGGTATAGCAAAAAAATCGCTTGGAATACCGGGAATATCGCAAAAGCAACCAAGGCAAACCATTTTAAGCATAGCGGGGCCTGATTTTTCCAAGCACTCATGGGAACAACCAGCCGCCCAACCTCCTGAACTATTGCAAACAAACTGAGCTTTGGAAAAATCCTGAAACACATGATAACAAACCATACTCGCCTGATTAAGATGTTCCATCTTGAACCCCGTTTGACATTGAATCACTGCTAGGAAGTATTTGCTTTTGAAGCATGGCTACTATTCATTCGGGCCTTTTGAGACGTTTACTGCAAACTGACTTTAAGTCCATGACTATCTTTACATTAAAAAACGCGACATTCTGACTTTGGGTC
>JAHDIS010000065.1 GCA_020630695.1 Paracoccaceae bacterium | reverse complement strand
TCGGCGGACGCAAGAGCGTTGGTTTTGCCCCAGATCGCGGCATCAGCGGTGCCCAGAATATCCCATGGCTGGTGATAGGCCGCGCGTCCGATCATCACCCCGTCCAGCCCCGCATCCAGCAAGTCCTGCGCTTGCTCTAGCGTTTCAATCCCACCGTTGATCGAGATGTGCAGGTTCGGAAACAGCTGCTTCATGCGCTGAACCAGTTCATAGTCCAAGGGCGGGATGTCCCGGTTTTCCTTGGGGCTGAGCCCTTGCAGCCATGCCTTGCGCGCATGGATGGTGACCCGCTCGCAGCCAGCCGCGACGATCTGAGCCAGAAACTCGGGCAGCACAGCGTTCGGATCCTGGTCGTCAACTCCGATGCGGCATTTCACCGTGATCTCGACATCAACCGCATCGCGCATCGCGCGCACGCAATCGGCCACGAGCGCCGGGGATTTCATCAAGACCGCGCCAAAGGTGCCCGACTGCACGCGATCCGACGGACAGCCACAGTTCAGGTTGATTTCGTCATAGCCCGCCTGTGCACCCAGTTTGGCCGCTTTGCCCAACTCAACCGGGTCAGAGCCCCCTAATTGCAAAGCAACAGGGTGTTCTTCGGGGTTATAGTCCAACAAATGCAAAGCGCCGCCCCGGACCAAGGCCGGCGCTGTGACCATTTCGGTGTACAGCAATGCCTCCTGCGACATCAGCCGATGGAAAAACCGGCAATGCCGATCCGTCCAGTCCATCATCGGCGCGACAGAGAGACGAGCACTCTTGTGCAGGTTATATCTTTTGTTTTCAGACACTTGCCTTGCCGCGTATTTCGAAGGGTTTCGGCTGTCTAGTTAGTGCATTCCGGACAAAACGACAATGGCCACCGCGACGACATCTTCAAAGCCCGATTTGCACCGCCTCTTCGATCGTTGGCTCTGTGTGTTTTTTGCAGTGCCTCATGCACGTTCTGTGCCGCTTCTGGCTTAGTGCCGAACTCAGAGCGCCGTTACCGCGACGAGCGTCATAAACAGCAGCTTCATAACAGGCTCCTAGTCGTCAAAATACGCTTTATGGGTCGTGTAAATGGCGTCAATCGTCGGGCTAAGCCGATCAAGATGAACCCGCAGAACGGCGACGGCCGCTTCTTCATCGCCACCGAAAAGCGCTTCGAGAAGCTTTGCGTGATCGTCGTAAAGGACATCCATCGCATCCTTGCTGGTCAGGGCCAGCATGCACAGACGGTCAACCTGCGCCTTGTTTTCTGAAATGATGTCAAAGGCAAACGCCTGCTTGGCCGCGGCACAGAGCAACCGATGGAAATCGTAGTCGAGCTCATGAAAAAGGCCCGTATCTCCGGCTGCTATCGCATCGCCCTGTTTGCGAAGGTTGGACCGCAACTCATCATCCAGTGCAGTATCACGATCCCGCGCGGCGGCACGCACAACTTCAAACTCAATCGCGGCCCGCACAAATCGCGCATTCGCGATCAGTTGTCTCGAAAACGGACGAACCAGAGTGGCGCGCTGCGGGCGTATCAGCAACAGATTGAGGTTGGCCAACCTTGTGAAAGCCTCGCGAACAGGTTGACGTGAGTATCCAAATGCCTTGGCGATCTCCGTCTCGGAAATCTTGGTCCCGGGAAGCAGATCAAGCCGCGTAATCTGTTCAAACAGCTTGTCAAAAACAACGTCACTTCCCGTGGTGCGTGCAAGTGTTCCTTGTTCGGCCATAGTCCAATTTTCCAAATGTTGAGTGCCGCGATTCTGGTGGTCGGACGGAGCGAACGACTGCCCAACGTAGGATACTAGACAACATTATTGACCTGATTTCAAAGAGAAAAACCTCAACCTAACAAAAGTCAGACAAATTTTTTGTTGACTAGTATCCAAGTTTACGTGTTGGTTGAATGCCAGAACCGAGCCCGTGATCGGACTTCGCTGCTGTTCCAACGCCCGTCAAAAAACGCCGTGGCAGAGGGCAATGGAAGGGACTGAACGAGAGCGGCTGGGGCAATGGACGGCCACGAAGGCTGTCAAATTTTTGAACGTGATCTGGGAGGATAAAATGTTCAATTTTTCACTAAAGACGATTGCAGCTTCGGCCATTTTGCTGGGCAGTGTTTCTATTGCAGGGGCTGACGTTACACTGCGCGGCGCAAGCATGTTCGACGAGGATCACTCCTTCACCAAAACACTGCGCGAATTTGAGCGCCTCGTGGCCGAAAAATACGACGGCGAAATCGCATTCGATCTGCGACTAAACGGCGAATTGGGTGTTGAATCGGACTACGTCACATACCTGAACCAAGGCGTGGCCGTCGACTATACGATCCTTGCCCCATCCAACATGGCCGTGTTTTCCGAGAGCATCCCACTGATGGACATGCCTTTCTTGTTCCGCGATCTGGATCACTGGAACGCAGTTCTGGGCTCTGACGCATTTGCCCCGCTTGAAGCCGATCTGCGTGAAGCCGCAGGCATCGTGATCGTAGGCTACCATGGCGGCGGTGTTCGCAACCTCGCCTCGGCTGAGCCGATTACAAACATGGAAGAGCTGGCCGATCACCGCATGCGTGTGATGGGTGCCCCTATTCAGGCCAAGACCTTTGACGCTGTCGGCGCTGCCCCGGCTGCAATCGCCTATAACGAAGTCTACAATGCGATCCAGACAGGGGTTATCGCCGGATTTGAAAACGAGGCTGCGTCGATCCAGAACCTCAAGTTCTACGAAGTTGCCCCGCATATTTCGCTGACCCAGCATACCATTACGGTTCGTCCGATCGTGATGTCGGCTGCAATCTACGACAAACTGCCGGAAGACCTGCAGACAGCGATCATGGCCGCTGGTGCCGAGGCAGGTGCCTTTGGGCGCGCTCTCGAAAGCGGCGCTGACGGCGAAATCCTGCAGGAAATGGCAGACGCGGGCCAAATCAAGATCCATGCGTTCGAAGGCCGTGAGAAGATGCTTGAACTGGTTCAACCTGTTCAGGATGCCTACGCCGCCGAGCTGGGTGCGACCGAACTGCTTGAAAACGTTCGTGGAATGTAAACGCCGGGTTGGCGGGGCGCGCAAAGCGCCCTGCCCGCCTGCCGGTTGCGCAACCGTCACCACACAAGGCAGCACATCGCATGATTGGAAAGTTTCTTGACCGCTTCTGTCTGGGGCTGCGCGTCTTGCTGGGGGTGTTGATGGGGGCCCTGTCCGTCCCCGTCGCGATGCAGGTCCTGTCCCGATACACCGGCATCATTCCGTCGTTTCTCTGGACCGAAGAGCTGGCGACCTTCCTATTCATCTGGATCGTCATGATCGGATCGGTGGTTGCGGTCTGGGACGGAACGCATTTCGACGTGCGCATCACGCGAGATTTCAAATCTCCCTTTTTGGCCTTTTTGCAGAATGGCATCGTTCATTTGGCAATCATGGTCTTTGGCCTGCTGTTTTTGTTCTACGGCATTGAATACGCAGAGTTCGGCGGCAAACAGCGATCTGTGATGATGCGCGCCAATCTTATGATCACGCATATTTCCGTCCCGATCGCCGGTGGCCTTTGGATGTTGTTGGCGGGCTACCGATTGTCTCAGGACATCTCGACATTTCTTGGCCGGAAGGGCGTGAACACATGATCCTCGATACGGCAACTGCCGCGACACTTCTGATCGCCGGGTTCCTCGTGCTGATCTTTATCCGCATACCCGTGGCTTTCGCCTTGGGTCTCGCAACGATCCCGGTCGTACTGCTCGAAGTGCGCCTGACCCCGTTCATCGTTCTGGACCGGATGTTTCAATCCTATAACTCGTTCATTCTATTGGCTGTTCCGTTTTTCTTGCTGGCGGCCAATCTGATGAACTCCGGCAAGGTCACCGATCGTCTGATCGAACTGGCGCGGGTTCTGACCGGTTGGATGCCCGGCGGGTTGGGCCATGTAAACGTAGCCGTATCTATGTTGTTTGCCGGCATCTCGGGCTCGTCCACGGCAGATGCCGCCGGCATCGGAAAAATCCTGATCCCGGCCATGAAGAAAGAAGGCTACGACACGCGATTTGCCGTCGCGATCACGGCCTGCTCTTCTGTCATGGGAGTGATCATTCCCCCGTCGATCCTGATGATCGTCTGGGGAGGCGTGATGCAGGTTTCGGTGGGCGCGCTGTTTCTAGGCGGCGCCCTGCCCGGACTGTTGATCGGTTTGACCTTGATGGCCACGGTTTACGGCTTTGCAAAGGTCAGGAGCTATCCGGTTACGGCCACCCCAAACTGGGGCGAATTCTGGTCCGCATGGAAAGGCGCTGCCCTTGCGCTTTTGACACCCGTATTCGTAATTGGCGGCATCGTCGGCGGCCTTGTGACCCCGACCGAAAGCGCGATTATCGCCGCGGCCTATGCTCTTGTGCTTGGAATGTTCGTCTACAAGACCGTCACGCCAAACGACCTCGGTCACATATTGTACGACACAGCGCGGTTCGCGGCGATTTCCCTGTTTGCCATTGGCACGGCCTCGGCCTTTGGATGGCTTTTGTCCTTTTACAACGCGCCGCGTCTGATTGTCAGCATTCTGACCGCGTGGGAGTTCGGCCCGTTCGGAACCGCATTGTTGATCGCAGCCCTGTTCCTGATCTTCGGGCTCTTTATCGATGCCATCCCGACGATCATCATCCTCGGCACGGTGCTGATGCCTGTTGCAGCCGCTGGCGGGGTTGATCCGATCGCCTTTGCAATCATCGGGATTGTCTCTCTGGCCTTTGGCTTGGTGACCCCGCCCTATGGGCTGTGCCTTTTGATCTCGGCTGCAATCGGCGGATTGAACGTCGTGCAGGTCCTGCGCGAAGTCGTGATCATCCTGGCGCCGATGCTGATCATCCTGATTTTGCTGGCCGCGTTCCCCGAAATCATTCTTTGGCTGCCCAAAAACCTGATGCCCGGGGCGTTCCCATAGACACCAACGCCCTAACACGGCTGACAACCAAAACACCAAACGTGATGTTGAAGCATCGCATTGAGAAAGGTTCGATATGAAACTTGCAGACAAGACCGCCATAGTGACCGGCGGGGGGCGTGACATCGGTCGTGCCGTTGCGATGAAACTTGCCTCCGAAGGCGCAAATGTCGCGATCAACTATTTCTCAAGCTCAACGGGCGCCGATCAGACCGTTGCCGAGATCGGAGCAATGGGCGGCACGGCAATCGCCGTTCAGGGTGATCTGAACAAGCCAGAAGATGTAGGTGCGCTGGTGTCTGCGACTGTCACGGCATTTGGCGGCGTGGACATTCTGGTCAACAACGCAGGTGGCCTGATCGCCCGCAAAACCATAGCCGAGATGGAACTTGAGCACTGGAATGCGGTGATGACGCTCAACCTGACGAGCACCTTCCTGATGACCAAGGCCAGCCTTGCCCATATGAAGTCAGGCGCGATCGTGAACCTTGCCAGTCAGGCGGGCCGCGATGGTGGTGGGCCGGGCGCGGTCGCTTATGCGACGTCCAAGGGCGCCGTCATGACGATGACACGTGGTCTGGCAAAAGAGGTCGGCCCCGACATCCGCGTAAATGCCATTTGCCCCGGGATGATCGACACAGACTTCCACAACATTCACACACCGGATGCGGGTCGTCGCGGCTACGAGGCAAATGCGCCGATGAAACGCCAAGGCCACGTTGACGATGTTGCCAATCTGGTCCTGTTTCTGGCCTGCGATGACAGTGCCTTCATGACCGGGACCAACATCGACATCAACGGCGGTGTGTTGTTTTCATAGTAGCGAACGGAGGCAAAATTGTCCGATTTTCCAATCGTATCAACGGGCGAACATGTGACCCGGCAGGTTCTGTCCGATCACCCCGAATTGATGGTTGTTGCTTTTCGGTTTGAAGAAAAGGGCGCTATCGGCGCCCCGCACAACCATCCCCACGTCCAGTCAACCTATGTGCATTCTGGCCGGTTCCTGTTCACGGTTGACGGCGTGGAACAAGAGGTCGGGCCCGGCGACAGCTTTGTCGTGCCTTCGGACAAGACGCATGGATGCGTTTGTCTTGAGCCCGGCACGCTGATTGACTGCTTTACGCCGCGCCGGGACGATTTTCTCTAGCGACCACGAGGCAAGCCGAGCCTATTCCTTGGCTGGCAGCAATTTCCCCGCGCAGGCACCAAAACCGACGCGGAAGCCATCGCCCACGGCGGCACCGCGCAGGGTCAGGGTGTCGCCGTCGTGCAGGAAACTGCGGTCTTCGCCCCCATCCAGCGTGATCGGCTCCTTGCCGCCCCACGCCAGTTCCAGCAGAGCGCCACGGCTTTGCTTTTCGGGACCAGAGATCGTCCCTGAACCGAGAAGATCACCCACACGCATGGGGCAACCGCTCGTGGTGTGATGGGCCAACTGCTGTGCGCTCGAGTAGTACATTTCGCGATAGTTCGTCCGGGCAATGACCGTCTCGGCCTGTCCTTCCGGTGCCAGGCCAACCTCGAGATCAATGTCGTACAGCATAGGGCCCGTGTCCTGCAGATGCGGCAAAAGGTCGAACTCCCGCTCAGGTGTTGATACGCGGAACGGCTCAAGCGCGGCGGCGGTCACAATCCATGGGCTGATGCTGGTCGCGGTGGCCTTGGCCTGAAACGGCCCCAGGGGCTGATATTCCCATGCCTGTATGTCCCGTGCGGACCAATCGTTCAGGATCACGTAGCCAAAGATGTTCTCAAAGGCCTGATCGACGCTGATTGGACCGTCCGACGCACGCCCGACGATCGCGCCCATCTCCAGTTCGAAGTCAAACCGCGCAGAGGGCGCAAAACGCGGCACGGTATCGTTCGGACCTTTGAGCTGGCCATTCGGACGGATGATATCGGTGCCATCGATCACCACGGATGATGCGCGACCATTGTAGCCAATGGGGATATGCAACCAGTTTGGCGGCAGCGCATTTTCTGGCCCCCGGAACATGGTCCCGACATTCGTGGCGTGATTACGCGACGCATAAAAATCAGTGAACTCTGTCACGACAAAGGGCATGTGCAGGCGCGCGTCGGCCATCGGCACCATCAAGGCCGCCAGACTGTCCTGTCCGCTGCTGCCTTCGGCCAGCATTTCGGTCAGGGTTGTTCGCAGACTGGCCCAAGCCTGACTGCCCTTTTCCATGAAGGTATTCCAAGCACCGGTTTGCAGCGCACCGCCAAAGTCGATCAGGCCTTGGGCTTCCATCCCGGCCACGTCGAGGATCTGATCCCCGATGGCAACCCCGCAGCGTTTGCCGCCGGACGCCTCTGAGAAAACCCCGTAAGGCAAGTTGTTCAGCGGAAAATCAGTCTGAGGCGCATTCGCGCTTTCGACCCAGGAACGTTTCAATGTCATTGTCTTCTCCGTCTAGCCTGCATCAGGCTGGTTTTCCGGGCGCGCCGCGTCAAAGGCGGGCAAGGCAAGGCAGCGCGCTTCAATCTCTGTCAGGCGCGGATAGGGCGTCAGATCCACACCCCAGCGATGTGCATTATAGAGCTGCGCCACAAGGCAGATGTCCGCAAGGCTTGGCGCACTTCCAAAGCTGAAATCACCGCCCGGGATCACTGCATCGAACGCCGTCAAGCCGCGGGTCATCCAATCTTGCATCCATGCGATGCCCTCGTCCTGACTGTGCCCCATCGCTTTGAGCTGCTGCACGACCTTGAGGTTGTTCACCGGATGCACATCCGTCGCCATGATCAGCGCTGCCGCACGCACCTGCGCGGCTTGCACCGGGTCGGCCGGAATCAGGGCTGGCGTAGGATACGCCTGCTCGATCCATTCAAGGATCGCCATGGACTGGGTCAGGACAGTGCCGTCATCCAGCATCAAAGACGGCACCCCGGCAATCGGATTGACGCCAAGATAGGCCTCGGTGCGCTGATCCCCGGCCACGAGATCAACCGGAACAGTGTCGAACACCACACCCTTGAGTGTCAGCGCAATGCGCACGCGATAGGATGTTGTGGACCGCCAGTAGGAATACAGCTTCATTTCTTGCCCGGCGTCCCGTCGAATTTCTTTTCCAGCGATGTCCAGCAGTCGATGTAGTTATCCTGCATCGGGGCTTCCTTGCCGGCAAATTCGGTCAGATGCTGCGGGAACCGGGTTTCAAACATGAACGACATTGTCCGGTCCAGCTTGTCCGGGCCAAGGTTGGAATTTGAGGCCTTTTCAAAGGCATCCATGTCTGGTCCATGCGGAAGCATCATATTGTGCAGGGACATGCCGCCCGGAACAAAGCCCTCGGGTTTTGCATCATACTGACCATAGATATTTCCCATCAGTTCCGACATGACGTTCTTGTGGTACCAAGGCGGGCGGAAGGTGTCTTCGGCGACCAGCCAGCGTTCGCGGAACAGAACAAAGTCAATGTTGGCGACACCGGGCTGGCCGGACGGCGCAGTCAGCACCGTAAAGATCGACGGGTCGGGGTGATCGAACAGGATAGCCCCAACAGGGCAATAGGCGCGAAGATCATATTTCATCGGCGCGTAATTTCCGTGCCATGCCACAATATCCAGAGGGCTATGCCCGATATGTGTTTCATGGAACTGGCCGCACCATTTCACGGTTACGGTCGAAGGTACGTCACGATCCTCAAAGGCGGCCACAGGCGCCTTGAAGTCCCGTGGATTGGCAAGACAGTTGGCCCCGATCGGACCGCGATCAGGAAGATCGAATTTGGCCCCGTAGTTTTCACAGACAAACCCCCGGGCCGGACCCTCCAGTACTTCAACCCGGTAAACGAGCCCACGCGGGATAATCGCAATTTCCTTGGGCTCGACATCCAGAATGCCCAGTTCAGTGGCAAAGCGCAGCTTGCCTTCCTGCGGGACGACCAGAAGTTCTGAGTCTGCCGAGTAGAAATAGGAGTCCTTCATCGACTCGGTCACCAGATAAACGTGGGCGGCCATTCCGACCTGTGTGTTCACATCCCCCGCCGTTGTCATGGTCCGCATACCCGTCAGCCAAGTCAGCGATCCATCAGCCTCAATCGGGTTCCAGCGGTACTGGCCCAGACTGGTGACATCCTCGACCACATGAGGCGCGGACTTCCAGTAAGGCAATTGGATGCGTTCAAACCGGTGAGTGTGTTTGACCGAAGGCCGAATGCGATAGCACCACGTTCTCTCGGGACCGGGCTGAGTAAACGCGGTTCCCGAGAGCTGTTCGGCATAGAGGCCGTAGTTCACCTTTTGCGGCGAATTCATGCCCTGTGGCAGAGCGCCCGGCAGGGCCTCGGTTTCAAAGTCGTTGCCCCACCCCGGCATATAGCCCGGCGTCGTGCTGCTGCCGTCTGACTGGATCAGAGAATGCTGCTCCATGGTTGTCATGTCCTAGCTCCTTTCGCGGTACGCAACGCCTCTGACAGAACAGCGCGTTCGCCGATGTGGTTGGCCAAAATCAGTATGAGCCGCGCATTGAAAGCCGCGCTTTCATCGTCTGTCAGGCCCTCATGTGCATCCAGAAGTTCTGCATAAAACCCATCCGGATCCGGGATGTTCGGGTTCAGGTTCAAACCAGTCATGCGGCACCTCCGGTTGCGATGTTAAGGGCGGCCTGAATGTCCGATGGCGCGGCACTGGCCCAGCGTGCAACAACGTGCTGGTCTGGCCGGATCAGGTAAACTGCCCCGTCGGCATCCCCGAGATAACGCTCTGCCAGTTCTGCAGAGGGATCCGGGATGGTGATGGAGTTGATCCCTGGCACTTCGGGTGCATCGGTCCCAATCGCCAGCACCGAAAATTCGCCATCCAGAACATCGAGCAAATACCCGTCGCCAAATGGCGCATCCGGGCAAGGCGCACCCGGCCGGGTACGCGGCGGTCCATCCAGCGCATCGACCCCGTTCAAAGGCGAGCCATCATAAACACTCGGCACGCTCAGTCGGCCCGAATTGATCATCGGGCGGGCAAAGGCGTTGTCTTTGGCCAGATCAAGCACAGCATTGCGAAAGATCTTGGAGTTGGCTGTTTTCGGTGTCAGGAAATCCGTCGCACGGGTCGAGTTCAGTATGTTTTCATCCGCCGCCAAAACGCGCTCTGTATCATAGCTGTCCAACAAAGCGTCCGGTGCCCCTTGTAGGACGGCGTGCAGCTTCCAGCCGAGATTATCGGCGTCCTGAACACCGGAGTTGGCCCCACGCGCTCCGAAAGGTGACACCTGATGCGCCGCGTCGCCTGCAAACAGAACGCGCCCATGCCGGAACCGTTCCATCCGGCGGCATTGGAAGGTGTAGATCGAACACCAATCCAGCTCGTACTCCACATCCGCGCCCAGCATCTGATCGACTCGCGCGCGAATGTTCTCTTCTTTCATCTCTTTTTCGCGGTCGATGTTCCAACCAAGCTGGAAATCAATCCGCCAGATTCCATCGGGCTGTTTGTGCAAAAGCGCGCTGTCGCCTGATTTGAACCAAGGCTCGAACCAGAACCAGCGTTCTGTCGGGAAATCAGCCGCCATCTTGACGTCCGCGATCAGGAAATTGTCTTCGAAAACGCGTCCTTCGAAACCCAGCCCCAGCATGTCACGCAAAGGGGACCGCGCACCGTCACAGGCCACCAGATAGTCTGCTTCGATCTGATAAGGGCCGTCCGGCGTCATGACGTCCAGAAGCACATAGCCATCTTTTTCGGTGACAGCATCCACCCGGTTTTTGCCGCGCACCTCGATGGGCGCGTCGAGGCCATCGATGGCATCCATCTGGTACTTTTCGAAATGGATCTGACTGAGGTTGATAAAGGCCGGACAGCGGTGGCCTTCCTCGGGCAGCAGGTCAAAGTTGAACACTTCGTCCTTGTCACGGAACACCCGGCCCTTTTGCCAGACGACGCCTTTGTCGAGCATCTGCGCCCCGGCCCCCAGACGGTGCATGATTTCCAGCGTGCGCTTGGCAAAACAGATCGCACGGGACCCCTGGCCAACGCCTTCGTGGTCATCCAGCACCAGTGCCGGCGTGCCGCGCTGGCCAAGATCCATGGCCAGCGCCAAACCAATCGGCCCGCCGCCGACGATAACAACCGGGTGGCGCACCGGGCGGGGTTCATCCTGATCTGCTGAACGTGCGTAGGGATAGAGCTTGAACGCCAGCGGATACCGATCAATCAGCGGGGCATTCATCCCTGCAAAGCCTCCCACATGTCCAGATCGCGCTGCGCGGTCCAGATGCGCGGGTGCGCGATGCCGCGCGCTTCGTCATAGGCGCGGGCGACATTGAACGGCAGGCAGTGTTCGTAGATTGCATAGTCAGCGAATTTGGGGTCGCAGGCCTCGCGCACCGCATCCCAAGCATCCTTGAGAGAGCCTCCGCGCGCAGCCACTGGCTTCACGGCGTTATAGGTGCTGTCCACGAAGTCGCGGGTGTTCGCAATGGCCGCATCAACCATCTCTCGCCCGACCAAAGCATCGCCCCGCCCCGGCGCGATGGACTGCGGATCATAGGACTTTACCGCATCCAGCGTCGCGCCCCATTCCTCGTAGTGTCCGTCACCGCAGTAACAGGCCGAATGATATTCAACGATGTCACCCGTAAACATCGTTTGTTGATCCGGCACCCAAACAACGCTGTCGCCTGCGGTATGCGCGCGTCCGATCTGTTTGATCTCAACCCGGCGGCTGCCAAGGAAAACCGTCATGCTGTCCGAGAACGTGGTTGTTGGATAGGTCAGGCCCGGAATGCTTTCGTGGCCTTCGAACAGCCGTGGAAAGCGCTGAAATTCGCTATCCCAGTCTTCTTGACCGCGCTCCATCACCATGGATCGCGCGGCGTCGGACATGATGATCTGATTGGCGCCAAAGGCAGATGCGCCCAGCACTCGGACCGCGTGGTAGTGGGTCAGCACAACATGAGAGATCGGCTTGTCCGTCACCGAGCGCACGCATTCGATGACCTTATTGGCCAGTCGCGGCGTTGCTTGTGCTTCGACGATCATCACGCTGTCGTCGCCGATGATCACACCCGAGTTTGGATCCCCTTCGGCGGTAAAGGCATAGAGCCCCTCTCCGACCTCGGTAAAACTGATCTTCTTTTCGGTCAGATCGCCTGCCGACGCGAATGCCTTGGCCATTGCGTCCCCTCCCCTGTTCGTTGCGCTTGCAACAAAAATATCGTTGCAGTTGCAACGAAAGTCAATATTCTTTGCAGGGAACCGGGGGCGCCGATGACAGACAAATTCGATCTAGCGGAATTCCTGCCGTACCGGCTGGCCTATATCTCTGAACGTGTCAGCCAGAGGCTATCTGCCGACTACGGCAAATCCCACGGGCTTACGGTCGCTGAGTGGCGCATTCTGGTGAACCTCCAGCGGCTCGGAACTGCATCCGTGCGGGACATCCAAGTCTTTACCAATCTTGAAAAATCCCGCGTCAGCCGCGCAGTCACCCGCATGGAAAAAGCCGGGCTGGTCGCAAAGCAGGCCGGCACGGATGATGCAAGGCTGGTTGAAATCGGCCTGTCGGAAAAAGGCATCGACACCCTGAACAAGGTCCTGCCTTCGGCCATCGAGGTCGAACATAGGCTGATCGCAGATCTGACAGAGGCCCAGCGCGAAACCTTTTTCGAGGTGATCGAGAAATTTCACCGGATACTGGACGACGACCCCGACGCGCGTCCGAGATTCGAAAAATCCCGATAAGGTCGGTGCAGCGGCCGCTCAGCGCATCACAAAGGGATTGGCCATGGGTTTGTCCGAGGTGCTGATCCAGGTGGTCTTGGTGCGGGTGTAGTCATGGATGGCTTCTATTCCCGCCTCTCGCCCATAGCCGGATTGATTGTAGCCCCCAAACGGCGCGATTGGCGATACCGCGCGATAGGTGTTTACCCAGCATATCCCTGCCTTCAGCCGCGATGACACACGATGCGCTCGTGCCACGTTCTGCGTGAACACACCCGAGCCCAGTCCGAAATCGGATGCGTTGGCCAATGCGATTGCCTCGTCTTCGGTGTCGAAAGGCAGCAAGGACATCACCGGTCCGAACATCTCGGTCTTCAGCGTGGCCGTTTCGGGGCCGCTGCACTCAACGAGCGTCGGCGCCATGTAGTTGCCGGGGCGCTCTAACGGCGCACCACCAAAACGAATGCGGGCTCCGCCTTCGACCGAGGCCGCGAGGGTTGCCTTGATTTTGTCGATCTGAGCCGCTGTGCACAGCGGTCCAATGTGTGTTTCGGCTTCAAGCGGGTCGCCGATCACGACCTGCTCCATTTTCTCGGTGATCCGCGCCACAAGCTCTTCTAAAATCGGTCGGTGAACCAATCCGCGTGATCCGGCCACACAGCTTTGGCCTGATGCACCGAAATTCCCTGCAATCAATCCGTTGGCCGCGCCGTCCATGTCGGCATCGTCAAAGACCAGAATGGGCGATTTGCCCCCCAGTTCCAACGTCGTGACCGCAAAGTTCTCGGCCGAATTGCGCACCACGTGACGGGCCGTTTCCGGCCCGCCGGTAAAGGCGATGCGGTCAATGTCGCGATTCCGTGTCAGCGGGATGGCGCAGTTTTCGGCATCCCCCGTGATCACCGATACCACACCCTTTGGAAAGCCCGCCTCTTCGATCAGGCGCGCAAACTCCAGCATCGGCGCTGGCGCAATTTCCGAGGCTTTCAGAACCACGGTACATCCGGCCGCCAAAGCGGGGCCAAGTTTTGTTGCGGTCAGGAACATCTGTGCGTTCCAAGGCACGATTGCCGCCACCACGCCAATCGGCTCGCGCCGGGTAAAGACGTGCATATCCGGCTTGTCGATTGGCAGAACCGCACCTTCGATCTTGTCGGCCAAGCCTGCGTAGTAACGATAGTAGTCGCCCACATAGGCCGATTGGCTGGCCGTTTCCGCCAGCAGTTTGCCACTGTCGGTGGTCTCGATACGGCCGATCTCTTGCGCATCACGCTCGATCAGTTCCGCCAGCCGGTACAGCAATTTCCCGCGCTGCGTCTGCGTCAGATCACGCCAGTCCGGATCATCCAAAGCCCGCCGCGCCGCTGCAACAGCGCGTTCCACATCCTGCGGAGCGGCACAGGCGAAACTGGCCCAATCCTCACCGGTCGCCGGGTTTTGCGAGGCCATGACCTGTCCGGATGCGCCTTCGGTCCATTGGCCGTCAATGAATAGCGGATAGTGCGGTAGTGCCTGCATGGAAGCCCTCATTGAAAATGCGGCATGACATCTTCGACAAAACGTTCGAGCGAGGCGCGCTTGCGCTCAAAGCTCATACCGCTGTCGATCCAGAACGAGAACTCGTCATACCCCAGGTCCTCATAGCGTTTGATCCGGTCAATGACGTCGCGCGCAGTGCCTATTGTCAAGTCGCGGCGCATATTGGACGGGGCCATCATCGCATTGGCGTCCAGTTCTTCCTGAGTGAGCGGATCAAGCCGCCCCTGATGCACCGCGCGCTTGTTCTGGAACCATGCACCAAAGTTGCAATAGAAGCGTGACAGCTCTTGCGAGGCTCTTTCCACATCTGCTTGGTCTGATCCGACATAGGTGTGGTGCAGCAACATGATCTTGGGCCTTGGGCCGGAATAGTCGTTGCAGGCGTCATTGAACCGCCCCATCAGTGTTTCGATCTCTTCGATGCCCTGCCAAAGCGGCGTGACCTGAATGTTGAACCCGTTTTGCACCCCAAATTCATGGCTGCTGGGATCACGCGCTGCAATCCAGATCGGCGGGCCGCCGTCCTGAACCGGTTTTGGTGCGGCCGTCGCCGAAGGAAAGCTGAAATACGCGCCTTCGTGGGCGCAGTCCCCTTCCCACAACTTTGGCAAAAGCGGCGCGATTTCCCGCATACGCTGCCCGGCTTCCCAAGCATCCATGCCCGGCATCAGCCGTTCGTATTCATAACTATAGGCGCCGCGTGCGATGCCCAGTTCGATCCGCCCACCAGTCAGCATATCTGCTGCGGCCGCTTCGCCTGCCAATTTGATCGGGTGCCAGAAAGGCGCAATGATCGTGCCCGTGCCCAATCGCAGATTTTTGGTGTGGTTGGCGATGTTCACCAGTTCCATCAGCGGGTTTGGCGAAATCGTAAAATCCATCCCATGATGTTCGCCGGTCCACAGGGCGCGCATGCCGGATTCATCGGCAATTTTGCACAGGGACATAAACTCGGCATGCAGTGTTTCATGCGATTGTTCAGGGCTCATACGATCCATATGCGCAAAGAGTGAAAACTCCATCTTTCAACCTTTCTCGCTTTGACGGTTCACATCCGACGCAAACACTCGCCCGGCAAAGGCCAGCAGTTCGCGGTTCACATCCAGAGGGTGGGTCATCGGCATCATGTGTGCCGCGCCTTCGACAATCACAGCCCGCCCTTTTGGTGCCAGATCGGCCATGGCGCGGGACATCTGCGGGGTCGAGTTTGGCTCTTGTGCGCCGGTCATGAAAAGCGCGGGACATTGCAGCCCTTTCAACGCTTCTGCGCTGGGTCCATTGCCACGGGCGAAGACGCCATAGGCCGTTTTATAGCTCGCTGGATTGACGGACCTCAGCCATCTTTCGCAGGCGTTACGCTCCGGACTGGTGACCCCGGCAAACCACCGGTCCAATGTGGCCGATGGATCAGCGGTCCGATCTTCGCGCAAGCTTGCATAACGGACCTCAGCGGTCATCTTGGCCTTGTGTGTCCGTTGGTAAATCGCATTGAGTGCCACCACCCCGGCAACCCTGTCAGGATAACGATGGGCAAGATCCAGTGCGATCATCGCCCCCATGGAATGACCGATCACAATGGTCCGGCGATCTATGCCCGATGCTATGGCATCCGCAAAATCGGCCAGCGTCTTTGTGCCCGGTGGCATCAGGCTTTCGCCATGTCCGGGCATGTCGACCGCGTGGGTTTCGTAATCCTGTATCAGAGCCTCTGTCTGACGTTGCCACGCCTCGGCCCGCAGCCCGACGCCATGGATCAAAACAATGTTTGGCCCCTGCCCAACCGAAATCGAACAGAGCGCGCCGAACTCAGACCGCGGCTGGGTTGTCCAGGTCATGTCCCAGATCCTTCAAATCTTGGTAGCGATCCCCAATTCGGTGATGGGGCCGCCCGCTGGTGGCGGCGCCCAGAACCACGACGATTTCATCAGCGCGCGGCGCATCCGGAATCGCGAACTGAATGGTCAGGTAATGCGATCGGCGTCCGGCATCATTCTTGTCCATCAGGGGCACCATGATTGGCGCATTCGCCGGACCGCGCGTGTTCGTGAACGCCAGATAGGATTTGGCGCCAACCGCTTCTCGATAAAAATTGCCGAACCGCAATGTATGGATCAGGCCCGACGCATGTTCGACCTCGCCATCCAGCCCGACAACTGCGGCCTTACCGTAGGCCTCGATGGCCTCACCGCTGCCGGCAAGTGCGATCATCCGTGCTGTCATCATCTCACCCAACACCGGCCCGTAGGCCTGAATTTCAGGTTTGAGGTCCTCCACAAACCGTCCGGCCCATGGGTTCCGAACAACAGCGGCCACCGCGAACATACGCCATGGCGTTTCGGCAGCCCGAAAGCCTTCGATCAGAACCTCTTCGTCATAGGTCACGATCTTTCGAATATCCGGCTGCATGTCGTTCTCCTGAATGGCGCGCCGTAACCTTCTGCCAGCCCGATTTTTTTGACAAACAAATGAATTACAGTCTTAGGTATTAGCAACACTAATGAGTTGCTTGACCAATGAACCGCTCCCTGCCGCCCCTGACCTGGATTCGGGCCTTTGAATCTGCCGCGCGCCATCTCAGCTTTACCGCTGCGGCCGAAGAGCTGGGCATGACCCAATCCGCTGTCAGCCAGCAGGTGAAGGCGCTGGAAACCCGGTTGCGCATTCCGCTGTTTACACGCCGTGCCCGCGGTCTTTCGCTGACAGACGGCGGGCGGCAATTGCTGCCTCAGGTTGGCGCGGCACTGGAACAACTTTCCGGTGCAATCGAAGGGATTGATGCCGGGCCAAAGGAAAACCAACTGATCGTCGCGGCCTCGGTCAGTGTCACGCAGTGGGTCATCGCCCCGCACCTGCATGAATTCCTCGCGGCCCATCCGCAAACCCGTGTCCGGTTTCTCAGCGCGATCTGGCCAGATGATTTCCTGAGCGCGCGCGCCGATGTGGAAATTCGGTTTGGATCGGCCAAACAGGTTGGCCGCGCCGCAACCCGTTTAGAGCCCAGCCAGTTGATCACGCTCAAATCTACAAAGCTGGATCAGCCTTTCGACACCCTGCCACGCATCGAGGCCGTGGGCACATCGGGCGGATGGCGGGCTTGGGGGGATGCCTATGGCAATCCCGCCGCCCCCAGCCTGTTTGCAGACTCTTACGGAATGGCGCTGCATCTGGCCATGCAGGGGTTGGGCGTTGCGCTGGTCAGCGCCTTGCTGGCCCGCGATGCGGTTCAATCAGGCCAATTGATGCGCGCGCATCCCGGATCCCTGAACGCCCAAGAGGGATACTGGCTGTCTGTGAACGAGAGCCACCCCTCAGCCTTGCTGTTTCGCGATTGGCTGCTGACCAAGATCCAATCGTCGCACGCTTTGGACTAGTCCAGATAGGGCGCAGCCATGTCGTCCAACGCGGCCATGACGGATGCGACGTGATCGTGATCCAAAGCTGCTGCATGGGGCTCTGCAAAGCGGCCACTGTCATTGTCAAAATAACGGCCTGTTGCCGCTGAAAAACGAGGACCCAACGCTGCGTCAACGAGAATATCCGCCCCGATATTCAGATCACTGCCCGCCACACCGAAACCTTCCTTGACCATCTTGGATGCCAGAAGCGAGCCGGGATTGACCGAAACGACAACCGGCCCATTCGGCATTTGCCCGGCAAGCGCCGCAGACCAGATGGTGATCGCAAGCTTGCTTTGCGCATAGGCTTCCATATCACCCATGGCCCGAAAGCTCTGCATCGCGGACACATCCACAGGAGCCTGCGCCGCCGAGGACAGGTTCACGACGCGGCCCGACTGCGGCATTGAAGGCAGCAAAAGACGCGTCAGCACATAGGGGGCCAATGTATTGACCTCGAACCGGACATCCCGTCCGGTTTCGGTCAGAACGTCGGGGGTCTTCAGGACCCCAGCGTTGTTGATGAGGATGTCCAGCGACCCATGCCCAGACTTCACGTCTTGCGCCAGTTTGACCACGTCCTGCAATTTCGAAAGATCAGCCAGATAGGTGTCAGATCCAGCGCCGACCCGGGCTGCCGCTGCATTCAGACGGTCCCGATTGCGCCCGTGGATCAGAACGGTGTGACCGGCATTTGCCAGTTTTTCGGCCGTCAGCAGGCCAATGCCGTCTGTTGCCCCAGTGATCAGAATAGTCTTGCCCATTGCTACGCTCCCTCCGTTCCAAATTCCGGCAACAAATCCCGAGCGATCTGCGCCATTGTGTCTTCTGTATCCGCCCTGTTCAGCCGCAGGTTCAAAGCCACATGATTGATCCCATGGCGTTGAAGGTCCTGCAGATACGTCCTTAGGAAATTCACCCCAGACGCAAATCCAAGATGGATTGGGTGCGGCGCGGCGTCTGGATCTGCCAAAAGGTCGACATAGAGCGATTGTATCACCGGCTTGTTCGGCAACTTATGTTCCGTGATCCTGTCACGGTAGGCAGCCACGCTTTGCCCCTGTGCCGCAGCGTCCCGCGGGTAAGTGATCCACCCGTCTCCATGTGCGGCGACCCAGGCAGGTGATTGTTGCGCACCGCCTGTGATCATCAATGGGAGCCGTGTTCCATCTGGTTTGGGCAACATGTCCAAACTGCCCCCCAAGCTGCCTTGTCTGGCATTCAAATTGGGGAAATCGTCGGCCATCGCCCGAATATAGTCAAAACTGTCCCGAAACCGTTCACCACGGTCGGGATAGTCCATATTCATGGCCGGATACTCTTCGGGACGATCCCCGGAAGCGACGCCAAGCAGCAGACGCCCCCCTGACAACACATCGACAGAAGCCGCCGCCTTTGCCACATGGGCCGGATGCCGCAATGGCAGGATGATCGACGCAACGCCCAGCGCAATGCGGCTGGTGGCCATGGAAAGCGCTCCGAGATAGACAAACGGATCAAAAACCTGCCCAACGTCACCAAAACTGGGCACATTGAACGGCACATCCCGCAACCATATCGCGGCAAAGCCCAACGCATCCGCCAACTTCACGCGTTCAATGTGCCGTGTCAGATCGGGCACAGCGCCAACCGCATAGGAATCGAGAGGCGCAACCAATCCAAGGGTCAGCTTTCCCGGTACAAATGCCGAATTGTAAGCCGCATTGATCTGTGGAAACGGCTGTCGGTGTATGTCCAAACTCAGGCCCCCTTCGGTGCTATCGCCCAGACAAACGCAGGAACGGCCCCCTGCCAATCTGGCTTGGTGTAGAATAGGATATTGCCAAATCCAAAATAAACGGCAGAATTTTGCATTCTTAATTCGGATTTTGGATATAATTGAATGGACACAGAAGCCCTTCGCCTGTTTGTGCTTGCCGCTGAAAAACGAAACATCAGTGCAGCGGGTCGCGCACTGGGTCTGGCCCCGGCGGTGTCCAGTGCCCGTCTGGCGAAACTGGAACAAACGGTGGGCGCTGACCTCCTGCACCGGACAACCCGCAAGGTCGCTCTGTCGATCGAGGGTACAGAATTCCTGCCTTTCGCACGGGAAATACTGGCCCAAGAGGATGCCGCGCTTTCTGCATTGGGTCGAAGGGAACATGTCATTTCAGGCAGGCTACGTTTCACGGCGCCCAGCACCTTCGCTCAACTCTACATCGCCCCAGTGCTGCCGCTGTTTTTGAAACAGCACCCCGGCATCACGCTCGATCTACACCTGTCCGATCTGCAGCTTGATCTGATCGAGGGAAGCTATGATCTGGCCCTGCGCAACACGGTCATGGCTGACAGCAGTCTGAAGGGTCGCAAACTGTCTGACGACACGCGTGTTCTTTGCGCGGCGCCAGAGTATCTCAGCGAATTTGGCATGCCCCGCACACCAGAGGATCTGGATCAGCACCGCCTCATTGCGTTTCGGGATCAAACGCCGCGATCTTTGGTTGGTCCCAACGGGGCAATCGCGCGCTTTGACACGCGCGCGGCTTCGGGCCGGTTGATTGTGGATGACGGCCTTAGCCAAAAGATCGCCACGATCCATGGTGCCGGAATATCGCTGAACTCTCTGTGGAGCGTGCAAAACGACTTGCGTGAAGGCAGGTTGCAGAAGGTCCTGCCAGACTGGCGCGGAGAGGCAGACTCGGCGCTTTGGCTGATTTATCCCAAAGCAAATGTACTGTCGCCCAAAGTCCGCGCGTTGATCGATTTTCTTTTGAAGCACGTCAAAGACAACGCTGACTTGGCGACGGCGGGATCGCCCGGCATTTAGCCAAAGACGACCCCGCCTAAATGATCACGCAAGGCTGGGCAGCCAAAGGACGATCCAGGGGAACGTCACCAAAAGCGCAATTGTGATCGCGTCGGCGATAAAGAAGGGCGTCACGCCGCGGAATACATCCTGCACCGAAAGATCATCCCGAACCCCGGCCACCACAAAGCAGTTCAGACCAATGGGCGGTGTGATCAGGCAAAACTCGGCCATTTTGACTACCAGAATACCAAACCAGATCGCGCACATTGGGCCGCTCATCCCAAACGTGCTGTCCGCCGCGCTGACAAATTCGCCGCCGTTCAGCGCCATGACCGCCGGGTAGACCACAGGCAAGGTCAGCAGCAGCATGCCGATGGCATCCATGAACATGCCCAGCACCGCATAGGCCAGCAGAATGCAAACAAGGATCAGCATCGGGCTGTATTCAAGCGAGGTGATCCAGTCCGAAAAGGCACTGGGCAGATCCGCAAAGCCCAGAAAGCGCACATAGATCAGTACGCCCCAGATGATCGCAAAGATCATGATCGACAGTTTGGCGGTTTCGACCAAAGCATCCTTGAGCTCAGGCAGACGCATGCCACGCCACAACGCCATGCAAAAGACGATAAAGGCCCCGATGGCCCCACCCTCGGTCGGTGTTCCCCAGGCATCACCACCAAAGGGGTTGTAGACAAAGAAGATGATGATCACGACGACCGCCACAATAGGCAGCGCCGGGGGCAGGCTGACAAAGCGCTCTTTCCACGTAAAGCCCTTTACCGGCGGGCCAAAGTTCTTGAGCGTCAGCGCCATGGTGATGATCAATGCCGCATAGATGAAGGCCGAGAAGATGCCGGGAATGAAGCCCGCCAGCAGCAGCTTGCCCACGTCCTGTTCCACGATGATCGCATAGATCACGAGGATCGCAGAGGGCGGGATCAGGCTGGCCAAGGTGCCACCCGCCGCCACAACGCCGGCAGCAAAGCGTTTGTCATACCCGATCTTGAGCATCTCTGGGATGGCAATGCGCGCAAAAACCGCCGCTGTTGCCACCGATGCGCCCGAAACCGCCGCAAAGCCCGCTGTTGCAAAAACCGTGGACACCGCCAACCCGCCCGGCACCCATGCGATCCAGCGCTTGGCTGCCTCAAACAATGCACGGGTCAGCCCTGCGTAATAGGCCAGATAGCCAATCAGGATGAAGGTCGGGATCAGGCTTAGCGCCTGACTGGACACCTTGCCATGAGGCACCTGCCCCGCAATTTTCACGCTGATTTCCAGCGCCTTGCCAAAACGATCCGGATCATAGCCGAACTGATCCCAACGCAGCCAGATCAGTCCAACCATCCCCGCCAGAGCCGCGGCAAAGGCCACACGCATGCCCAGCACCACCAGAACGAACATGCCACCCGTTACCCAAAGGCCGATTTCAATCTGTGTCATTGTGCGCGCCTCTGGATTTGTTCGGCTTCGGCCGCAGCGATCTCGGCCGCTGATTGTACGAGCGGAACAGCCACAGGCCGATCAAGGCCCAGCACCAGCGCCCGGCCATACCCGATCAGTTGCAGGATCAGACGCAAGCTCAGCACCGAAAAGGCGACCGGAACGACCAGTTTTGCTGGCCAGATTGGCAACCCGATGTCGATCGAGCTGTCGCGACTCCAGTTCGGCGCGCTAAAATCGAAGCTGCGATCAAAATGGGACCATGTGCCCCAGACCAGCAGGATCATCAGAACCAGAATGAAAAAGGTGGTCATGAATTCAAAAAACCACAAAACCCGACCCTTGAGCTGGCCGATCAGAATGTCCATGCGAATATGCCCGCCGCTGCGCTGGACGTAGGCGATCCCAAAGATTGCGATCAGCGGCATCGCCATCTCGATCCAATCCACATAGCCGGGCAGCGGTTCGTTAAAGAAGTTGCGGCCTGTCACCGACACGACTGCCAGCACCATCAGCATGAAGGCCCCGATGCCGGACACGAAAGCCATGACCCACTCCAGCTTTTCCAGCCGCTTGTCGATCCGGCTTAGCAGACTGCCGTCGCTCAAAACCGATGCACTACCAGCCATTGCTCAATTCCCCATTTGCCGCCGTGCGGCTCAACGTCAAAAAAACCCCGGCCTAAGCGTTCAGGCCGGGGTTTGTTGTTTTGCAACGATCAGTTGCTCATGCGCTGCTTTTCGAGGGTCGAGAAGACCAGATCATAAAGCTCTTGGGCTGGCAGGCCCTGTGCCGCCATGTCGGCCAGCCATGCATCATGAATTGGCTTGCCCGCCACTTCGCGGAACTTGGCCAATTCGTCATCCGAGATCATGACCTTTTGCACGCCCTTCTCTTCCAGAACGCTGTCCCAACGCTCAAGCAGCGCACCGTAGTTCGCAAGATAGTGGTCAATGGCTTCGTCGACCGACTCGTCGAACGCGGCGCGGTGCGCATCAGACAGGCTGTCATAGCTGTCGATGTTGACGACAACCGGGCAGTTCACGGTGCCGGGGTTCAGGTTGGCCGTCCACCAGTCGGCCTGGTTGATCGTGCCAAAGGACAGGTGCGCATGCTGCGCAAAGGCGACCGTATCAACAACGCCGGATTCCATGGCCTGATAGGCTTCGGAGCTGGTCACAGAGGTCGGCACACCGCCAACCGCACTGAACGCTTTGCCCAGACCACCGGTCGCGCGCACACGCATACCGTCGAATTCAGACAGCTCATCGCGCGGATCGCCGGTGCCAACCAGATTGTACTGAGGCATGGGTGAGGTCATCACCATCTTGGCATTCCACTGCGCCATCTCTTCGGCAACAGCTGGATGGGCATAAACCGCATGGCTGACCGCAACCTCTTCGTCGAGGTTCGCAACACCCAGGAAGGGCAGCTCAAGCACGGTGATCGCGCGGTTCTTGTCGGCGTGATAACCCGCGCAGAACTGGGCCATCTCAAAGGCGCCAATCGAAATACCATCGAGGTTCTCACGGTTCTTGGACAGGCCGCCGTAGCTGATGTTCATCGTAAATTCGCCGCCGGTCTTTTCCTCGACCAGTTCAGCCAGTTTGTGAATGTGCTCGGTAAAGGCGCGACGCTTGCCCCAAACCGACACGTTCCATTCCGTTGCAGCAGCTTCGGTCACGAATGTCATCGCGATGCCGGCCGCAAGCAGCTTTGCAGTAATTGTGGACATCCTTGGTCCTCCCTTTGAATTATCACACGGCGGTTAACCCGCCTTACCCGGAAAGTTAGCCTAACAGCCGCACAGTGCAAGCGTCACATCCATCACTGCAGGCAGGGATGGAGATTCGCGGCCGCGGGATCTGCGAGAACCAAAAAGCCGGATGTTAGCGGTATACAAATGCATACCGCAACGATTTGTCACACCTCTGCGTTGAATGAGCAATGACCGCATCCGCCTGCCTTCTACCGAAAACTGGGTAGAAACGAAGTTCACGCAGGGTCAAGAAAAACAGGTGGTTTAGCGCTGACTCTGTGAAGATATTTACATTTTTGAACGCGTATATGAAAAGTATTTACAGCTAATACCTTATTTTCATTTGTATTATTTCATAGTTTTCCATTTCCTTTATGTTCGCCTTGACATCGAAGTCCGCGCCGCATCGGTCGCAGACGTTCCATGGAACGAGGGAGGCCACATCCATGAAAGACGAAATCATTTCGCCAGACACAACCTATCCGCCATCGTCATTGATTGTTTCTGGCGCGCATGTTGATGGTGCGTCT
>JAHDIS010000003.1 GCA_020630695.1 Paracoccaceae bacterium | reverse complement strand
CTGATATTCCATCAGCCTTGGGCAGAGTGTATTCGCCGCCAGCAGGGGTGATGATCATTGTCTTGGCATCCAATTGGCCCAGAAGATTTGACGTGCTGTCCTGTGCAACCAAAGTTCCGTGATTGATGATTGCGATCTCATCACACATTTCCTCGGCTTCTTCGAGATAGTGGGTCGTCAGAATGATTGTCATACCGCGTTCCCGGTTTAACCGGCGCACGTTTTCCCAAAGCATTTGACGCAGCTCGATATCGACCCCTGCCGTGGGTTCATCCAGCACCAGCACCTGTGGGCTGTGTACCAATGCCTTGGCCAGCAAGAGCCGGCGCCGCATGCCGCCTGACAGCGTTCTGGCATAGGCGTCCCGCTTGTCCGTAAGCCCGACCATAGCGAGAATCTCGTCTGATTTGCGCCGCGACGCAGGCACGCCATAAAGCCCGGCCTGAACCTCGAGCGCGCCATGAGGCGAAAAGAATGGATCGAGATTCAGCTCTTGTGGCATCACTCCGATAGCGGCGCGGCTTTGACGGGGGTTTGAGTCTTGGTCCCACCCCCAGATCTCGACTTTGCCGCTGGTTTTCAGAACCAGACCGGCAAGGATGTTGATCAAAGTCGATTTGCCCGCGCCATTTGGGCCTAGGAGCCCGAAAATCGATCCAGCAGGAACGGCGAGGTCAATGCCTTTGAGCGCTTCTTGGCCACTCTTGTAGGTCTTGCGCAGCCCGGATAGAGCGATTGCGTTATGCGTCATAGCGATGTCTTGCCCCTTCGGGCTGCTTTGGTCATAACGCTGATAAGACAGACCGAGCCGGAAGGAAACCTAGCCAATGAGCACCCAGGCGCCAGAGACCAAGATCGTCGACACGTACCGCGTGGCCTGTGATGGGGGAGATGGCCCGCTCGGGCACCCGCGTGTTTGGCTTCAAATCCCGAACGAACATGGCTGGGTCGAATGCCCCTATTGCGATGCCAAGTTCATCCACGAGGACTTTGAAGGCAAAGTCTGACAGGGTCTTCCTTTCACATCCTGTTTACCCTGTCCTTGCGTCACGCTTGTGATGCGGCCGTTTCTGCCTAGTCTGGAGGCATGGCCCTTCTGAAGGACAACACAACGCCACGGCCCGGCTCCGAGATGCGGGCTTACAGCCGGGCGGAACGTACCAGCGATCTTGTTTTGCACGTCGCTGCGCTAGGCATTGCTTTGGGCGCTGTGCCGGTGCTGATCGCGGTGACGCTGCTCTGGCGGCGGGACGCAGCAAGCGTCTTTGGCGTTTCAATCTATGGGCTGACGCTGATTGCAATGTTGACAGCGTCGCTGCTCTACAATCACGCTGGCCGCCCGCATATGACGGCCTTGTTCCGGCGTATTGATATGTCGGCGATCCATCTCAAAATCGCGGGTACTTACACGCCGTTTGCGCTTTTGACCGGGGCTGGATCTGGTCTTTTGGCGGCAGTCTGGAGCGCGGCATTGGGTGCTATGGCGATCACCTTGTTCCGGCGCAATGTTTCGTCCGGTCTGGCGGTCTTGATGTGCTTGTGCACCGGTTGGGCCATTATTTTCGGCGGCTGGGATATCTTGGGCGCTTTGCCGCGCAGTGTGGTGGCGCTGATGTTGATCGGCGGTGTTCTCTATTCAGTTGGCACACCGTTTTTGTTGGCATGGCGTCTGAAGTTTCACAACACGATCTGGCACGGATTTGTGGTTGTTGCGTCCGTGGTTTTGTATGTGGCCGTGCTGCTGTGCGTTGCGGCACCACAAGTGGCACCCTCGATCAACTGATTGGAATTGGGGTTGGCCCGCAGGGCAACTCTGCGCTGGGGCGTCCATCGGGCGTAAGGTATTTCAGCACGTTTTCGCCAGACCATGCGATAATCCCGCGCCCGAGGTTGTCTGAACCGCGTCCCAGTGCCGTGCCTGTTTCTGAATCCTGACTGTAGTAGATCGCGCCGACGGTCAGGCCGTCTTCACACTCCATCTTAGCGGTTCCCGAGCCAAACAGACCGCCACTGCGCCATTCGCCTGCGCAGGGCACGCCATCGCTCCGGCTGCCCAGAACAACACCCGTGTCCCACCCAAAGGCGCCTCCATCAAAGTAGAGGCCGTCAACGCCGATACAGGCCAGAATGCGGGCGCAGCTTTGCTGACTTCCCGGTTTCAGAATGCAGTCCGGAATTGCCGACCGCCTTTCATCGCCACCGATCGGCGGCAGGCTTTCGGCGTTTGCACTCCCAGCCATGAAATTGATGCACAGGAGAACTGGAACAATGGCGCGTTTCATGGGATCACTCGGGTTCGACAATTTGCGGAGCTAGCTACCATGGCGGGAAATTTCGGAAAAGGGTGCCACCTGCATTTGATCGATGGGTCGGCCTTTATCTTTCGCGCGTATCACGCGTTGCCGCCTTTGACCCGGAAATCAGATGGGCTGCCGATTGGCGCAGTCAGCGGATTTTGCAACATGTTGCAGCGCTATGTCGAAGGGAATGCCGGTGGGGACGTGACCCATGTGGCCGTCATCTTTGACAAAGGTAGCCATACATTCCGCAATGACCTGTACGATCTGTACAAAGCCAACCGCGAAGCCATGCCAGAAGACCTGCGCCCGCAAATTCCGCTGACGCGGCGCGCGACCGAAGCGTTTAACATTGCCTGCAAAGAGATCGAAGGTTTCGAAGCCGACGACATCATGGCAACGCTGGCTGTGCAGGCGCGTGAGGCAGGGGGCCGTGTCACGATCCTGTCGTCTGACAAGGACCTGATGCAGCTGGTCGGCGATGGTGTCGAGATGCTCGACCCGATGAAGAACAAACGCATTGACCGCGACGGTGTTTGGGAAAAATTCGGCGTTGGGCCAGAGCGTGTGGTCGATGTTCAGGCGCTGGCGGGCGATTCCGTGGACAACGTACCGGGGGCTCCCGGGATCGGGATCAAGACAGCTGCTTTGCTGATCAACGAATTTGGAACACTGGAAGAACTGCTGGACCGGGCGGGCGAAATCAAACAACCCAAGCGCCGCGAGACCTTGATCGAGAAACGGGATCAGATTGAGCTTTCGAAAAAGCTTGTGCAGCTTGATTGCGACATGGACCTGCCTTTTTCCTTGGATGATCTGGAAGTTCGTGACCCTGTTGCCGATGATCTGATGGGCTTTTTGGCGGAAATGGAATTCCGCACACTGACGAAGCGCATTTCCGAGAGCCTTGGCGTCGAAGCGCCGGTCATCCCGGACACGACACCCGAGGGCGCAAACCCGTCCACAGGCGATGCGCCCGAAGCCCCACCCATCGATCCGTCGAAATACGAGTGCGTTCGCGATGTCGCCGCGTTGGAACGGTGGGTTGCCAAGGCCCATGAACGCGGCTGGGTGGCTGTGGATACCGAAACAACAGGTCTGAACGAAATGGCCTGTGATCTGGTTGGAATATCGCTGTGTGTCGAAGCGGGTGAGGCCTGCTATGTGCCTCTGACCCATCGTGCGGCCGGAACAGACGATCTGTTCGGAAGCGATGATCTCGCCGAAGGTCAAATCGGCCTGAATGAAGCGCTGGATGTTCTGCGACCGATGCTGGAAGATCCGGCCATCATGAAGATTGGCCAGAACATGAAGTACGACGCAAAGATATTTGCGCGTTACGGTGTGCAGGTCGCCCCAATCGATGACACCATGTTGATGTCCTACGCGATGAACGCGGGACTGCATGGACATGGCATGGACGCTCTGGCCGAACGCTACCTGTCACATACTCCTATTCCGATCAAAACGCTGTTGGGCACAGGCAAAAGCCAGATCACCTTTGATCGGGTTCCGATCGATGAGGCGGTCAAATACGCTGCTGAAGATGCAGACATCACATTGCGACTGTGGCAATTGTTCAAACCGCAATTGCACCAGGCGCGTGTCACACGGGTCTACGAAGGGCTTGAGCGCCCCTTGGTTCCGGTGCTTGCGCAGATGGAAATGCACGGCATCCACGTTGACCGTGATGTACTGAGCCGAATGTCGAATGCCTTTGCACAAAAAATGGCTGGTTTGGAATCCGAGATTCACGAACTTGCCGGTCAAAGCTTTAACGTTGGCAGTCCGGCGCAGTTGGGCGAAATTCTGTTCGAGACGATGGGGCTCGAAGGCGGGAAGCGCGGGAAGAACGGCAAATACTCGACCGGTGCTGATATCCTCGAAGATCTGGCTACCGAACATGAACTGCCGCGTCGCGTGTTGGACTGGCGGCAGTTGTCCAAGCTAAAATCCACCTACACGGACGCGTTGCAGGAACATATCAACGCCGAAACGGGGCGTGTGCATACCTCCTACTCGATTGCGGGCGCGAACACGGGGCGGCTCGCATCCACTGATCCGAACCTTCAGAACATTCCGATCCGCACCGAGGAAGGCCGCCGCATCCGCGAGGCCTTTGTCGCAGAACCGGGCAAGGTTCTGGTCGCGCTGGACTACAGCCAGATTGAACTGCGCATCTTGGCGCATATGGCAAACATCGATGCCCTGAAACAGGCGTTCCGCGACGGACTGGACATCCATGCGATGACCGCTTCGGAAATGTTCAACGTACCTTTGGACGAAATGACGCCGGATGTCCGACGTCAGGCAAAGGCGATCAACTTTGGTGTGATCTACGGCATCTCGGGATTTGGACTTGCTCGGAACCTGCGCATTCCACGCAGCGAAGCGCAGGGGTTCATCGACCGCTATTTCGAACGGTTCCCCGGCATCAAAGCCTACATGGACGACACAGTTGCCTTTGCGAAGGAACACAAACGTGTCGAAACCCTGTTTGGCCGGGTTATTCATACGCCGGAAATCGCGGCCTCTGGCCCGCGTGCGGGCTTTGCCAAACGTGCGGCGATCAACGCGCCAATTCAGGGCACGGCCGCTGATATCATCCGCCGGGCCATGGTGCGCATGCCAGAGGCAATTGCCAATCTGCCTGCCAAGATGCTGCTGCAAGTGCACGATGAATTGCTTTTCGAAGTGGAGGAAAGCGCAACCGATGAATTGATCGGCGTCGCCAAGAACGTCATGGAAAAAGCGTCGGAACCGGTTGTCAAACTGGACGTGCCATTGGTTGTGGATGCGGGGCAGGGCGCAAATTGGGCTGAAGCACACTGACGTTCTGTACTATGGGGCGTGCGATTGGCCGTGGGGGGGCAGGCTCTTTGGCTTTCGTCTAAATCACCCCGAGGCAGTCGGAATCTGTTGGAACGCTTGGTCACGCAACAAAGCGTGCCGCCACATTGCCGGACAAAAATGCCATTTCTCCACCGGCAATCGTCGCAACGATTTGGCGGGTTTCGCGATCCATGACAATAAGATCGGCGCGTTTGCCAGTTTCGAGCGTGCCGCGGTCAGCCAGGCCCAACAGACGCGCAGGACCACTGGATACCAAAGCCCAAGCCTCGGCTTCGTTCAGCAAGCCAAGTTCGATGCAGCGCCATGCGGCCCTTGCGGGGGATGGGTAGTGATAGTCCGAAGCAAGAGCGTCGCATAGGCCGGATGCGATGATGTCCTTGGCGGCAACTTTGCCAGCATGCGAGGCGCCCCGCACAACATTCGGCGCGCCCATGACCGTGCCCATCCCGAGAGCACGCGCCGCCTCGGCTGCCTGAGGGGTTTCAGGAAATTCGGAAACGCGCGCTCCGCGCGCACTCCATGTTTCGACACTCTGAGGCGTATCGTCGTCGTGACTTCCGATCAGAACTCCCTGCGCTGACAGTCGCGCGCAGAGGCTGTCCATTATGGCCGGAACCTGATCACTGGCTTCGTGCAGGCGTTGCATCAGTGCAAGGTGATCGGCCGGGTTGCGGCCGGACTTCAAAGCCTGACCGGTCAATCGTTTGGGCGTGCGTCCGGCAGCGAGCCTGTCATGGGGCAGGTGATCGTTCATCACCACATAACCGACACCGAATTGCTTAATCGCATGTTCGGCTTGTTCAAAGGCGTCCAGATAGTGTGTTTCGATCCGGAGTTGAGGGCGCAGGTCCACCGGAACCCGCGGGTTTGTCACGGCGATAGAGTCCAGGACCTCGAGGGCAAACTCGGGTCCACGCAGACCACCTTCCCAGCTCCAGAATTGTGCAAGCATCGCGGTTGTGATGCCGTTCGAGGCAAGTTCATTGGCGACAGCCCACATGCCTGCATCACGTTCGCGCAACGCGCCACGGCGTGGGGCCATATGACGTTCAAAACCATCGCCATGCGCATCGACAATCCCCGGAAGCACATCATATCCGCGCAAGTCCACCTGTCTGCCGGTGGCGTCGTCCCACACCTGGCCAGCGCCAAGACCAAGCGGGCCGTCATCCCACCCGCCCGGGCGAAGAACCCGCGCGCCGGTCAGGGTGATCTCAATCGTCATCTTCGGTCTCATCGCACAGGCCCAGAAAACAGGCCAATTGTTGTGGCTCAAAGTAAGACGCCCAGTCGAGGTCCTTGTCGAACCTGCCTTCTTCAAGGAACAGCGCGGTCTGAGCCATGACAGCTGGTGACTGCATGATGAAAGTATGGGTGACGGGCATGGTTAAATGCCCGCTCATACCCGCAACCTTGGTGGACTCGACGGATACCTTGCCATCATCCACGCCGGGAACAATCGCTGAAAATGCTGGGTTCAGGGATTGCGACCCCGCGATCACGCCCAGTGGAAAATCGACCAGCGGCAACAGGCGGGGCAGATCATCCGGACCTGTACCCAACTGCGTACCGGCCGGGCCGTTAATCCAGTTGAAAATCTCCCAGCCGCCGAGTTCGTCGACCAGTTCACTGCCTTGGTTGGGTGGGGCGAGCATGACAACGCTGCCCAAGTTTTCGGGGCGATTGTCCTTGAGCCAGAAGCGCAACAAAATCCCGCCCATCGAATGCGTGACAAAGTTCACTTGTGCGTTTCCGCATGCCGCCACAGCCTGTGGCAGCAGATCATCGGCCAATGTCTGCACGCGGGCCTGCGTGGACGGGTACCCGGGAACAACCACTTCGTAACCACGGTATTCAAAGAACTCGGCCATCAACGCAAAGGAATACGGGCTGCGTGCAAGGCCGTGCAGCATCACAATGCAGTCGCGATCCTGCGCCTGTCCGGCAACAGGCATTGTTATCAAAGCTGAGAGTATCAAAGCAGCAAGTCGGGTCATGGCGCTGGAATAGCGGGCGTGCCCCGCCTAATAAAGGGGGAAAGGAGCACACCCATGCAAACCCGCACTTCTCCGCCCCGCTTGGCCGCACGTGCCGTGCTCATTTACCAAGAAAAGCTCTTGTTGGTGAATGCTTGGCCGGGCGGCAAAAGTGCGCTGTGGTGTGCGCCGGGGGGCGGGGTCGAGCGTGGCAGCAGTTTGCCGGACAACCTCATGCGCGAGGTCCATGAGGAATGCGGCTTGCAGATCGCCGTTGGTGCGCCGTGTCTGGTCAATGAATTCCATGATCCGGACGGCAGTTTTCATCAGGTAGAAGTCTTTTTTCGTTGTGAATTACTGGACGGATCTCTGGACGATGCCTGGGTGGATCCCGAAGGCGTGGTGGACACGCGCCGTTTTTTCAGCCGGGCAGAAGTGGCACGGATCAGTCTCAAGCCATCCAGCCTCGAGCGCATCGCTTTTGACGGTGGGTTTCACTACGATCCGCTGGAGCCGATTCAGCGTTAGCCTTTGTTCCAGCGGACGACTGACAGTGTCACTCCGCCAAGGACCAAAGCCGCAGCTATGACGAAATCCAAGGTTAGTGCTTCGTTCAGGAAAAGCATGCCGCCCAGCATGGCGATGATCGGCACTGTCAGTTGTGCAACGGCCGCAACCGTACCGGCCAGGCGCGGCAGCACAGTGTACCAAAGCGCGTATCCAAGTCCCGAGGTGATTGCCCCTGAGATCACGGCAAGACCAATGCCGGTATTTGTCCAGGCGACAGGATCCATTTGAACCGGTAGCGCTGTGGTCATTATCAGGCCCAGCGGCACGGCGATCACGAAATTGGCGGCTGTCGCCAGCAACGGATCGTTCGCCTTGCGCCCGGCCAGAGAATAGACACCCCAGCCGATCCCCGCCGCAATCATCGCCACAGCATGTATGAGGCTGAGATCCATTTGTCCTGTTGGCCAAAGCAGCCACGCCAAGCCACCAAATGCCAGACCCGCCCCAAGCCAGCGTTGGGCCGGAGGTCTTTCGCCGCCCAAGACGCTGCCCGAGAACATCGTGATCTGAACTGTGCCGAACAGGATCAGTGCGCCAAGGCCGGAATCCAAAGAAACATAGGCGAGAGAGAAACCGAAAAGATACAGCAAGAGCCCGGCAACAGCGGCAATCCGCCCTGGGCCGCCAAAGACAAATTGGCGCCTGAGCGCCAGTGCCAGAATGGCCAGCATTGCTGCGCCGGCGATCAGTCGGATGTTTGCAAACTCAATGGCGCCAATCCCGCCGCTGGCCAAAGCCGCGCGATTCAAAACCGAGTTTGCCGCAAAAGCGATCATGGTAAGGGTGGTCAGCAGAAACAGGCGCATGTGCCTGAGTAGGCTGAATTCCATGTCATGGGCAATGGCAGGTCACGCACGAGGGCGTGAATGAAAAAATGGCGCAGCTTTGTGCTGCGCCATCAAGGCAGCGGAGGGGGAGCTCCGCATGGAACGGGCAGGGTGGGCCTGCCGGTTCGGGATGTGATCAGATTTTCAGGAACGGCTGCGCAAGACGCGGGATAAGCCCCTTGAACTGAAGCGGCGCGTCTGTGACGGCAAGGCAGATGCAATCTTCGGAGATATCTGCAACCGGCGTGTGATGGACATCCTCGTGCGCAACTTCGATGTCACCACGGGCAAAGTAGCCGTCGTCATCAGAGAAAGCACCTTTCAGCACCAGAGTAAGTTCCATGCCCTTGTGGCCATGGTCCGGGATCGCGGTGCCCGCTGGGATGAACAGCAGGCGGGCCGTGGCCTCTCCGTCTTCAGTTGGCAGGATAGCTTGCTTGACGCCCATGCCAACTGGACGCCAGTTTACATCGTCAAGGCTGCCGCCCACATAGTCACGCAGCGGTGCTGGCAGAACGGGATCGTCCTTGTAAACCGGCGTTTCGGGTGCCGACCACGCGCCGTTGCGGATCAAGTCCAATGCGCCTGACAGGCATGCCTCCGAAACCTCGACGGCCTCTGTGTTTTCGATGACCGCACCGCCAAGGGCGTCATGGCTTTCGACGGCAGCGCGGCATTCATCGCAGAGCGAGATGTGCGTGGCCACGATCAGGTTCACGGCCTCGGGAAGTATCCCTGCCGAATATGCCATGATCAGGTCATCTGTTAGATGATGGTTGATGTCTTGCGTCATCTATTCAACTCGTTTCCATGGAGCGTCTCAACCGCTCCAGCGCTAATCTAATGCGGGATTTGATCGTGCCCAGTGGAAGCCCCGTCTGCGCGGCGATTTCTGAATGGCTCAGGTCGCCGTAGTAGGCTTTTTCGATCAGTTCCCGTTGTGTGTCGGGCAGCGCAGCGATTGCTACGCTGAGGTGTTCACTCTCCTGTTGCAGGCCAAGCACTTCGGCTTGATCCGGCTCTGCCTCTGGACCCCAAGGCAGGTCTTCTGGTTCTGGGCGTTTGTGTTTGCGCAGAACGTCGATCTTCTTGTTTCGGGCAATCGTGAATATCCACGTTGACACCGAAGCGCGCTCTGGATCGAACAGTCTGGCTTTGTGCCAGACGGTCGCCATGACCTCCTGAACGCACTCTTCCGCCAGCGCCGCATCCGCACCGGATTTCATCAGAAACGACTTCACCCGTGGTGCGAAGTGCTGAAACACCTCAATAAAGGCGCTTTCGTCCCGATGATCCCGAATACGGATCAAGCAATTGACCCAATTCGCAGCAATTTCAGGGTTTTGCAGACCCACTTTTGACTTCCCAACGCTTCGTTTGGCATTGACGTCATGCGTCGAGGCTCCCGCAGTTGCGGAAGTCTGGTCGCTAGGGTCAAGAAGCGCAGAATTGCCAAACATGTAGAGTCTACGCAGGGATCAGCCTATCGGATCAAAAATATTTTCCAAGTTTTTTGCATCCAAGTGGACGGATAAGCCGTAAATCTAACTAGACAGTCTTAAACTTGGAGCAAGAGCATATGCCATTCGAAGCCCGCGCAGGCGCCTCCCGAAAAATTGCCGTGATCGGCGCCGGAATTTCGGGCATGGGCGCAGCGCATATGCTGGCCGGCGACAACCACGTAACATTGTACGAGGCCGAACCGCGTTTGGGCGGTCATGCGCGGACAAAAATGGCGGGAAAGCGTGGCGATCAGCCCGTAGACACCGGCTTCATCGTGTTCAATTACGCCAACTATCCGCACATGGCCCGCTTGTTCGAAAGCCTCGACGTGCCGGTGACGAAATCCGACATGAGTTTTTCGGCATCACTGCGCGGCGGTGAGCTGGAATACGGTCTGCGCACTCTGGGAGCGCTGTTCGCGCAAAAGCGCAACGCGTTTAATCCCAAATTTTTGGGCATGGTCCGCGACATTGTTAAATTCAATGCGCGCGCGCTGGATGAGGCACAGGATCGTTCGCTCAGCCTCGGCGATTTTCTGGACAATCTCGGAACCGGGGATTGGTTCCGCGACTACTATCTGCTGCCGCTTTCCGGCGCGATCTGGTCGACACCAACGGAAAAAATACTCGACTTTCCGGCGCATGCGCTGATCCAGTTTTTCGAAAACCACGCGTTGTTGCACCATACCGGTCAACACCAGTGGTACACCGTTGATGGCGGGTCGATTGAATATGTGAACCGGTTGGGCGCGGCAATGAAATCGCAAGGGGTCACTTTGCGGCTGGGAACGCCGGTGGATACCGTGCGGCGCATTCCTGGCGGCGTGCAGATCAAAGCAAAAGGCGATTGGGAAGACTTCGACGATGTGATTTTCGCCACTCACTCGGATGACAGCCTGCGTCTGCTGGGTGATGCGACCCCGACCGAACGCGGAACGCTGGGCGCCGTAGGCTATCAGCCCAATCGCGTCGTCCTGCATGCGGATGAAAGCATCATGCCCAAGCGCAAGGTTACATGGTCCTCATGGAACTACACCGAGGCCGCCGGAAAGCAGATGAATACCATCGATCTGACGTATTGGATGAATTGCCTTCAGCCTATTCCCCAAGACGACCCGATGTTTGTGACGCTCAACACCACGCGCCCAATTCGGGATGAGCTGATCTATGACGAATGTGTACTGCGTCACCCGGTATACGATCTGGCCGCGCTTGAGGCTCAAAAGCTGGTGGCCGCGAACAATGGAACGGGCAACACGTGGTTCTGTGGCGCTTGGATGAAGAACGGCTTTCACGAAGACGGTTTGTCGTCAGCGGTAGATGTTGTCGAGGCCATTCGCGCCCGTTCGGCAGTGATGTTGGCCGCCGAATGAACCAGATCGATCACATTGCCGGGTACACGTTTCACGGCCGCAAAGGTGCGATTGGTAACGCATTTCGCTATTCCGTGGACTATGTCCTTCTGGATGCGGAAAAGCCGGTAAAGACCCCAGCGCTGTTCGGCCGCAACAAAGCCAATCTGACATCCCTGCATGACAAAGATCACGGCGGGGAGCCGGGACAGGGACAAGGCGCTGTCTGGGCGCGTGACGTGTTGGCGGCGCATCAGATCCAAGCAGGCGGACGTCTGGAGCTGCTCGCTCAGCCGCGTATGCTGGGCCATGTGTTCAATCCGGTTTCCTTCTGGTTGGCGCATGATACCGAGGACCGTCTGATCGCGGTTATCGCCGAGGTAACCAACACGTTTGGTGATCGGCATTCCTATCTGTGCGTAAAGCCGGATCGGTCTCCGATTCTGAAGACGGATACCATGACGGCGCAAAAGATTTTCCACGTCTCCCCGTTCCAGCCTATCGAAGGTGGGTACAAATTCCGGTTTGATGTCACGGCGGCCAAGGTTGGTGTGTGGATCAACTACACCTCCTCCAACGGCGGATTGATCGCAACGTTCTGTGGGCCGCGGAAAAAACTGACCAATGTTTCCATTCTGCGCTCGGCCATCGCCCGGCCGTTTGGGGCGAGACGCGTGTTGGCATTGATCCATTGGCAAGCGCTGAAGCTTTGGTGGAAAGGGGCCCGGTATCGCAACCGCCCAGAGCCGCCTATGGAAGAAGTCAGCCAGTGACACAGCGCCTTGGCGGCTATGCGGTCTTTGCCGGTGCGTTGGCTGCAGCAGGGCTGCCGATCTATATCCATGCGCCCAAATTCTATGTGGATAACTATGGCGTTAGCCTTGGATCGTTGGGTGCGATGCTTTTTGCGCTTCGTCTGATCGATGTCGTGCAAGACCCGCTGTTTGGCAAGCTATCCGGCGCTTTGGGCGCTAAGCGTGGACAGGCGGTCGCGCTGGGCGTGTTCGGGATGTGCGCAGGCATGATTGGCCTGTTTGCGATCAGCCCGCCCGTCGACCCGCTGTGGTGGTTCGCGCTGATGCTTACACTTGTTTTTTCCAGTTTCAGTTTTCTGAACATCGCCTTCTATGCCACCGGGGTTGTCAAAGCTGCACAGTTGCCGGGGCAGGGCCATCTTCGACTAGCGCGCTGGCGTGAAACCGGCGCTTTGCTCGGTGTGTGTCTTGCTTCACTTTTGCCCAGCGTCATGCAGGCGTTTGGCGTCGCCCCCTTTGTGGGGTTTGCGCTCGCTTTTTCAGCTGTCTGCATCGTCGCGGCGATCTTCATGAGACATGAGTGGCGGGTGGCTGCGGCGGTGCCCAGCACTGGCTTCCAATATGTATTGCGCGACCCTTTGGCCCGAAGGCTTTTGTTGATTGCCTTGCTCAATGCGGCGCCGGTTGCGGTGTCTTCGACGTTGTTTTTGTTCTTTGTCGAAAGCCGTCTTGAGGCGCCGGGATGGGAGGGCGCGCTACTGCTGCTTTTCTTTCTGGCAGCCGCATTGGCGGCGCCGGTCTGGGGCCTTCTGGCTGAGCGGTATGGCGCAAAGCGCGTTTTGATGGCCGCGATGGTGCTGGCGATTGTAGCCTTTGGTGGTGCTTTGGCGCTTGGCCCAGGCGACGTCGTTTTCTTTGGTCTGATCTGTTTTGCGTCGGGCGCTGCGCTGGGCGCAGACATGACGCTTTTGCCAGCGATGTTTGCCCGCAGATTGGCCAAAGTCGCCCCCGGCGCATCTGAAGGATTTGCCCTGTGGTCGTTTGTTTCGAAGTTTACGTTGGCTTTTGCCGCTGTCGCCCTACTTCCTCTTCTGGAAATGCAGGGGTTTGAAACGGGTACACAGAATCCGGCGTCAGCGCTGACTTGGCTCAGCATGCTTTATGCCGGGGTGCCCTGCCTTTTGAAACTGGTGGCGATTGCCTTGCTGGCGGCCACCCCGATCAACGAGGAGCCGTGATGGAAGCGCTATATTACGTGGTGCTGGGTTCGGTCGTCATGCTGATACTCGGGGTCCTGAAGACCCGGTATTTCGGCTTTGTCGGTCAAAACCCGGAAGACTACAAAAATGCCACCGGCGAAGCACTTGACCTGCGTCGTCACCTGAATGGTCCGATCAGCTGCGAAGGTGTGATTTACGGCCCAACCGGGCGCGTCACTTCACGCTTTGTTGGCGACTTCGAGGCGCATTGGGAAGGCAACACCGGCGTCATGAAAGAGCTATTCACCTATTCCGATGGCTCTGTCCAGAACCGCGAATGGAACCTGACGCTTGGCAACGATGGTCGTGTCAAGGCAACCGCTGCGGATGTCGTGGGAGAAGGCGAGGGCACCCAAAGCGGTCCAAGTCTGCAACTGCGGTACCGGATCAAACTGCCGGAAGATGCGGGCGGACATGTTCTGGATACAGTGGACTGGATGTATCTGGCTCCGAACGGAACAATCATAAACCGCAGCCAGTTTCGGAAATTCGGCATCAAGGTCGCTGAACTGGTTGCAACAATGCGCCCCAAATCAACGGTGTAGGAATGGGCTATGCGAGAGTGGCAAGGTAAACGGTACTGGCTCGTTGGAGCCTCGGAAGGACTGGGAGAAGCGCTGGCGCATCAGCTTTCTCGTGCTGGTGTTGAACTGGTTTTGTCCGCACGCTCAGAAGACAAACTTCAAGCGTTGGCCGCAGCTCTGCCGGGGCGGTCGGTCGTCAAACCTGTTGATATAACTGACGGTGATGCGCTGTCGCAGGTGGCAGATGAAATCGGTGATATTGACGGTGTGATCCAAATGGCCGGTGTCTACTGGCCGTTCGGGGCCAAGGCCTGGGATGCCGAACAGGCCAATATGATGGCAGACATCAATTTTACCGGCGTCATGCGCCTGATGGGCGTGATTGTCCCGCGGTTCGCCGAACGCGGATATGGCCATATTGTTTTGACCGGTTCACTGTCAGGGTTTCGCGGGCTGCCTGATGCGGCCCCTTACGTGGCATCCAAAGCGGGCGTTATGGCGCTGGCAGAGTCGCTGTATGCCGATCTAAGGCGCAGCGGTGTTTCTGTCCAACTGGTCAATCCGGGATTTGTGAAAACCCGACTGACCGAGAAAAACAGCTTCAAAATGCCATTCATCATGGAGCCGGAAGATGCGGCGCGCGCGTATTTTGAACATCTGAACACCACGCGCTTCAAAAAGAGCTTCCCCACGGCATTTTCCCTGCTGTTCCGGGGCAGCCAGTTTCTTCCGGATTGGCTCTACTATCGGCTCTTTGCGTGAGATCAAAGCGCAGGCATTAAACGATCATGCATGATGCTCTTGTGATCAGGACAGGAGAACCGTCATGGACAAGATTAGTGTCAGGCAAGTCGCAACCGTCATTGTCATGGCTCGGGAACTCGGTCGCGCCGAGGCAGAGTTGCGTGGATTGATAGACCGGATGGACGAAGAAGCGCAGGCTGCGCTGACGGCAATCATGTGGATTGGTAGAGGCGCTTTCGAAGCGCAGGAATGGAGTGAGGCCTACAAGACGGCCTTTGCCGAGGCCAGCACACCAACCGCAGATTATTTGTTAGGCACTCCTCATTTGTCCGATCATCTCGAAACCGGGCTGGATCTGCTTGGCTTTGACGTTACGAACGAAGAAGAAGCTGTTCTGTGAACCGAGTGAGTCCGGCCTAGGGCTGCAACGCTCCGGCCAGACCGTCTGGAGTTGCGCGGACGCTAGGTCGGCCAATGCGCGCCGCAATCTCACGAAGTGGGACGCCTAACATAGAGCCGGTGCAAAGCGGGGTGCCAGTGTCATTGATCACCACCAAATGACCTTGGCGAAAACCAACGTCATACCCTTTCTTGCGCAGCCGGTTGCTTAGTTCAGACCAGTCTTTTGAGGTTTCCAGAACCGGGGCAATAAAACCGCGCAATAGAGCGCGTGTTTCACTGTCCAATGGTGCGGGCATGCGGTGGCTAACCGGAGCCAAGGCCCCTTGTTCAAAAATTGATGGAGTATGTTTCATACCGTTCTCCGGAAGTCGTGGGTCGACAAGGCAGAACGCGCGGTACTGGCTTGGGCCATTCCGATCTCGTTCCGGCGGTTTGGGGCACCGTCCTGCCTGAAACTCTTTAAACCTTGGAATTGAAACCGCCCGCCGTGTGATTGCGGCGGGCGGTTCATATGAGGTGTCTTCTGGTCAAGCGGCCAGCGGCATTTTCATTGCCGGGCGTTTAAAGAAACGGGCGCGTGTCGGGCGCGCGCGTCTTGGGCCTGAAAGGGCGGCAAGTGCGCGAATACGTCGGGCACGGGCCATGTTTGCTAGATCGTAGGTCACTGCTCTTTCCTCCGATAAGGTTATCCGGTCCTGCAACCGGCTGTAAGGAAAGATTGGCAAAGCATCGGGGCACCATGTTGGCAGAGCGTGGTCAAACCAAAGGCATTTTGTTGATTGTTGACAAAATCGAGTGCTTTGCTGCCACATTTCGACGTGTGACAAACGCAAAGGGCCGACCCATAGGCCGGCCCTGAACCATTCGCTTTTTTGGTCTCAGCCCTTTTTCAGGGCTTTTTGTCCAAGAACTTCGGCAATCTGTACGGCGTTCAACGCAGCGCCTTTGCGCAGGTTATCCGACACGCACCAGAAATTCAGACCATTGTCGATGGTGCTGTCCTGCCGGATACGGCTGATGAAGGTTGCGAAATCACCGACGCATTCGACGGGTGTCGCGTAGCCGCCGTCTTCGCGCTTGTCGACAACCATGATCCCTGGGCTTTCACGCAGGATGTCACGGGCCTCGTCTTCATCGAGAAAGTCTTCGGTTTCGATGTTGATCGATTCCGCATGTCCGACAAAGACAGGAACACGCACGCAAGTTGCGGTGACCTTGATGGATGGATCGACGATCTTTTTGGTTTCGGCGACCATCTTCCATTCTTCTTTGGTGGAACCGTCGTCCAGGAACACGTCGATGTGCGGGATCACGTTGAATGCGATCTGCTTGGTGTAGACCTTTGGTGGAACTTCCTTCACGGGATTGTAGACCGCCTTGGTTTGTTCCCACAGTTCGTCCATAGCGTCTTTTCCCGAACCGGAAACCGACTGGTAGGTCGAAACGACAACGCGCTTGATCTTGGCTCGATCGTGAAGCGGCTTAAGTGCCACAACCATCTGAGCGGTCGAGCAGTTCGGATTGGCGATGATGTTCTTCTTGGTGTAGCCCAGAACAGCATCCGCGTTGACCTCTGGCACGATCAGCGGCACGTCCGGATCGTAGCGATACAAGGACGAGTTATCGATCACCACGCAGCCCGCCTTGGCCGCGATCGGTGCGTACTTCTTGGTCGCATCAGAACCGATCGCAAAAAGAGCGATGTCCCAGCCCGTGAAATCAAACGTGTCGAGGTCCTGGGTCTTCAGGGTTTTTTCGCCAAAGCTGACCTCCGTGCCCAGCGACCGGCGTGATGCCAGTGCAGCGAGTTCGTCGACCGGGAATTCCCGTTCGGCGAGGATGTTCAGCATTTCGCGGCCCACATTGCCTGTGGCGCCCGCGACGACGACCTTGTAGCCCATTTGGCCCTCCTATCGATTCTTGTCCTATGCATTCGCGCACCAGAACTGGCGCGGTCCTTATATCAGGCAGGCACCACGGAAAAGGGCTCAATGCCTGAGGGGCCGCTTGGTGTTGCCGAATCGTTGGATTTGGCCGTTTTCAACCGTGTTCCCGCTGTACGGTAGGGCAGCCCAATCCTCTGCGCATCGGCGAGAAAACGTCGCAATTTGCATCACAGTCAGAAAAAAATCGCCGAACTACGCACTTGCAGCATTTCCTTACTTGTCTGGTTAACAGGCATTGACGTAGGAGTATCAAGGCTTCCGGATAGCCAAAACGCCTCATTTTTGGGCGTTCCGTGTAGGCTGTAATGCATATTTTGCTTTTGTTGTTTTCGCCAAGTGATTTGTCAAAGAACCAAAAAAGGACCTGTTTCATCAGGGCTAAGGGAACTGGGAATGTTTTATGAGTTGCTGACGAGAATGACGCGCGGGCACAAGCAAGCGCTCTTCACGTCCATCGACACGCTCACAAGTCTGGCAGCACTGCCAGTCGCGGTCTTGCTCGCGGCTTGGGTGCCGTGGACTGAGAGCACTCTCATGAACATGCTCCCCTTGATGGCGGCGCTGGCGGTAGCAGGCGTAGGTCTGTCGTGGTGGCTGGGTCTGCCACGCATCAAGCTGAACGCCTATGAGACGCGCGGCATCATTCGTACGGCGGCCTTTTCTTTCGCGTTGGGACTATCGGGCGTTCTGATTGACCGCGCGCTGGGCGTTGGACTGCCGACCGGCGTGTTTTTCATCTTCAGCCTTCTGGTGCTGGTCGGATGCGCCGCATGGCGGATCATTCTGCGTCAGTTGACGATCCAGATTTACCGCCGCGGCAAAAACCGTATGCGGGTTCTGATCTACGGTGCAGGCCAGACCGGACAACAGTTGGTTGCGGCCTTGCGTCACGATGATGCGATCCATCCTGTGGCCTTTGTTGATGACAACCCCACTTTGCAAAGCCTCGTTGTCTCAGGTCTGCGTGTACACGCGCCTTCGAGCATTGAGGATCTGGTTGCCGACAAGGACATCCAGCGTGTTGTGCTGGCAATGCCTTCGATCAGCCCGCCTGCGCTGGCAAGGATTGCGCACAAACTGCGGACAGTCGGATGCGAGGTGCATGCTTTGCCGTCGTTTGCCGAACTGGTTGGAGATGGTGATCTGCGCAAAAGGGTTTCTCCGGTTTCGCTGGATGACCTGCTGGGTCGTGGTGGACTGGAAAAAGAACTGCCTGCGGTCAGTCACGCTTACTCTGGCCGTCGCATCATGATCACGGGCGCCGGTGGTTCCATCGGGTCTGAGCTGTGCCGCCAGTTGATTGCCTGCAAGCCGGAATGCGTTGTTCTGCTCGATCACTCGGAACTGGCGCTTTACAATATCGACAAGGAACTGCGCTCGATCAGCAAATCACTGCGCATTGTTCCGGTGCTTGGAGCGGTCAACAACGAACGACTGGTGCGCGAAACGCTGGTGCAGAACAATGTTGAGGTTGTCTTGCATGCGGCGGCTTACAAGCATTTGCCCTTGGTTGAGCGCAACCCGATTGCAGGGCTTCAGAACAACGTTATCGGTACAAAGATTCTGGCGGACGCCGCGCGCGACGCGGGTGTTGATCGTTTCATCCTTGTGTCATCGGACAAGGCTGTGCGCCCCACGAACGTTATGGGGGCGTCCAAGCGTCTGGCTGAACTGATCGTACAGGATCTGGCAACACGCAGCGTTGGCACGCGGTTTTCGATGGTACGCTTTGGCAATGTGCTGGGCTCGAGCGGTTCGGTCATTCCACTGTTCGAAGAACAAATCGCACGCGGCGGTCCTGTCACGCTTACCCATGGTGAAGTGACACGCTACTTCATGACCATTTCCGAAGCGGCACGCTTGGTTCTGCTGGCGGGCTCTTTTGCGCACGGTGGCGAAGTCTTTGTGCTCGATATGGGCAAGCCGGTTCCGATCAAACGGCTGGCGCAGCAGATGATCGAAGGCGCTGGCTATACGGTCAAGGATGGGCGCAACCCTGACGGGGATATCGAGATCAAGGTCACGGGGCTGCGGGACGGTGAGAAACTGCACGAAGAGTTGTTGATCGAGCCCGACATGCTGACGACGCCGCACAACAAGATCCTGCGCGCACAGGAAGGCTATTTGTCCGAATTCGAAATGGCGACTGCTCTCAAGGATCTGCGCACTGCGATCGACGAGAATGACGTTGAAGCAGCCCGAACAGTCATTGGCCGCTGGGTTGAGCAGGGCTCTTTGCTGGAAGCCGCGAAACGTCACTGACGCCCGCGACTTCCTGACAGTCTCAAAGACCGTTTTTCAGGTCACCGTCCGGGAATGCCATCGCGGGCAGGCGCCGGGCTCCAGTTTTCGATGATCTCTGCGGCTTCTTCGGCGGTTTCCACAAACCGGAACAAGTCGAGGTCTTCGGCACTGATGGTGCCTGCTTCCGACAGCGCATCCCAATTGATGATACTTTCCCAGAAGGCGCGGCCAAAGAGCAGGAACGGCACACGTTTCATGCGGCCTGTCTGGATCAGTGTCAGCGCTTCGAACAACTCATCGAGTGTGCCGAATCCGCCCGGGAAAACGCAGATGGCCCGCGCCCGCATCAAGAAATGCATTTTGCGGATCGCGAAATAGTGAAAATTGAACGACAGGTCCGGTGTCACGTATTCGTTTGGTGCCTGTTCATGCGGGAGCACGATGTTCAATCCGATAGAGACCCCGTTTTCGTCAATGGCCCCGCGGTTGCCGGCTTCCATTACACCGGGGCCACCACCCGTGCAGACCACGTAGTCACGGCTTCCGGTCTCCAGCGATTTACGCGTCATGAGCGCCGCGAAGGACCGGGCTTCATCGTAGAACCGGGACAGGTCCGCCAGTGTTTTGGTGCGCGCTTTGTCCTTTTGATCGGGCGCGGGAATGCGCGCGCCACCAAACAGCACAATCGTGCTGTCGATGCCGTGCTCATCCAAAAGCATTTCGAACTTCAGAAGTTCCAGCTGCAAACGAACCGGACGCAATTCGTCCCGGCACATGAAATCTTCGTCGGCAAAGGCCAGACGGTACGCCGGGTTTGTAGTTTGTGGTGTGCGCGGCACACCTTCGGCGGCATGTCTGTCGGTTCCCGCGTCACGAAACGGGCTGCGGCGGTCGTCTTTCATAATGTGCTTCCTTGTTCGCTGTGCCCCAGAGTTATAGCGTCCTGATTCCAAGCGCCAGTAGCTCAGGGGGCAATGCCAATGGATTGGACACAGCAGATCGAACTCGCAGCCGGGCGCATCAAGGGACATGTGCAGGTCACGCCTGTCATGACATCAGACGCCGTTTGGGATTCTCCGGTCGATCTGAAGTTAGAGCAAACGCAGCATATGGGCAGCTTCAAGACACGGGGCGCGTTCAATACGCTGATCGGATCAGACGTGCCCAGTGCTGGCATCGTTGCGGCATCTGGTGGCAATCACGGTGCAGCGGTTGCTTACGCCGCGCGGTCTTTGGGCTATGCGGCCCGGATTTTTGTTCCTGAAATCGCCGGGCCCGCGAAAATTGCCCTGATTGAAAGTGCGGGTGCAGATTTGACGGTGGTGCCCGGGCAATATGCAGATGCGGCTGCGATGGCCGCCGAATATGAACAGAAAACCGGAGCGATGCAGGTTCATCCCTATGATGCGCAACTGACTGTTGCGGGGCAGGGCACGGTCTTGCGCGAATGGGAAGATCAGGGGCTGACGGCCGATACTGTTTTGATCGCTGTTGGTGGCGGCGGGTTGATTGCGGGGGCGCTTGCTTGGGCGCAAGGGCACGGCGCACGCAAAATCATCGCTGTCGAGCCGGAGACCTGTAATGCTCTGGATGCGGCGCTAAAGGCCGGGGAGCCCGTGGACGTGCCGATATCGGGCGTTGCTGCGAATGCTCTGGGCGCCCGCAGGATTGGATCCATTTGTTTTGATTTGGCCAAGGCGTCGGGCACCTCGGTGGCATTGGTTCCTGATAAGGCCATCGAGGATGCGCAATCGGTGCTGTGGCGCGCGCACAGGCAGTTGGTTGAGCCTGCGGGGGCCTGTGCTTTGGCCGCACTGCGGTGTGGTGCTTATGTGCCCTCCGCCGGCGAAAGGGTGGCTGTTCTGGTTTGCGGTGGGAACATCGCGCCGGATCCGCTGGCAAACTAAAATTAGCGCGCCTTATACAATCAAATTTTCCGGTCGAAATCCGTCAACTTTGCTTCTTTGAGGCGGTACAACTGCGCAGGGCGCGCGGTGTCTTTGCTCTTGGCGCCTTCGACTTCGACCAACATGTCCAATTCCCGGACTTTGCGGCGAAATGCGCTGTCGTTCAGGCTTTGCCCGCTGAGCCGCTCATATGTCTGGCGTAGTTCAGCCAGGGTGAAATTTTTTGGCAGGAACCAGGCGGGCAAAGTTGAATAAATGGCCTTTGATTGAATGCGCCGATGCACGTGTTGGCAGATTTCGGCATGATCAAAAGCCAGCTTTCCGGGGTTGGTGAGCGGGACCCATTTCAGATTGGTTGCCTGGTCGACGGATTCGAAATCCTGCAACGAAATGACGGCAAAGTACGTCACAGAAGCTGACCAGCCGCGCGGATCTCTGTCTGCGCTCGAAAAAGTCGCGACTTGCTCACACAGGATATCGCGCAATCCCAGTTTCTCCAGCAGCACACGCCGAGCGGTTGCTTCGGTGTCTTGGTCTTCGTCGGTATGGACATATCCCCCGGGCAGCGCTTGTTGGCCAGCGAACGGCGCGCTGCCCCGCGTCATTGTCCCGACAAGCAGCCCCTCAGGGGCGAGAGCCAAGAGAGCAATATCTACGGTCAGGATAGGCATCGGAAAATTGGTCATGGAATCAGTTGACACAGGGCTCACTAATATGCAACTTGCAAATTGCAATTTACAAGTTAGGGGAAGTGTCATGTCCGTAAACCTGAAACAAAATCCCTTTGTCGTGGTTTGGCGCGTTCTCGACCATTGCAATCTGGCCTGTCCTTTTTGCGCCTACGACAAGCGTCTGCGCTTTGCCCGTCGGCAGGTCGACGAAGCAGAGGTGTTTCGTTTTGTTGATCTGTTGGCGCAGAAACAGGCAGGCAGCGAACGGCGCCACCTCATCAGTTGGCTTGGTGGAGAGCCGACCTTGTGGAAAGCCTTGCCGCAGGTTTCCGCAGCGGCGCAAAAAGCGGGGTTGGGCCAAAGTCTGACAACCAATGGAACGACGCTTGGCTCTGCGAAAGTCCGGCAATTGTTGCTGGACCGCTTTGACGAGATCACTCTGAGTATTGATGGTTTCGAAGACGTGCACGATGGATTGCGCGGATGGCGGGGCGCTTTTGAAAAACTGCGCGTGGGTATTTCCAAACTGCGTGAAGAACGGGAATCCATGGGCGTGTCTTGCCGGTTGCGCGCCAATATCGTCCTGATGCGGCGCAACCTTGGTCGCTTTGCCGAGCTGTGTCACACGCTTGCGGACTGGGGTATCGAGGAAATCACATTCAACCAGCTTGGTGGGCGCGACCGGCCTGAGTTTTTTCCAATGAACAGACTGCGCCCGGCTGATGCCACGCGGCTGGCGGGCCTTGTTCCTGGCTTGCGTTCTGAATTGGTGCAAAAGGGCACGACCCTTTTAGGGGGTGATCCTTATGTCCGCCGCATCGGCGATACTACCTTGGACCGACCTTTGGCGATCGGGCGCTGCGGGGTGGCACAGGACTTCTGGTTCATTGACGAAGAAGGAACGATTGCGCCTTGCAACTTTGTTGAAGACCACTTTGGCCTGAACATCCGTGATTTGCGCAGTGTGCAAGACCTCGAAGCTCTGTCTGATACGCTTTGTTCGCGGCAAGCCAGATTTCCGGCTGCGTCTTGTGCCAATTGCATGAGCACGCAGCAGGTCGCTAAGTTCGCGGTCTAAGAACCGTGGCGATTGCGCAGCATGGCGGTTTCGTGTCTAAGGCGCCCAGAGTTTTAACCGGATGCCGATGGAGACCGCCATGTCCAATGCACAGCTCGAAGCTGCTATCGAAGCCGCCTGGGAGGCGCGCGACACAATCACGCCAGCCACCACAGGCGAACAGCGCGAAGCAATCGAAGACACGCTCCATGCACTCGACAGTGGGTCTTTGCGGGTTGCTGAACGCCAGGGCGACGGAACATGGCATGTGAACCAGTGGGCCAAGAAAGCGGTTTTGCTGGGCTTCCGGATCAAGGACATGGAACAGCAGGACGGTGGTCCTCAGGGTTCCGGTTGGTGGGACAAGGTCGACAGCAAATTCAAAGGCTGGGGCGATGCCGAGTGGAAGGCCGCTGGCTTCCGGGCTGTTCCAAACTGTGTAGTTCGCAAGTCGGCCTTCATCGCGCCGGGTGTTGTCCTGATGCCGTCCTTCGTGAACCTGGGTGCCTATGTTGACGAAGGCACCATGGTCGACACATGGGCCACGGTTGGCTCTTGCGCGCAGATCGGCAAGAACGTGCACCTGTCGGGCGGCGTTGGCATTGGCGGTGTTCTCGAACCAATGCAGGCGGGTCCGACCATCATTGAAGACAACTGCTTTATCGGCGCGCGTTCAGAAGTGGTCGAAGGCTGCATCATCCGTGAAGGTTCGGTGCTTGGCATGGGCGTGTTCATCGGGCAATCGACCAAGATCGTTGATCGCGAAACCGGCGAAGTCATGTATGGCGAAGTTCCGCCCTATTCGGTGGTGGTTGCGGGGTCGATGCCGTCCAAGAATGGCATCAACCTCTATTGTGCCGTGATCGTAAAGCGCGTCGATGAACGGACCCGCTCAAAGACTGGTATCAACGAACTGTTGCGCGACTAATGGTTCGTCTGGCTTTTATTCTGACTGCCTTGGCTGCGCCGTTGTCGGCGCAGTCTTTGGACGGCCGGTATTACTGGCCGGATCTGAACCCGGCACAGGCCTGTGATCCGCAGGCCTATAGCGATGGTGCGATTACGATTGCCGGCGATCAGATCGCGTTTGTTGAAAGCCGCTGCAATTTGACCAACCCGGTTTCTGTTCGCGGCATGGATGGCACATATCTCTACGACGCCAAGTGCACCGGCGAAGGGGAAGACTGGACCGAGCGCATGATGGTCTATCCGACCTTCGACGGCGTTGCCGTCCTGTCGCGAGGCTGGGCGCGAACCTACATTCGCTGCAAATGATCCTGTCCCGGATGCTGGCCAAGTCCCGATTGGCAAAAGGGGTCCGCCCGAGTTGGCCCGGCGCATGGCTGCCTGTCGTGTTCGACGGGTTGTGTCTGGCCGCGGTTTTCAGTTTGCTTTGGGGCCCGTTTCAATCCTTGGCGACCTCAATGAACTTTCCACTGTGGGCCACGATTGCGGCCATGTTTGCGGTTGGGTTTATCCCCATTCAGGCCGTGCTGATTTTCTCATCCTTTTGGGCCGCGAAATCCCGCTGGAAAGAGTCGGAGACAGAATGACCAAAAAGAAAGAAACCAAACGCCAGCAGGTCTATACGCTCTTGGTTGAAGTAGGACGCAAATCTGGGGACGGTCTGCCCAAGAAGGCAACCGGCGCTGCCCTTATGTGTTATGCGAGCGGCGTCGACGAAGCCGAGGCCGTCCGCGAAACCGTCGCGATACTCAAACAGGCCGACATGGCACCATTGGACGTGACGGGCTACGGGACAGCCGAGGAACGCGTGGCGCAGGGTCACGAAATCGGCGAAGACGAACAGGATCTGATGGATCGCGCACTACAAGAAAACGCGGTCATCGTGGCACAGGTCACACCGTTTTATGACGGCGGTGAAGGCGCAAAGAAACCCAAGGCATAGGCGGAGAACGCCGGGCTGGTCGTCTTGTCAGGCTGCTCTGGCTTCGGCCAGAATGATTGCCTCGAACGACTTCAACGTTTGCAAACCCGCGCGTGCATGTTCCGGCAACAATGACTTGGGGCAGTTTGCCAGAATGGATTGCTCCAGCATGTCCTTGCGGCGTCGCAGCCGGCCAATATAGAGGCTCTCTACCTCGGCCCCGCATGCGATGACCGGTTCGTGCCCGGGTAGTAGCAGGTTGTGATACCTAACCGTCATATGATTGTCTTCATGAACTGCCGCAAATCCGTTGACCAGACTATGGGCCGGGATCAAAACGGCCTGCCTGCCGAAAATGTATTCGACCTCGGACCCGCCGATCACCAGCCTTTGCTGTGGTGAGACAACCATGTCTCGCTCCAAGCCGAAATAGGGCGCCCGGAGGCGGACAGGTCGGAAGGATCCGAATGCTGGCAGTCTGCGGGACACCCGTTGCAGAACTGGAACCTGCCCCGAGGTTCGCGTCTGAACCAGATCGCCGCATTGCAGATCGCCAATCCGGCGATAGCCTTGTGAGGTCAGAACAGGCACCTGCGCGGACAACGTGGGCATCGGACCGACCGGTTCAACAGAGTCGGATACCGCGAAAAACACCACATCTGGATCTTTTTGAATCAGTTGGGGGCGCCGCGCCAGCGTATGGATGTCTTCGGTCAACATTGGCGGCGGCGGCGGTGTGTCCTGCAGCACCACGACATCACTGTCGGGTTTTTCAACCGCGACCCGGCCAAACCGGCGCTCGCTGTCCCAGACAAACGTGATGCGCAACACATCGGCGCGGGCGTCATAGTCATGTTGCAGGACGGTGTGGAAAACTTCGCTTCCCTGCGTCATCACCAGAACGATGCCGCCGCCGGGAACTGCCCTGAAAGAAATTGACCCGGCCCAAGGGTGCTGACGTTGATAAGACAAAAGAGTTTGGGGTCTGCCATCGGGGGACAGCCGGGTCTCGATCATAATCGAGCCACGCGGCATCAGATGGCTGTTAGGCTGGTTGAAAGTCTTGGGGCATACCCAGGATCGTTCTTGTCCGGCTATGGCAATCCAGCTCATGCCGCGAACCCATTCGCAAGCATGCGTGCCTCATAGCCCTGCAGGATGCGCCTGGCGGGTGGACCGTAGCCTTCACCCGTTCCTGGGTCGAGTTCAGGAAAGATAGACACGATCTCGGCCAGTGTTTCCGCCTCGAACAAACCGGATGTTTGTGGCCCGGGCAAGAAGCTTTCGCTGAGCAGACCATTGGCCCAAATCAACTCATGCTGATCAAACAGCAAGTGCACATAGTGAACGGTTCCGCCTTCAACCACGCGGATCGAACTGTCGTTCACAAGATGCTTTGCCGCGGCCAGAACCTCGGGATCTTCAAAGAGCAGGTGGGCCATCACGTCCTGTACCAGTATCCGGTGTTGTGGGGACACCAGTACTGCCGCGTGATCACCCATGGCGCCTGCCGAAATACGGACCGGTGCCAAAGCCCCGGTGGCTTCGATGATGCGCTCGCCGCGCCAGCGTATTTCCTGTGGACCGTTGTCACGGGTCAAAACAATATCACCTGCCCGCAGGTCTTCGACGGCACGCGGGCCGTCGGGGGTGGCAATCGAAGTTCCAGCCACAAAACAGGGCACGGATTCAACCGTTACAAAGCCGACATCGGATTGACCGGTAGAGCTTTCGACCGTGTAGGTATAGTTCACCGTTTCGACGTCACCATCACCGGTGATTGTCATCGTTCCATCGGCATTCAGCGTGACCTGCTGGCCCGTATTCAAGGTCACGGTGTCGCCAGCCGATACTGCAACGCCGTTGATATGAGTGATCGTTAGCGTGCCGCCGGTGGCATTGTCGTCATTGGCCAGCGCGTCAATCGTCTTGGTGCCATTGGGATAGATTTCGACACTGTCATCTTGCGCGACAAGAACCGTCTGCACGCTGTCGGCTGCGATCAGCAGGTTCGAGTCGTAGCTTGAGTCTCCAACATCCGCGACGCCAATCCGGATCGAGTTCACAACACCGGGTGTGACATTCATGGTCAATGTCATGGTCACGGTAAAACCGTCCATTTCGGTGTTGTAGTCGTCGTTGGTGTTGTCGAAGAACAGATTTTCGTTGCTGTTGGCGTTCAGGTTGTTTGGATCAATGTCACCGTCGCCAATTGTCATGTCGACTTGTGCGCCGTTCACCCAAACGCCTACAAAATCCTGATAAACTGAGTTCTGGAACTCTGGGTATTCCTCTGACGAAAACACAAACTGGATCGTCATGGTCGATCCGGTGGGAATAAAATCAATGTCGATATAGGACGCGTCGTACGTGCGTGTCCCGGCGGCCGCATTGAACTGCGGGTTTCCATTCGGTCCGGACGTATTTGTGCTGGTGTTGCTGCTTTGGTTCGATTGGCCCGAAGAGTTTGTGAAATCCTGGGCGCGTCCTGTCGACAGGATAACCCCCGTATCCGAAGGCGTCACGCCGGGCGATGTCGCCAGTCCATCAGAATAGATACCCGAAGACCGACCGTCTCCTGTGTAACTGGCCGAGACAACAGTAACACCGTCACCCATGATGGTTTGCGCCATCTGGATTGCACTGGCATTGATGTTGATCGGCAGCTCGGACGCTGCAACCATGCCTGACTCACTCTCCGACCGAAGGCATGGGTTCCCTTGCAAACGGGCCTTTTTGGCCTCTTGATTTGCGGGTGTATCTGCTCGCCTGCCTACGGCATTTTTGTTGTTTTATAATTTTTCTTAGCACGCAATGCTTGTGTTTGTGAATCAAAACTCATGGTTGCGGCCCCTAAATGGCCGAATTCGCGATGTATTTCTGTCACATTTGCCATTGGCGGCTCTGCGCGTTAGCCCTGTGGCAAAATCGCCGGAGCTTGCTAGATGACATCACCCATTTGCCCAGTTGAATTGACCGCTTCTCTGGTTCGCTGCCCTTCGGTGACGCCAGAGGAAGGCGGTGCATTGGTCTTACTGCGAGCGCTGCTGGAAGACGCAGGCTTCTTTTGCGCCCGTGTTGATCGAGGCGGTGTCAGCAATTTGTTTGCTCGTTGGGGCGATAAGGGAGCAGACCGGAGTTTTGGTTTCAATGGTCACACGGATGTCGTGCCTTTGGGCCGCATCGAAGATTGGACCCAGGATCCTTTTGGCGCGGAAATCATCGATGGCTTCATGTACGGGCGCGGAACGACTGACATGAAATCAGGCGTCGCGGCCTTTGCTGCTGCTGCGGTCGAATTTGTGCGCGAAACGCCACCCGAAGGGGCCGTGATCCTGACGATCACCGGAGACGAAGAGGGCGATGCCGTTGATGGAACTGTGGCCCTGCTGGATTGGATGCAGGAACAGGGCGAGCAAATGTCTGTATGCCTCGTAGGAGAGCCGACCAGCCCTGACTACATGGGGCAGATGATGAAGATTGGCCGCCGCGGTTCCTTGACAGCATGGTTCACGGTACGGGGCAAACAGGGGCATTCGGCCTATCCGCACCGCGCATTGAATCCGATGCCAGCGGTGGCCCGTCTGTCAGACCGGCTTTGCTCTCATGTCTTGGATGAAGGCACAGACCACTTTGATGCCTCGACCCTTGCCCTGGTCAGCATCGAGACCGGCAATAGCGCAACCAACGTTATTCCAGCCGAGACAACTGCCTGTGTGAATATCCGGTTCAACGACACGCATAGCGGCGCGGATCTTTCCCAGTGGTTGCACCAAGAGGCTGCGGCCGTGGACAAAGAGTTTGGCACGCAAACCGAGGTCAAAATCAAGATTTCCGGTGAAAGCTTCCTGACGCCACCCGGACCGTTGTCCAATTTGATTGGTCAGGCTGTGCAGGTCGAAACAAATCAGGTCCCCGAGCTTTCCACGACGGGTGGGACGTCGGATGCGCGGTTCGTAAAGAACCATTGCCCTGTGGTGGAATTCGGGCTTGTTGGGAAAACCATGCACGCCGTTGATGAACGGGTGGAAGTGGCGCAAATTCACCAGCTGAAGTCGATCTACGGACGCATTTTGCGCGACTATTTTGCATGAGTTTCCAGATTGAGACCACGCAGGACATTGACGCCTGCCATGCTCTGCGTCGCGCGGTCTTCATTGAAGAGCAAGGCATCGCCGAGGCTGACGAATGGGATGATCTGGACCAAGAGGCAACGCATCTTTTGGTTCGCGACGGAGATCAACCGGTCGCCACGGCGCGGTTGCTGTATGATGGTGCGACCGGAAAGATCGGGCGGATCTGTGTTCTCAAATCCTATCGCGGTCGCGGATTGGGCGAAGCTTTGATCGATGCCAGTCTTACGCTATTTGCCCGGACCCCAAAGCTGACGCAGGCATATTTGAGCGCGCAGGACCATGCTATTCCGTTCTATGAGAAGTTGGGTTTCGAAGCTCGTGGTGACCAATACGACGATGCGGGGATTCCACATCGCGACATGGTGCGCCCGCTGTGAACCGAACGCTGATCATCATGGTCAAGGAACCGCGTGCAGGCCGGGTAAAAACCCGCCTGGGTCGCGATATTGGTCTGACGGCGTCTGCGTGGTGGTTTCGCCATGCGGTGCGCCGATTGCTGCGCAAACTGAGCGATCCCCGCTGGGATGTTGTTTTGGCCGTGGCGCCGGACGGCGCCGTGAACAGCCGGTGTTTTCCCGCGCAATACGAACGTTTGCCACAAGGTCCCGGAAATCTGGGTGATCGCATGGCCCGGATGATGCGCGCTGCGCCGCCCGGCCCGGTTTGCGTGATTGGTGCGGACATACCTAGCATCACACCTGCGGCCATCTGGCGGGCCTTTCGGGCGCTGGGGGATCATGATGCTGTTTTCGGTCCGTCAGATGATGGTGGCTATTGGTTGGTCGGCGTTCACAATGCCGCGCATGTACCCGCCGGTTTGTTCGCTGGTGTGCGATGGTCTTCGGCCAATGCGCTGGCCGATTCAATGGCGTCTTTGCGTGGCGCTCGAATTGCTCTGGTGGATGAATTGGTTGATGTGGATACGGCGGAAGATCTCGGCCGGATCTAGTGGTTTCAGTGGATGACGCCACCTTGCGCGCATGTTAGGGCAGAAGCATGACAAAGCTGCCAAGCAAGGCGGATATTCTCGACTGGATATCCGAAAACCCGACCCTCACCGCGAAACGAGACATTGCCAAGGCTTTTGGCATCAAGGGCGCTGCGCGCATCGATCTCAAACGCATGCTTAAGGAGTTGGCAGAAGAAGGGCATCTGGAAAAGCGTAAGCAAACCTATCGCGACCCGGATCGGTTGCCTCCGGTCAGTGTGCTGCAGATGCTTGAACCGAATAGCAGCGGTGATCTCTTTGCCAAGCCCATGGAATGGCACGGCGAGGGTGTGGAACCTGTTGTGCTCTATGTGCCCCGCGAATCTGATCCGGCGCTGGGTGAAGGCGACCGCATACTCGCGCGTCTGCAGGTGGTGCATGAGGAAGATCACAACTACGAAGCACGCCTGATCCGCCGCATTGGGACCAGCCCGCGCAAGGTGGTAGGCATTTTCCGCAAGGGTGCCGAAGGTGGGCGCATTCTGCCGATCGACAAAGGATCAGACCGTGAGTGGATGGTGGCCCCCGATGCAACCGGCGGCGCCAAAGATGGCGAATTGGTCGAAGGGGAGCAGGCCGGGCCCAAGGGACGTATGGGACTGCCCAAAGCCCGCATCACTCTGCGCCTCGGCGATCCGACCGCGCCGCGCGCCGTATCGTTGATTGCAATTCACCAGCACGGAATTCCGGATGATTTCCCGCCCGAGGTGCTGGCCGAAGCGGATGGTATGAAACCGGCTGGCATGAAGAACCGCACAGATTTGCGCGACATGCCCTTGGTCACGATTGACCCACACGATGCGCGGGACCACGATGACGCGGTCTACGCCTGCGCGGATGATGACCCCAAGAACAAGGGCGGTCATATCCTGTGGGTCGCCATTGCCGACGTGGCGCACTACGTGCAACCGGGCACGGCGCTTGATCGCGAGGCGCGCAAGCGCGGCAATTCCAGTTATTTCCCCGATCGCGTTGTGCCGATGCTGCCCGATCGGTTGTCTGGGGATTTGTGCAGCCTGCATGAGGGTGTACCGCGTGCCTGTATCGCGGTCGAAATAAAGCTGGACAGCGATGGCAACAAGCTGTCGCACCGGTTTCACCGCGGATTGATGCGGTCGCCTGCCTCGCTCAATTACCAAGAGGTGCAGGCCGCGATGGAGGGCGCGCCAAACGAGCGTACAGCTGATTTGGTCAGCCCGATTATCCGGCCATTGTACGCGGCCTATGCTGCCTTGCGTTCTGCACGGGATCGACGTCAGCCGCTTGATCTGGACCTGCCAGAGCGTAAGGTCGTTCTGGATGACGACGGCAAAGTGCAGTCCGTGGACTTTTCTGAACGTCTGGATGCGCACCGTTTGATCGAAGAGTGCATGGTCTTGGCCAATGTCGCTGCGGCTGAAACCCTGATCGCCAAGAAGACCCCTTTGCTGTTCCGCGTTCACGAAGAACCGCCGGACGACAAGCTGGAAAGCCTGCGCGACACGGCGGCGTCTGCCGGGTTCACGCTGGCCAAGGGTCAGGTGCTCAAGACGGCCCATCTGAACAAGCTTTTGCACGATGCGGCGGGCAGTGATGATGCTGAGCTTATCAATATCTCGACGCTGCGCAGCATGACACAGGCCTACTACAGCCCCAAGAATTTTGGGCATTTTGGTTTGGCGCTTCAGAACTATGCGCATTTCACGTCGCCCATTCGGCGCTATTCGGATCTGATCGTGCATCGTGCTTTGATCACGGCCCATGGTTGGGGAGATGACGGGCTTACGCCGCACGAAATCGAGGGATTGGAGCAAACCGCCCAGCATATTTCAGACACCGAGCGCCGATCCATGATGGCGGAGCGCGATACAACGGATCGCTATCTCGCTGCGTTCCTGTCGGATCGTGTGGGCGCGGAATTCACTGGAAGGATCAGCGGAATTGCCAAATTTGGCGTTTTCGTAAAGCTAGATGAATCCGGTGCAGATGGACTGGTTCCGATCAGTACGCTGGGACGGGAATATTTCCATTTTGACCGGGATGCGGGCACCCTGATGGGGTCGGACACTGGGCGCATTATTGCGCTTGGCATGCGGGCAAGGGTCAAGCTGGTCGAGGCGGCACCGGTCACCGGTGGCATCGCCTTCGAGATGTTGGAAATCGAAGATGAAGCCTACGAAAGCGTCGTTCCTTCTGGACGGGGTAGAGGTCGTGGCAGACCAGGTGGCAAGAGCCGGGGAAAATCTGGCTCTGGCCCCAAACGCAAGCAGGCAAAGGCGAAAAAGAAAGACGCCAAGACCAAGCGCAAGGTTACGCGGCAGCGTCGCAAGTGATCGTACGGGGTTAAAGTGCAGCGCGCCTACGCGCCACATAGGCCATAAGCCGTGCATTAGAACGCACGGCGCGCCGCAATTGCGTGTCTGATGGCAATCGATCTAGCACACAGAGGAATGGCATGACGCAGGCAGCGACAGCGCAGGGAACAAGCCCAAACAGAAACGCCTGATCGCCCGGCTGCCCTGCAATCGCATCAAGATCAGACCCGAACCATTTCAGTCGTTCGTCAGCAGGCAATCGGCCAAAGCCATGCGACACCAGCCCCTGCCGGACCTGCCTGCGCACCACACCTGGAACAGTTCTCAGAAATGGCCAAGCGGACCATCGTGCCGTTTTGATCGCAGTGTACGCGTTTAGCGGAGCGGTTCGGAATCGCAGGCCTTGCCCTGAAAGCAGGACAGAACCTTTTTGCGCAGGTCATCAGAGCCGCCGGGATAGGTCATGCCGCCGCAAGGATCGGCCATCATCACGTAGCTGCCTTTTTCCTTCTTCAGGAAAGTCAGATAGTTCGCACCGCTGCTTGCTCCGCCGCACCATGGTCCGAAACACTGAATACGCAGTGTGATCGGGGTTTCGAACCTTCGGTCAAAACCAGTGTCCGAGAGCGACTTTCCTTTGAAACGCGCGGGTATATCGGTGTGAGGTGGCGTCTTGTCCTGCCGTTTCATATTGACCTTGGGCAGCTTCTTTTCGTCGAAACGAACAGTGCCTTCGACCACGACCCAGATGTCTTCCGAGTCATTGGCGTACTTGAAATCGGATGCGATATCGGGCGGCAAACAGCTCAGGCCGAAGGCCGGACTGGCCAGAACAACAGCAAGACTGAACAAGAGGTTCCGCATCACAAATGCCCCTGAAATTCCTGAATGACCTGTTCGTACACATGCCGTTTGAAGGGGACGATCTGCGCCAGAACGTCCTGCGGATGCAGCCATTGCCAATGCGAGAACTCCGGGTGTTGGGTCTGAATGTTCACCTGTTCGTCCTTGCCGTGAAATCGTAGCAGGAACCATTTCTGCTCTTGCCCTTTGAACCGACCCTTCCAGATTTTCGGAACGAGGTCATGGGGAAGATCGTAAGGAATCCATCCTTTTGTCTCGGCCTCGACGGTCACAAGTGATGGCAGCACACCGGTTTCTTCCTCCAGCTCGCGCAGGGCGGCGTCGCGTGGGCTTTCGCCCTTGTCGATCCCGCCCTGTGGCATCTGCCAAGCCGGGCTTGAGATATCGCTGTCCAGCCGCTGGCCGACAAAAGCATGGCCAACCGTGTTGATCAGCATCACGCCAACGTTCTGGCGGTAAGGCAGTTGTGCGATCTGTTCTGGCGTCATGAGTGTCCTCTGAAATAAAAAAGGCCGAAATCCATCACAGATTTCGGCCCTCGTTTTGCCAAGGCGGTGTTGGCGCTTACTCTTTCGGGCCCAAAGCGGACAGACCCTTGAGGATGTCGATGGCGTAGGCCAGCTGATAGTCCTCTTCGCGCAGGGCTGCTGCGGCTTCGGCCTTTTCGCGATCGGCTTCGATCTGGCGAATTTCTTCTTCGGTCAGGCTGTCATTGTCGAGGCTGCCGCGCAAATCCGCTTCGGAGCGGGAGAATACGTTGTTGTCTTCCTCCTCCTCGGCCTCGGGCTGGCGACGGGGCTGTTCAACAACGATGTCAGGGGACACACCCAATGCCTGAATGGAACGGCCCGATGGCGTATAGTAGCGGGCTGTGGTCAGGCGCATTGCGCCGTCGCCGCGCAGGGGCATGACGGTCTGCACAGATCCCTTACCAAAGCTCTTGGTGCCGACCACGATGGCGCGGCGATGATCCTGCAAGGCGCCCGCAACGATTTCCGAAGCTGACGCGGAGCCACCGTTGATGAGCACCACAAGCGGTTTGCCTTGTGCCAGATCGCCGGGCGTCGCGTTAAAGCGATCACCATCCGCCGGGTTGCGACCACGGGTCGAGACGATTTCGCCTTTTTCGAGGAAGGCATCCGATACCCGGATTGCCTGTGTCAGCAGACCGCCGGGGTTGTTGCGCAGATCCAGAACGAACCCGTTGACTGCATCGATACCACCCACTTCTTCGACCCGCTCTGCCAGCTTGGCCGACAGGTTGGGGAAGGTCTGATCGTTAAATGTCGTTACGCGCAGAACAACCGTTTCGCCCTGAACGCGGGACCGAACGGCGGTCAATTTGATCGTGTCGCGAATGATTGAGACATCGAAGGGCTCGTCTTCGCCTTCGCGAACGACAGTGATTACGATTTCTGATCCGACAGGACCGCGCATCATGTCGACCGCTTCGTCCAGTGTAAGGCCAAGAACGCTTTCGCCATCGACGTGGGTGATGAAATCGCCGGCTTCGATGCCAGCGGCATCGGCCGGGGTGTCGTCAATAGGAGAGACAACTTTCACAAAGCCGTCTTCCTGAGTGACTTCGATTCCAAGTCCACCAAATTCGCCGCGCGTTTGCACACGCATGTCGGCCGCGTCGTCCGGTGGAAGATAGCTCGAATGCGGATCAAGCGAGGTCAACATGCCATTGATCGCAGCTTCGATCAGGTCGGCTTCGTCCACTTCTTCGACATACTGTGCGCGGATGCGTTCAAAGATGTCGCCAAACAGGTCCAACTGTTCATAGACATTGGTTGGGCGGTTATCTTCCTGGGCCAGCAAGGGGCCAACGAACTGTGTGGTCGCAATGACCGAAGCCAAGGTGCCGCCAGCAGCGGCCATGACGAATTTTCTCATTCCCAAATCATCCTTTGTCGGTTGCGAACCACGTCAATGGATCGACAGGCGCATCGCCTTCTCTTACCTCTATATAGAGCGTTTCCGAACGCAGGACGCCACCCCTTTCGCCGTTTTGTTCAACAGTTGGTGAAAGGAGCGTGTTGCTGTCCGAAACATTGCCGCCCATCAGCCCCACTGGGCTTCCTTCGGGAATGACCTCTCCGGCGCGTCCGTAGACTTCGGACAAGCCGGCCAAAACGATCAAGAGATCGCTTTGCGGCTCCAGAATGGTGACCAGTCCATAATCGAGCAGAGGGCCGTTATAGCGGATCGTGGCGGCGGTTGGCGTGATGACAATTGCGCGTGGTTCGGTTGCCAAAACGATACCCGGACGTTTCACTCCAGCGGCGTCCGCCTGTCCCGCCCCGCGCAGAACCGTCCCACGGGCAGGCAACGCCAAGGTTCCCTTGCGGTTGGCCACACGCGGCAGGTTTTGCGGCACTTCGTCTTCGGTGATCTGGCTAAGCCCGCTGGCAAAACCATCGAGCGTTTCTGTTGCTGCAATCAAAATGGCCGTACGCACCGCGTCTTCGGTAAACCGGCGCGGAAGGTCAGTGCGATCCGCAATGGCCTTGGACAAGGCTGTGCGCGCAGACTGCACGCCAGAAAGGCCCTGCTCCAAAGTATTCGCGGCGCTTTGCTGGATTTGCCTCAGGGCCGTGACCTCTTCGAGATCGTTGCGCAGGGCAGTTGCCTGCTGGGCCAATGCGGGCGTCACCGTGGCCAGCAACATACCGGACCGGGCGGTTCCCAAGGGGCCTTCGGGATGCAGCAGGGTTTGCGGCTGTGCCCGCCCACCCAATGCTGTCAGAACACCCAGCAATTGGGCAACTTCCTGTTCTTGGGCAGCCAGCTTGCGGCTCAGTTCGGTTTCGCGGATCGCTGCTTTGCGAAGTCCGTCCCGCATCGCGCTCAGCCCGTCTTCGTAGGCACGCACAACATCGGTCAGCGCGGCAACGCGATCACGGGCGCTGTCGGCCTTGTCCAGTTGCACTGAGGCTGTTTCCAAAGACCGCGCCGCCTGCGAGGCTGCATCGGCCGCAGATTGGGCGTATGCGCCGCTGCACCAAAGGCACAAGATCAGCGCGACATGCTTCATGCGATCAGGCTCTTACCGGTCATCTCGGGGGGCTGGTCCAGCCCCATAAGCGCCAGCAAAGTGGGCGCCACGTCTGCCAGCCGCCCGGCCTTGAGATCCGAGCCATCCGGTCCGCCAAACAGGATCGCAGGCACAAGGTTCGTGGTATGCGCCGTATGCGGCCCGCCGGTTTCAGGATCGACCATGACTTCGCAATTGCCGTGATCCGCGATCACCAGCATTGCACCGCCCACCTGTTCCAGCTTTGACACCACCTGGCCCAACCCTTCATCCACCGCTTCGCAAGCCTTCATGGCAGCCTGCAGATCGCCTGTGTGGCCAACCATATCCGGGTTGGCGTAGTTCACAACGATCAGGTCATAGCCATGGTCAATGGCGGCAAGAAAACGCTCGGTCACTTCGGGCGCGCTCATCTCGGGCTGCATGTCGTAGGTGGTAACCTGTGGCGATTTGGGCATGAAGCGGTCTTCGCCCGGCTCCGGCTGTTCCTGCCCGCCGTTCAGAAAGAATGTCACATGCGGGTATTTTTCTGTCTCGGCGAGGCGGTACTGGGATTTGCCCTGCTTGGCTACCCATTCACCCAGCGTGTTGATGATGTCCTGTTTGGGGTAGGCCGTGGTCATGAAAGCGTCATGCGCCTTGGAGTAATCCACCATGCCCAGCAGAGCAGACAAATCAGGGCGCTCGCGTGCAAAACCGTCAAAATCCGGATCGCCAATGGCTGACAGGATTTCGCGCGCGCGGTCGGCACGGAAATTCAGGCAGAAATATCCATCGCCTTCGTCCAACCCTGCATAATCACCGATCACTGTCGCCGGGATGAACTCATCCGTTTTGCCTGCGGCATAGCTTTGTTCCACCGCCTCAATGGCCGACGTCGCCGCTTCGCCTTTGCCCAGGATCATGGCCCGATAGGCTTGCTCGACCCGGTCCCAGCGCGTGTCGCGGTCCATGGCGTAGTAACGGCCGATCACGGTGCCGATCCGTGCGCCCTGAGGAAGGGCGGCGCTGAGATCAGTCAGGAAGGCATCGGCGGATTGAGGCGCCACATCGCGCCCGTCGGTGATCGCATGCAGGATCACCTCAAGACCCTGATCAGTGAGCGCCTTAAGCGCGGCTTTGACATGTTCAATGTGACCATGCACACCGCCATCGCTGACCACGCCCATCACATGCGCGCGGCCTTTGGCGGCTTTGACCCGTGCAGCGAAGTCCAGCAGCGCCGCGTTCTCAAAGAATGATCCGTCTTCGATCGCCAGATCGATAGCGCCGAGATCCATCGCAACCACCCGGCCCGCACCGATGTTCGTATGACCCACCTCGGAATTACCCATCTGGCCCTTGGGCAGACCCACGTCGGGGCCATGGGTGATCAGCGTAGCGTTCGGGCAGGTCGCCATGAGCCGGTCCATCGTAGGCGTCTTGGCCAAATGCGGCGCGTTTGCTTTGGTGTCTTCGGACAGGCCCCAGCCGTCAAGAATGGTAAGGATGACGGGTTTGCTCATGGGGACCTCCGGACTGCGTTCGGTGGCGGTTTAGCAGGGGGGGCAGGGGATGCACAACCGATGTACATGCTGACAGAATGGCCCAAAGACTTCAGTCGGCGGATAGTTAGTTGGTGTGAATTCGGCCGTCACGTCCCGGCATTTGAAACATATGTCAGTATGCACCGTACTCATGGCTAACGATTTTTTCATCTTTTCAGGGCTTGAATTGTGGCAGATTTGCCACAATATTTTCCTCGAAAAGCCGCCCTTTTGAGTAAGATATGGCGCAAGCCGCAGCAAAACCCGACAGCGGTTCAAAATATGGTGCAAGACACACGTAATACTGGTAGAAAGTTACTAAAATAATGGTCATCAAGACAATGGCGAAGTGGGGAGAAGATGGACCTATTTGAAAAAATGGCACAACCAAAGCGGCGCCCAAAGCTGTTGAATTCTACTTTTCATAAAGCTAAGCCTCAACCTCGCGGAGAGACTCTGCCATATTGGCTGCAGGTCGAATGCGAGGAAGAGAATGAGTGGGAAGAAAACAGAAAAGTGGCGGCAGAAGTTAAATAGTGATGAGTCTTGGCCTAGGTCGGAGACTCTATCTTCACACAGCCCGCTTTTTTTCGCAGAGAACAAAGATAGATTTCTACGCCAACTCTTGATACGCGATATCCAGCGGCTCACTGGTCGTCCGCTCGTAGTCTACTTCTCAAGCCCTTTCTTAAACGCCAAGATACGAAGTGAAGATATTAGGCGTTTGAGCGAAGTTATTAGCCCATTTCAGGGGCAAAATATAGATATACTCATTGAAACTGATGGTGGTGAAACAGACGCGGCTGAAGGTATTACTTCTGCACTCAAGGAAATTCTAGCAGGCTTTCGAGCCATCGTTGCACTGAGGGCAAAAAGCAACGGAACTTTGGTTTGTCTTGCGGCGGACGAAATATTAATGGGCGCCACCTCTGAACTGGGTCCCATCGAACCAGCAGTAGGGCCTATTCCAGTATCAATTTTGAGTCATAAAGAATATCGAGAGAAGACTAATGATATTCGTCTGTCCATAGCTGCTGACTTCGCTCAAAAACAGACTGACGCGTTAGCTGAGAGCCTCTTGCGCGATGGCATGATGTCTAACAAGCAAGAAATGCTGCGAGATACAGTTCGCAAGTTGTGTACTAGAGATGATTTTAAGTCTCATGGATCGGTTATTAATCATAGAGAAGCAAAGCGGTTGGGCCTCAACGTAACCTATCTTCCCCCAGACGAAGAACTTTGGAAAAAAATATCACTTCTCCACTGCCTTTATTCATTTGATTCAGATGCTCGTGGGGCCAGTAAATTTTTTGAACAAGAAACGTATTCTGTCGTAGTACAAGGCGATGATCCACCACTCTCCAAATAAGAGGTTGAAATGAAAAATATTGATCAGCTGATGACTGTTTCTCTGGAAGAATTAGAGATCAAGGTCGTTGAAGAGATGACGCGAGGTGAAACACCGGATTTGACAGTTTCGGCTTGGACGAGAGATCGTATAAAAGCCAAATTGCAGGTGATAGAACAAAAGATAGCTGAGACTTTCGAGAAGTCTCGAGGCGTAATATTCCAAGAAGTTTGTGTCAAACTAGACTATTGCGTTCGCGTGAAAGATGAACGCAATACCATGATCGCACTAATCGCGGACTCAACAATAATAGTGTTGTTCGGGTTACCGATAGCCCCAATTGTTTTGATCGCGTACATCTTGCGGCTGGGTTATTTTGACCAGTTTTGCGAGTGTGCGCACTAGCCTAGCCCTGCAGAGACTTCACCACCAACTCTCCTTCTTCACGGGCCTGCATGGCCAGCGCTGCGGCATGGGCGCCTGCGGCGGTCGTGTAGTAGGGGATTTTGTCGTAGAGGGCGATGGAGCGGATAGAGCGTGAGTCCTCGACCGCTGCGGCGCCTTCGGTGGTGTTCATGACCAGCTGGATACCGCCATCTTTCATGATGTCGGTGACGTTCGGGCGGCCTTCGTAGACCTTTTTGACCACTTCCGCCTCGATACCGTTATCGGCAAGGAAGCTGGCCGTGCCCGAGGTCGCAACGATCGAGAAGCCGAGGTCCACCAGCAATTGGGCGGTTTCCACCAGTTGGGCGGTTTTGTCGTCGTTCTTGATCGAGAAGAACACAGCGCCTTCGGTGGGCAGGTCGGTGCCTGCACCCATTTGCGCCTTGAGGAACGCGCGGGGGAAGCTGCGGTCCCAACCCATGACTTCGCCGGTCGAACGCATCTCTGGCCCCAGAATGGTGTCAACGCCCGGGAAGCGGGCGAAGGGCAGCACCGCTTCTTTGACAGAGAACCAAGGCATGTTCGGATCGGCCAGCGTCATCGGATCGGCCATTGGCACATCGGTGTCATAGTCGGTCGACATGGCGTGGCCTTCCCGCATCGGGAATGTGGTCAGTGGTTCACCCGCCATGACGCGGGCTGCGATGGAGGCGATGGCGCTGTCGGTGGCCTTGGCCACGAATGGCACGGTCCGCGATGCGCGAGGGTTCACCTCGATCAGGTAGATCTCATCGTCCTTGATTGCGAACTGCACATTCATCAGGCCCACCACGTTGAGCGCCTTGGCCAATGCGACTGTCTGCTCCTTGATGCGCGCCAGCACGTCATCAGAGAGCGAGTAGGGCGGCAAGGAGCAAGCCGAGTCGCCCGAGTGCACGCCGGCCTCTTCGATGTGCTGCATTATACCGGCCACGTGTACGTCGGTGCCATCGCAGAGTGCGTCCACATCCAGTTCCACTGCGCCGGACAGATAGCTGTCGAGCAGAACGGGGCTGTCGCCAGACACGACAACGGCTTCGTTGATGTAGCGCTCAAGGTTCGCCATATCGCGTACGATTTCCATAGCGCGGCCGCCCAGCACGTAAGAGGGGCGGATCACCAGCGGGAAGCCGATGTCTTCGGCGATGGCCAAGGCCTGTGCGTCCGTTGAGGCGATGCCGTTCTTGGGCTGTTTGAGGCCCAGTTGGTTAACGAGCGCCTGGAACCGTTCACGGTCTTCGGCCAGATCGATGGCGTCGGGCGTGGTGCCGAGGATCGGAATGCCCTCTGCTTCCAGCGCATTGGCGAGCTTGAGCGGGGTCTGGCCACCGAACTGCACGATCACGCCATGCAGAGTGCCGTTTTCCTTTTCCTTCGCCAGAATTTCCATGACGTGTTCAAAGGTCAGCGGCTCAAAGTACAGACGGTCCGAGGTGTCGTAGTCGGTCGACACGGTCTCGGGGTTGCAGTTGATCATGATCGTCTCATAGCCCGTCTCGGTCAGGGCGAAACATGCATGACAGCAGCAGTAATCAAATTCGATCCCTTGTCCGATGCGGTTTGGACCACCGCCCAGAATGACCACTTTCTTGCGGTCCGAGGGGCGCGCTTCGCATTCCACTTCGCCCATCATCGGGGTTTCGTAGGTCGAATACATGTAGGGTGTCTGCGCTTCGAATTCTGCGGCGCAGGTGTCGATGCGTTTAAAGACGGCTGTCACCCCCAGACCGTGGCGGGCCTTGCGGACATCGCTTTCGGAAAAGCCGGTCAGCTTGGCGAGGCGAGCATCGGTAAAGCCAAGCATCTTGAGTGCGCGCATGCGGTTGTCGTCTTGAGGCAGGCCATTTGCCTTCACGTCTTCTTCGGCTTCGATGATTTCGCGGATCCGGGCCAGGAACCATGGGTCGAACATGGTGGCGCCGTGGATTTCGTCATCGGTCAGGCCGTGGCGCATGGCCTGCGCAATCGTGCGCATTCGATCAGGTGTTTGTTCCGAAATTGCCTTGATGACGGCTGCCTTATCCGGTGCACCGGCAATCTCGACCTCGTCAAAGCCCGTGAGGCCGGATTCCATCGAGGCGAGCGCTTTTTGCAGCGACTCGTGGATGGTGCGACCGATGGCCATGGCTTCGCCGACGGATTTCATCGCTGTGGTCAGATAGGCTTCGGAGCCGGGGAATTTTTCGAACGCGAATTTCGGGATCTTGGTGACGACATAATCGATGGTTGGCTCGAAGCTGGCCGGGGTCACCTTGGTGATGTCATTGTCCAGCTCGTCCAGCGTGTAACCCACGGCCAGTTTCGCGGCGATCTTGGCGATCGGGAAGCCTGTGGCCTTGGAGGCCAGCGCAGAGGATCGCGAGACACGTGGGTTCATCTCGATGACAACCATACGGCCATTTTCGGGGTTCACCGCCCATTGTACATTGGACCCGCCAGTTTCGACACCGATCTCGCGCAACACGGCAATCGAGCCGTTGCGCATGATTTGGTATTCCTTGTCGGTCAGCGTCAGAGCCGGGGCAACGGTGATGCTGTCGCCGGTGTGCACGCCCATAGGATCGACGTTTTCAATAGAGCAGACGATGATGGCGTTGTCGGCCGTGTCACGGACCACTTCCATCTCGTACTCTTTCCAACCCAGCAGGCTTTCATCCACGAGGATCTGACCCACGGGCGAGGCATCCATGCCCGAGCGGCAGAAGTGGATGTAGTCTTCGCGATTGTACGCAACGCCGCCGCCTGTACCGCCGAGGGTAAATGCCGGACGGATCACAGCAGGCAGGCCGATGTCTTCCAACGCCTCAAGCGCCAGTTTTTCGCCTTCGTCCAACAGGCGAGAACGCTTGATGCCCTGAATGCGAGGCCACGGTGTGTTGCCTTCCGCCTGTTCGAACGGTGCGGTGATGATTGTTGCCTTGGGGTTTTCGATGCCCAGCCGGTCCATCGCTTCGCGGAACAGCTTGCGGTCTTCGGCCATTTCGATGGCCTCGCGCTTGGCGCCGATCATTTCCACGTTGAATTCTTCAAGCACGCCCATCTCTTCCAGCGCGAGCGAAGTGTTCAAGCCGGTCTGACCACCCATTGTGGGCAGCAGAGCGTCGGGACGCTCTTTCTCGATGATCTTGGCGACCACTTCTGGTGTGATCGGTTCGATGTAGGTGGCGTCTGCCAGACCGGGGTCTGTCATGATTGTTGCCGGGTTGGAGTTTACCAGAATGACCCGGTACCCTTCTTCTCGCAGGGCTTTGCAGGCTTGCGCGCCGGAGTAGTCGAATTCGCAGGCCTGCCCGATCACGATGGGCCCGGCTCCGATGATCATGATGGATTTGATATCGGTACGTTTGGGCATGGCAGACCTCGTCATTGGGCGTGGGGCAGCCGGGCAGAGAGTCGCCCCCTGCCCGCAAATTGTTGCGGGTTATAGACATGCGCAGGTGACGTTCAAGCCCTGATAATCACGACTCTGCCTTGGCGGACACAAATGAAGGCGGGACGGCCCAGTTTTTTTCTGATAGTGTAAACTTTGAGTGACATATTTGAATGTTGAATATGTATTGAGCTTGCCGACCCACGCTTCTATCCGGGATAGGCCTTTTTTGACCAGTGCGGCTCGTTTCTGCGAAGGCCATTTTGCCGAGTGACCCCGAATTGGCATGGCTAGAGCAAGTCCGGGACACGTTGCTGGTTGGGTTTTGTGGCAAGAGCCGCCAGTAACAAGCGACGTGCAGACGCGCGCCAAAGGACGGGTCAATGGTAGAGCCGACGCCAGGTCTATTGCGGCCACCCCGTGGTAAGGGGTTCATGAGCGCAAATATGGTGCTTCCTTTGCATGAGGTGTTGGGTGAAACCGTTGGTGGTGTCGCGCGCGATGCCTTGTTCCAAGGCGCAGGAATGCGTTACTTGCCCGGTCCGCAGGATCACGTAAGAGAACGACAAGTTTTCGAAATACATCAATCTGTTAGAGATCTTCATTCGGATCAGAGTGAAGCAATTCTGCGCGAGGCCGGACGCCGTGCTGCTGCGATCGTTGCGGAATACCGTATCCCTGCGAGCGCCAAGACCATGCTGCGGCGCCTGCCGTGGCCGCTGGCGACATGGATGCTTGTCCGATCCGCGTCACAGAATGCCTGGACGTTTGGCGGCTCCGCAACCTTCGAAGCGCCGAAAACCTCTCAACTTTCTTTGGTGGGCAATCCCTCAATCAAGGATACCAGATCGAACAAGCCGCTTTGCGTGTTCCACGAAACGCTGTTTCAAACGCTTTTTCGCGCTTTGGTCCATCCGGCCATGCTCTGCACGGAAACCGGATGCGAGGCCTGTGGCGAAGAGGCGTGCACCTTTACACTCGAGATGCAGAATTTGGACTAGAATGATGAGTGTCAATCAAAATTGACACTTCGTTTATTCTCTGCGGCTCCACGTTGTCGCATTTTTCACGGCTTGTTTTGCCTTGCTTCCGACTTTGTTTGGGAATCGCCAAATCTGGGTCTGCTGGCGCTGCATTGCGCCACCTTTGGCCAAAGCCGCGGACTCATCCAATGTACCACGGTCGCGAATTGTAACGCCTGATTGGTGCAGCCTCCCTTGACTTCGCGGGCCAGCCGGTATGTATCGGCGCGAACGTGAAATCGCCCGTGAAAGGGAGCACCATGCACGCCTACCGCAGCCATTCCTGTGCCGATCTGAACAAATCCCATGTTGGCGACACTGTTCGCCTGTCTGGCTGGGTCCACCGTATCCGAGATCACGGGGGCGTTCTCTTTATCGATCTGCGCGATCATTTCGGTATTACACAGGTGCTTTGCGATCCGGACAGCCCCGTGTTTTCCGAAGTGGAAAAGGTGCGCAGCGAGTGGTGCATTCGGATCGACGGCAACGTTAAAGCGCGCGACGAAAGCCTGATCAACGCGAAATTGCCAACCGGTGAAATCGAAGTCTTTGTGCGGGACATCGAAGTGTTGGGCGCAGCGGACGAGTTGCCCCTTATGGTCTTTGGCGATCAGGAATACCCTGAAGAAACACGTCTGCGCTATCGTTACCTGGATCTGCGCCGTGAGGCGATGCAGAAGAACATGACGCTGCGCAGCGACGTTGTATCCAGCGTTCGCAAACGGATGTGGGACAAGGCGTTCCGTGAGTATCAGACGCCAATCATCACCGCATCCAGCCCGGAAGGCGCCCGCGACTTTCTGGTGCCGTCGCGCCTGCATCCCGGCAAATTTTATGCGCTTCCGCAGGCTCCTCAGCAGTTCAAGCAGCTGATTATGGTCAGCGGCTTTGACAAATACTTCCAGATTGCGCCCTGTTTCCGCGATGAAGATCCACGTGCCGACCGGTCGCCGACGGATTTCTATCAGCTCGACCTTGAGATGAGCTTTGTCGAACAGCAGGACGTGTTTGATACCGTGGCACCCGTTATTGCGGGTGTCTTCGAGGAGTTCGGCGGCGGCAAGAAAGTAGACGCGCCAGAAGACTGGCCACAGATCCCCTACGCCGAAGCCATGCTGAAATACGGCAGCGACAAACCGGACCTGCGTAACCCAATCGAAATGCAGGACGTGTCTGAGCATTTCCGGGGTTCGGGTTTCGCGATTTTTGCCAAGCTGCTTGAGCAGGAAGGCACTGAAATTCGCGCGATCCCGGCGCCGACCGGCGGCAGCCGCAAGTTCTGTGACCGCATGAACAGCTTTGCTCAGAAAGAAGGTCTGCCCGGCATGGGCTACATCTTCTGGCGTGAAGCGGACGGCGGCATGGAAGCAGCCGGTCCTTTGGCCAAGAACATCGGGCCCGAACGGACAGAAGCAATCCGTGAACAGCTTGGACTGGGCGTTGGCGATGCCGCGTTCTTCCTTGGCGGGAAACCGTCCAACTTTGAGCGTGTCGCAGCCAAGGCGCGGGACGTGATCGGTGAGGAAAAAGGACTGACGGATCAGAACCGATTTGCCTTTGCGTGGATCGTCGACTTCCCCATGTACGAAGCGGACGAAGAAAGCGGCAAGATCGACTTCAGCCACAACCCGTTTTCCATGCCACAGGGTGGTCTGGAAGCGCTGGACGGAGATCCGCTGGCGGTCAAAGGCTACCAGTACGATCTGGCTTGCAATGGTTATGAGCTGGTGTCGGGTGCGATCCGGAACCATCGTCCCGAAATCATGTTCAAAGCTTTTGAACTGGCAGGCTACGGCGAAGACGAGGTGCGTAAGCGGTTCGGTGGCATGGTCAACGCGTTTAAATTCGGTGCGCCGCCCCACGGCGGCTGTGCTGCAGGGATCGACCGGATCGTGATGCTGTTGGCCGGAACCAGCAACATTCGCGAAGTCATCATGTTCCCGATGAACCAGCGCGCTGAAGATTTGATGATGAATGCGCCTTCGGATCCGATGCCGGATCAGCTGATGGAATTGTCGCTGCGCGTGATTCCGCAAGACTGACGGCAATTCATCGCTCAGGATCAGACAAGGCCGGTGCAAGAGCGCCGGCCTTTTCCTATATTGGGATGAACGGTTCTAAACAGGTGTGAGCCCGATGCGCTTTGATCCCTTGCTTGCCGACATCAGATTTGGATGTGGCCGATCCCCGATGGTGCCGGCCCCGCAGGATGTGGGCGAGATAATGGCTGGCCTCAGAGGGCCGGACGTGATCGCTCAGACATATCCAATCGAGCCATTCGAGGTGTTTCTTGTCCGAATGCAAGAAATGAAAACGGTTTCGCGGGTTCGGCGTCAGATGCGTGGCAAGCCGGAGGGCGACGTCGCGCGCAAACAAGCGCGTGTCATGAACAAAGAGGCCCGAGAAGCGCAAGGTACTTGGTTGGCGGCGCATTTGGCTCGGCGCAGTTTCACTGGTGTGCCGCTGCGCGAAAGGCTTGAGACTTTTTGGGGCGATCACTTTACCGCCGTTGGCAAACAGGGACTGATCCGGCGGGCAACCTCGCCGTATCTGCAAAGCGCGATCCGGCCAAACCTGATGGGCCCGTTCGAAGACTTGCTTATCGCAGCAGTGACCCATCCTGTGATGGTTCACTATCTAGATCAGGATTCTTCGGTTGGCCCCAATTCCCAACAGGCGAAAAAGAAGCCCGGAAAATTCGGATTAAATGAAAATCTGGCACGGGAAATTCTCGAACTGCACACGCTTGGTGTTGGCGGTCCTTACACGCAGGTTGATGTCCGCGAATTGGCCGAACTGCTGACGGGTCTTTCGCTGAATTTCAACACCGGAACACAGTTTCGCAAACCGGCTGCCGAACCGGGCGCTGAAACCGTGCTGGGAAAAAGCTATGGTGGTGACAATCCGACATTGCGCGATATTCATGCAGTCCTGCGCGATCTGGCCCGGCATCCTGTCACGGCGCGGCATGTGTCAGGAAAGCTGGCGGTTCACTTCATAGCCGATACGCCGGATCCGGCGCTCGTTGATGCAATGGCAGCAGCCTGGCAGGACAGCGATGGGGATTTACCAACTGTCTATGACGCTATGCTGAACCATCCCGCGGCTTGGAACCCTGATGTGTCGAACATCAAACAGCCTTTTGATTTTATCAGCTCAGCCTTTCGAGCGTTGGCGATCCCTTTTGAGAACTATGGTCGCCTGAAAGAGCACCAGTTCCGGCAGCGCGTGCAACAACCGCTCGCCCTGATGGGGCACATCTGGCAAAAACCGTCTGGCCCGGATGGTCTGGACGAGGACGACAGCACTTGGATTTCGCCTCAGGGTGTTGCAGCGCGATTGCAATGGTCACTTGCTGTTCCACGGCTCCTGATGCCGGATTTGCCGGACCCAAGAGTTTTCGTCGAAACAGCGTTGGGCCCTCGCGCTACGGAACGGGTTCGTTTTGCGGCAAAAGCGGCCGAGAGCAAGGCAGACGGCATCGGGCTCGTGTTGGCATCGCCCGCATTTCAAAGGATGTAGATTGATGGATCGCAGAGGATTTCTCACACGGACTTTGGGATTGGGCTGTTCTTTGGCGGCCAGCCCATTGGTCACTCCGGTCAGTTTTGCAGCAGCGCCCGGCGAAGGGCGGTTGATTGTCATCATCCTGCGCGGCGCGATGGATGGGCTGGCGGCAGTTTCACCCTACGGTGATCCGGCTTTTGCCGGCCTGAGAGGGGCATTGCCACTTGGCGACAAAGGTTATGTGGATTTGGATGGCTTTTACGCGATGCATCCGGCCTTGCGGCCATTGATGCCGCTTTGGAGCCAAGGTCAGCTTGGTTTTGTGCATGCTGTTTCGACCCCGTATCGGGACAAGCGGAGCCATTTTGACGGGCAGGATCTACTCGAAGCGGGATTGCCTTCGCTAGACGGACGCGGTGGGCGCGATGGCTGGTTGAACAGGGCATTGACGCATATCCCCGGTGCAACGGCACAGACTGCCTATGCCGTTGGAAGCGATGCATTGCCAATTCTCAGCGGCGATGCACCGATCTCACGTTGGTCCCCTGACGTTGATCTGGCGATGACGCCACAGGCGATGTTGCTGGCTCAGCGCATGATGCAGGACGATCCCGCAATGCTGGACGCATTGAACAAAGCTTTTGCGCTTGCTGATAGCGATGGCGATGCCGTTGCAATTCAGGACGGTGGGCAGAACATGATGCAGATGATGGCAGATGACATGCGCGCTGCACGCGGTGCCGAGCCATTGGAGCGGTTGGCAGAATTCGTTGGGCAGCAACTGCGTGAAGATGCGCGCATTGCCAGTTTTTCGATCAACGGCTGGGATACGCATGACCAGCAAGAGCGCCCGCTGGCACGGGCATTGGGCAGATTGTCTGCAACCATTCTGGCGCTGCGGGAATCCCTCAAGGGACCGGCATGGAAACATACCGCTGTTGTCGCGATGACAGAATTTGGACGCACGGCCCGATTGAACGGGTCGCGCGGGACAGATCACGGTACTGGCGGCGCTATGGTTTTGGCTGGCGGTGCAATTCGCGGGGGGCGTGTCATTTCCGATTGGCCCGGCCTGACAGAAGCGGATTTGTACAACCGCCGTGACTTGATGCCGACGCGCGATTTGCGCGCGCACGCGGGATGGTTGATGCGCGGGTTGTTTGGTCTGAACAACGGCGACATTGAAAGTTCGATCTTCCCCGATCTTGATATGGGCGCCGACCCCGGTTTGCTGTTGTAAGGCAGAGGGCTTTCCTTTCGGCGATGATCAAAGCGCGATCCGGTCAGACAATCTGTCCTGAACCAGTGCAGCAACCTTGGCGAGGTCGGAGCTGAGGGGCCGGCCATCTGCTTTGGCGTGCGCCAGTGCGTTCGCGGCTTCTTCCAGAGTGTTGTCGCCGGCGCTGCGCGCCACACCCGACAGGAACTGCATAACGTAGTCCAGTGTGGCTGCGTCGGAGCGGTCGTCCAGAACGTCGGCTGCATGGGCCATGTCATCACGATAAGCGATCGGGTCAGGTATCACGGGATCATTGCTGACAAGACGCGGACCGGGCGGTTGCCGACCCGGAGGAAGGGCTTGCAAGATGGCGTTTTGAAATACCGGAACAGACTGAATTGGCTTGGCCAGAAAACCGTCCGCACCTGCGGCCATGCTGACATCCTCGCAAAAGGGATCGCCAGACGTGCCCAGGATCGCCTCTACCCGTGGGCAGGCCGCGGCGAGTTCCGAGATCAGATCCGCACCGGAGCCATCGGGCAGGCCCAGATCGATGATCACAACTGTTGGCCGGTAGACCTGCAGATGCCGCCGCGCGGATTTCAGACAGTCGGCCCGACGGATCCGAGCGCCTGATCGCAGGCACAGCAGGCGCATTGCATCGCAGGCAAAACGGCTGTCCTCAACCACCAGAACAGTCAATCCAAGCAACGGGCGCGTTGCCGTGGGTTGCCTTATCGTTCCGAATTCATCCAAGTCGTGCATAAGCCCCTCCGATCGCATGTTGTGCCGACTCAGATTGCCCCGGACGTGCCTAACAAGCGGTTAAAAGCCGCACCGGCTTGTCCCATGCGGAGCACTGCGGCATATCCAGTGCAACGATTGACCAAAGGAGAAACGCCATGATCGGCCGTTTGAACCACGTTGCCATTGCAGTCCCTGACCTCGAAGCTGCCGCGGCGCAGTATCGCGACGCACTGGGCGCAAAAGTAGGCGACCCGCAGGACGAACCGGATCACGGCGTCACAGTGATTTTTATCGAACTGCCAAACACCAAGATTGAGCTGCTCTACCCGCTTGGTGAAAACTCACCTATTCAAGGGTTCCTTGATAAAAACCCGTCTGGTGGCATCCATCATGTTTGCTATGAGGTGGACGACATCATCGCAGCGCGTGACCACCTCAAGGCCAGTGGTTTGCGGGTGCTGGGCACCGGCGAGCCGAAGATCGGCGCGCATGGCAAACCGGTCTTGTTTCTGCATCCAAAGGACATGAACGGTACATTGACCGAGCTGGAGCAGGTCTGATGGGTATCACGTCGGCGCTGGTGCTGTTTGCCGTCATCTGGTTCATGACGTTCCTGGTTGTGATTCCAATCCGGCTAAAGACCCAGGGCGACGTGGGCAAAGTTGTACCGGGTACCCATGCGGGCAGTCCCGAGGTTCACAATCTCAAGCGCAAGGCCTGGATTACCACAGGCATTTCGGTTGCGCTCTGGATCATCATTGCCACCATCATTCTGACGGGCACGATCACGGTTCGCGACATTGATCGCTGGATGTTCAATCGCATGGATCCAATCGCGACCGAATAGCATCGCACCTCAGGTGCTGCGGCTGACCCTGTGAAAGATATGGGTGAACGTTGCAGCGCCGAGGATTGGGACCAAAAGGTTTACCAATGGGATCGTCAGCGGAACGGCCATCAGGATGCCGGCAGCCCAAATTGTCATCATATGCCGGCGGCGTAGCTGTTTTGCCCCGGCGCGCCCGACCCGGCGCATGGCTGCCAGTGTGAAATATTCCCGGCCCAGCAAAAATCCGTTCAAAGCCCAGAACACAAAGGGCGCGAAAATCGTCGAGGTCGCATAGATGACCAAGGCCACGATGTTTGCGGCGATCAAGACACCCAAGAAGCTGGCGGTGTCCCGCAATGCTTCGGCCATTGGAATTGCCGGGGCTTGCCCCAGCGCCGGATAGTGCCGGTCTTCGACCGCTTGTGCGACCTCTTCGAGAAAGAGAGAGGTGATGGCCGAAGCGACGGGAACCATCAAGAAGACGGAAAGCAGCAACATCAGCGGCACGGCTGCCCAGGACAGAACATTGTCGATCCAGGTCACTTCGCCGATCCACGGTAGGGTCACGCTGTCACCGACGATCCAGCCAATTCCCCAAACAAAGATCGAGAAAAATCCGAATAATAGTAGGATTGTCAGGCCGATCCCGCGAAATAGAACAGATCGAAATCGACGGTCACCGATTTGGGCGAGCGCCTTGAAAAAGGCGGTGATGATCATTCCGAAACCCAGCTGGTGATGGCATCGAGGTCCGGGCGCGGTCGTTCGGGGGGAGCGCTTGTTTCAGTGCCAATGTGCAGGAACCCTGCGATTTTTTCATCTGAGCCAAGTCCAAGCGCCTCTTGCACAAAAGTCCGATCATGGCTGGCCCATCCCGACAGCCAGTTTGCGCCCCATCCACTGGCAAGTGCGGCGTTCAAAAGGGCGAGACAGACTGCACCGGCAGAATAGGTCTGTTCGATTGCCGGGATTTTTTCGCTGGGCTTTTGCACTTCCACGACGGCGACACACAACGGGCTATTGGAAAAGGCGCCTTCCGCCTTTGCGATAGTGTCCGCGTCTTTTCCCAGACGCTCGCCCGTGCTGCGCACTGTTGCGGCAAGCCGCTGCAATGCGTCGCCTTTCAGTACAATAAATCGCCAAGGTTCAAGCTTTCCATGGTCCGGGGTCCGGGCGGCGGCTGTCAGAAGGGTCCGCAATGCCTCATCATCCGGGGCAGGGCCCTTGAGGGTTTTCGCCGGACGGGACCGGCGCGACAGCAGAAATTCCATGGCTTGTGGGTTGGGCGTGGGCATGGCCTGTCCTTTATTGGTTTAGGCCTATGTCAGTGTTGGCGGCGTGGAAATCAAGCGCCCGCGTGAACCCTAGTCATCATCTGTTCGGGTATAGACGCCTTCTGGCAAGGATACGGCGGCGACCAGATCCTTCATTTGCGTCAGGGACAAGGTGATGCTGTGTGTCGTGTCTGTTCGCGGATCGTATTGCTGAACCGTGATGCATTCTTCGAAGCTGGAAACGATCACGTCCTCTTGGAGAGGGGTTTCACCCTCATCCACCAAGGTCACAATAGTGGCGTCAAATTCGTGCTCGATACTGAACATGCAAATAGTCTAGCGGGGCTGTTGTCGGGCTCCAAGCCCCAAAGATCAGGCAATCTTTTTCGCGTTGCCACGTGCTTCACGACGCTTGTGCAGTGTGAACAAAAGCGGAGCGAGAATATAGTCGTACACCAAGGCAGCCACCGTCCTGATCAAGGGCAGGCTGACAATCCAAGCCAACCATTTCAATCCGGGCATCTGTCGCCAAAGGGCGGCAAAAGCAGGAATTCCCGAAATCAGTTCGCCGTCCTGCATGACATGAAACCGTTTTGCAGCCTGATCTCGCGTCAGACCAAAAGCCGCAAGATCGCAATCGGACAGACCTGCATAGGCAATATCCATGTCGCGGCGCGTCGTCGCGCGGCGATAGCCGTTTACCTCCCGCGCACAAATTGGGCAGGTGTCGTTGTAGATCACTGTGGTTTTCTTGCTCATAACCCAAAGATAGGGAGCAGCAGTACACCGCCAAGTGAAGAATCTGCTCTGGCCGCGCGACGGATCGGCGCATATCGTTCTTGAACACTCACGATGGACCGACTCAATGCGCCTGATCCTGCCGCTTCTGATTCTATTTATTGCTGCCTGCGAACCTGTGACGGTTGTCCAAACGCCGGACCAATCCGCCGCTTCCGAAGCGGCACCGGATACGAGCGGAGAGATTGATCCAAGGGCGCAACGGGCAGCCCGGCAATTTGTCGAAGTGGTGAGTATTGTCGAGCCGGTAGCTGAGGCCGAGTGCCGCCGGGTTATGGCAGGCCGCAATTGCGATTTCCAGATCGTGGTTGATGATCGCCCGGGCCAGCCACCCAACGCGTTTCAAACGGTCGACAAGAACGGCCGACCCATTCTGGCGTTCAATCTGGCTTTGATCGCTTCGGTCAAGAACCGGGACGAATTGGCCTTTGTCATGGGGCACGAGGCCGCGCATCATATCCTGTCGCATCTGGACCGGATGCGTGAAAACGCCGTCGTAGGCGCGGTTGTGTTCTCGGGCATCGCGGCAATGACCGGTGCCAGCGCCAAGGAAGTGCGTGAGGCCGAACAGCTCGGAGCCGAAGTGGGCGCACGGACCTATTCCAAGGATTTCGAACTTGAAGCTGACAAGCTGGGAACCATCATCGCCGCCCGGGCGGGATTTGATCCGGTAAGAGGAGCAAAGTTCTTTACGCGTATTCCAGATCCCGGCGATCGGTTTTTGGGAACTCACCCGCCCAATGCCGCCCGGACCGAGATCGTGCGCCGGACGGCTGCAGGGCTGTAACGCGGCTGATCTGAATCAAAGCGGTTTTTGCCAGTCCATGTAGGTTTGTCCCGTGAACCAATCACGAGGACGATCCTATGCACAGCACACAAACACTGAAACGACATGCCGGTTTGGTCGACGCGATGGCCGAGGCACAGAGGCTTGATCTGGAAGAGCAAATGCTGCGCGGCAAGCTTGGCTTTTCAGAACTGGAAGATGCTGTTCTGGCCTGCACCGGATGCGCTGAGCCGTGTCAGTGTGAAAAGTGGTTAAACGAACTGGATGGAAAAGCGGCAGAAACACCAAGTTATTGTCGTAACGCATCACTGTTTTCCGATCTGAAAGCCCGGTCATGAACTACGGCAACACCAGCGAGCAGGTCAGAACACTTGGCCCGATCCGCAAACATTTTTGGCGGGTTCAGAGAATGGCGCGCGCCGTTGACGTGAATCTTGTGAGTGCGGCAAAGGGTGATCTTATCGATGGCGAGGCATGGGCCAACATGATTACACGCTGCCGCGGCTGCCAGTGGGCAGATGGTTGCGGTCGTTGGCTGAACCAAGCAGCCCTGACGGGGCATGAGCGTACAGCACCAAACCAATGCCGCAATCGTAATATCTTTGATGCGTTGCGCACAAAATCCGGTTCGGGATCGTGACCCGCAGTGGTTCGAGCGGTGGGCGCAGCTTTTTCCTGACGCGCGCGGTGGCGCGCCTGTCTGGAATCGATCTGGCGCAAGCCATGCAGTCAAACGGTCGGGGCGCGATTGAATATGCCGATATGGTGTCACGCTGTCGGGCTTGCCCCAATCCGGAGGCCTGCCTCGCGTGGCTGTCCGAAGCCCGCACTCCTGACAATGCGATTCCGCCGGGATGCCCGAATACCAAAGCGTTTGAAGCGCTCAGAAAGAAAGTCTGAGCACGTCAATTAACGATGAGGTCTGGCTGACGATTTCGATCAGGCCCGCAGGTTCTTGGCCGATTCCTTGATCGCGTCGTACTGCCCCGAAGGACGGAACCGCCAAAGGTAGTCTGGCAAAACCGCTTCGACGTCTGTGGGTGTAATTCCCAAGTCGGCAAAGGTTTTGGCATCACCAGACACCACATTGTCGGATCGCAGGCTTTTGACCTGATCCGAAGTGATCTGCGCGGGAACCAGTCCAAGCGTGATTGTGTTCACGAGGTCTGAAACAGAGCCAATGATCGATGCCGCCCAGAATGGAATATTGAGAACCAGACGGCGGCGACGGATCACCCCAAGCATCAGTTGCATCAATTCGCGGAAGCTGGCTGTCCGTGGCCCGCCCAATTCATAGATACCACCATCTGCCTCGCCTAGAACGCCCTGAACGGCGGCTTTGGCCACATCGTCCACATACACTGTCTGAAACTGGGTTTTGGCACCAACAACAGGAAGGATCGGCGAAAGCCGTGTCATACCTGCAAAGCGATTAAAGAACTGGTCTTCGGTCCCAAAGATAACCGAAGGACGCAGGATCATGGCATTCGGCATATGCTGCAAAACGCCTTCTTCTCCCAAACCTTTGGACTGGGCGTAAAGGCTTTGGCCATCTTTGTCGGCGCCGATTGCAGAGATGTGGACCATGCGATCAACACCGCTCTCTGCAGCAATGCGCGCGATACGCTCTGCGCCTTCGTGCTGAACCGCGTCGAAATTGTTCTTGCCGCCTTTGTCGAAGGTGCCAACACAATTCACGACGGCATCGGCGCCTTGCATTACATCACGAACGGATGCGTCATCCCGTATGTTGCATAGCACCGGCTCAACCTGACCCACGACGCCGTAGGGGCGCACGAAGATTGCTTCGTTTGGCCGCCGGACAGCGACACGTACACGCCAGCCTGCCTTGGCCATGCGGCGTGCGATGTAACGCCCGACAAAGCCGGACCCTCCATAGATTGTAACCAGCTTGGACATTGGCGACTCCTGTGGTGTTCTGGGTGCAGGAATACCCACGCTTTTGACTGCTCGCAAGGTGTGGGATAGTCGCAACGGGAACTTTGTGAAAAAGGCCGTTGACTCCCCCAATAGGTGGCCTTAAACGGCGCTTCACCACCTGTGCCCAGGTGGCGGAATTGGTAGACGCGCTGGCTTCAGGTGCCAGTGACCGTACGGTCGTGGAGGTTCGAGTCCTCTCCTGGGCACCATCTTACCTCTCAAAGTTTTCCGCACTTGTTCCTGACCCTTCCGGAAACGGCTTAAATTTTTTCCAAATTGTATCCGTTTATGTGGCCCTCGGGTTGTGGACGGCTTGTTACCTTTCGATTTATATTTTACGGCTCGCGGCAGGCATTGTTGTCGCAACTTTACGCCCAGGTGATAGCTCAAAAATGGATGTCAAAGCGCAGTTATCCAGCGCCTTAGCCCTTGAAGCTGAAGCAAAATACTCTGCTTCATTTGGGGCTTTTTCGGCATTGCTTGAAAAGAGGCCAGAGAACTTTGGTGCATTGATGGGCGCAGGACGGTGTGCCGTCAGAAACGGCGATTTTCCCGCAGCAATTGAATTTTTTTCACGTGCAGTGGCTGTGCGACCGAACAAGGCAGCACCGGTCATCAGGCTTGGTCAGGCACAAGAAAATAAAGACCTCGCTGCAGCGCTTCGTACATATGAACGCGGCCGCGCCAAGTTCCCGACAGATGAGCGGCTGAAAAGATTGGTATCCGCAGCCCGTCTGAAAATGGGAATTGATGGCGCAGAGTTTGATCTCGATGCAGAACTAACCAATCCGACGCAGACCGAAAAGGTGCTTCGGGCCGCTCTGAACCAACGCATTGCCGCTTTGTCGGAAACAGAGATTGTCGAATACAATCGTCGCATCGCCGAAGTCTTTCCGCTGGATCGAACAAGAGTTGCCTATGCTCAGGCGCTGGTTTCAGCTCGGAAATTCGAGACCGCTGCGAGGGTTTTCGGCGAGGTATCCAACCAAGGCAGCGCAAGGGTTTTGTTGGGACAAGCGGTTTGTGCCGGCGCCATGGAAGACTATGCCAAAGCCGAAGCCTTTTTGCGACAACATATGGAAACTGGCGAAGGTGAGCATGCCTTCCTGGGAGCTGCGGCAGCGTTTCTGGATTCCTCACCCGATCTGAAACCAGCAATCCATGTCTTGGAAGGTTTGGATTGCTCCGGTGACAATTCGGCGATTGGCAATCTGATTGAATTTGCGAGCCGGATAATGCCGCCCCGACGCGCACTGTTGAAAGGCGGAATACTCGACAGCGAAGTTCGGCTCAGCGAAGAAGGACAAAGCGGTGCCGCCGTGTTGGCTTTTGCCGGTTTCGCTCGAAGAACGGGGGCAATGCCCTTTTCCATGATAGATCGTTTTTTTGCAGGATACGGCGTTTCTACCGGTTCGTTCTACGACAGCCGTGCCAAGTTGTTTTGGGACGGTCTTGATACATTGGGCGGCACGCTGGATGCCTCGATCTCAGGCCTTAGACAACGTCTGGATGCCAATAATTTGGACCGTGTATACACGATTGGCACTTCCGGAGGAGGCGTTGGCGCTATTGTTTGGGGATGTGAGCTTGAGGCCCGACGCGTGCTGTCATTCTCAGGGCCCACTGACATTCGGATCGAGTTTCTAAAGCAAAATGATGACGCGCGCGGACAAGCGGCAATCCATGCTTTGAACAAGCGCCTTGATGACAGTCAGTTGAACTTGCGGGCGTGGTTGGAAGCGCGCCACAAGCGAAGCCCGATCCGCATGATTTTTTGTGAAAATGAGCCGCTCGACGCAGTGCAAGCCAACAACATTGCGCATCTTCCCGAGGTTAGCCTTTGCCCTGTGGCAAGGTACGCCGAGCACGAATCCGTCTCCAGTGCGCTCGGTACAGGCGATTTGCTGCGCGAATTCGATTCAATTCTAGAGGATGTCCATCATGGCTAGCGCCTTCTTGGTGAATATGGAGCGTGTCCGCGCAATTCGAGAGATTTGCCGCAGCGATGCTGCGCTTGAACAATCGTTTCAGAAGGTGCGCAAAGATGCCCGAAAACTGTCGAACCCGGTTTCTGTCGATCTGACCTCGCGCTGCAATTTGTTTTGTGAGGGTTGCTACTACTACGAGGGTGACGCGCAGGAAATGACAGACGAGGAAGACATCTCAAGATGGAGAGCGTTTTTCGCGGCGGAGGCTAAAGAGAATGTGCAATTCGTCTATGTTGGCGGCGCCGAAGCTGCGCTGTTTCCTGATCGGATCAGAGCGGCGGCTGACAAAATTCCAAATGGCATCATTGCGGCAAATGGTACGGTAAAGATTGCGAAAGACATTCCGTTTCGTATTGCGGTTTCGGTATGGGGCAATCCTGAAGATACAGCCAAGTTGCGGGGTGGGGGGACATTTTGGAAGGCTCTGCGCAATTACGCCAATGATCCGCGTGCGCATTTTGTTTACACGATAAACAGCCAAAACATGGGTCAGATACGGGAAGTCGCCCGGATCATGAAGGGCGAAGGCGCCCAGATGACATTCAACATGTATAGCCCGACCGAAAGCTAGCAAACTTCAAAAGGGTATGGCGAACGACAAGGAGTTCTTTCGGTTTAGCAACGAGACAGACAATCTGGCATTCAAACCAGATGATCTACTTGAATGCAGAAGAATCGTCGACGATGTGATCGATGAGTTTCCCGGCACAATCGTTTATCCCAAGGCGTTTAACCGTGAGGTGACGTGTGATGGACCCTTGTTCGAGCTGGATCCGCAAACAGGATATGCGATTGATTGTGCCGGGCGCCACAATGGCACGCACAAAACAATTCTAAGCACGCTGAAGCAAAGCAAAAACAAGTGTTGTATGCCCAACATTGACTGCGCTGAGTGTCGATTGTTGGCGACAGTCTTACCGTCCCGATTGATGCCAAAAGATCGTGATGCGCAATCTGCGCAAACGGTACGGGATTGGCTGAATATCTGTCAGTATTGGTCGTGGTTCTACTTGAATGAGCCCTACCAGCAGATTGCATGAGGCGGCTTTTGCCCCGCCAGCTTCCTAGAGCCCTAGGAAATATTGAGACGCGCGTTACCCCCGCGTGTCGAGCGTTTTTTCGGTCACTTTGGCAAGTGCCATTGCGGCAGCGCCTGAAGCCCAGACAAAATCACCCCAGGCGTGGATTTCGACGGGCGGTATTGTGACGCCGGAATTCAGGGTGTGGCGCTGTATCTCTCCGAGCGTGTCGTCGGAAAACAGAAAGTCGTACTGCATCCGTTCACCGGACAAGATTATCAGTTGCGGGTCAAACAGATTGACGACGTTCCCGATGCCCATGGCAAGGTACTTGCCCGCGCGTTCGAAAATGGATCGCGCAGCTCGGTTGTTTGCCTTTGCTTCGTCGAACAGGGTTTCCAACACTTCATGAACAGGTGCATTCGGCTTGCACCTTGGGGAGGCGATCGAAGCTTCCCGGATCAGGGCGTAGTCGGCAACGTAAGCCTCGAGGCAGCCACGCTGGCCGCAGCGGCAGAGCGCGCCATCCAATGCGACCTTTGTATGTCCGAGCTCCATGCCCATTCCACGCGCGCCTGAATAGAGCTTGTAGTTGATTACCAGCCCCATGCCGACGCCATGTTCGATGGTGACAACCGCAAAGTCCGAGATATGCCGCCCCACGCCAAACCAAAGCTCGGCCAGTGCGATCAGGTTGGCATCGTTGTCGATGACAACCGTGTTTCCCAGTTGTTCAGCCAGCATATCGGCAAGGCCAACTTCGGTTTCGTCGATCAAGGGGGACCAATGTGCCGTGCCAGTCGATGCATTGACGAATCCGGGAACACCCACTCCGATCGCAGACAGGTCCTGCGTCGAAATCCCCGCTGTCTGGCACACCTTGATGACCAACTCTTGGGTGCTTTGCAGTAAGAGTTCCAGACTTGGATCGCCGGAGACGGCCAGCGCTGCTGACGCCAGTTGATTGCCTGCAAAATCATAAATGACAGCCGAGTGTTCCTTGTCCGACAGCTTGAGCCCGGCAACCAGATGTGCGCGGGGTTCTACGATCAAGGCAATGGGTGGTCGTCCGCGCGCGACTTCAGTCTCGACGTCTTTTTCCCGCACAAGACCCATTTCAATCAACGATGCGGTCTGCGTGGTGACTGTTGCGGGGCTGATGGAAAGCGCCTTGGAAATTTGCGCCCGCGACACGGACCCTTCGGCGCGGATCCGTTCAAAGATCGCCAACTTCAAAGACTCGGCTGCGCTCTCTACCGGAGCAAAGGGGCCGCAGCCGGGTATTGTAGCTTCCTGCGCGTTCATTACTTTTCCTCAAGAATTAAAGATCACTCAGAACGGGCCAATTTTGTCGAAAAACGGTGTGACTGCATCGGAATCTGCCGAAGTGAACCCTTTTTTCGTAAAAATTACTTTGACAACAAAATTTAATGGGGTCAAGTCTGAAGGTGTAATCCAATCCAGATTCTCAATCGCTCGGTAGAAAACATGTATCTTGGACTCGATCTCGGCACCTCTGGACTCAAGGCTTTGCTGATTGATGAGGATCAGAACCCGATTGCAGAGGCAACGGCGCCTTTGGCGGTCAGCCGCCGGCATGCGGGTTGGTCAGAGCAAGATCCAGCAGACTGGATTTCCGCTGCCGAACACGTGTTGGACAATTTGGCCGGTACTGTTGATCTGTCAGGTGTCAAAGGCATCGGGCTTTCTGGTCACATGCACGGCGCGACTATGCTGGATGCCAATGACGACGTGCTTTGGCCCTGCATTTTGTGGAACGACACGCGCTCATCCGAACAGGCCTCAGCCATGGATGGGGATCCAATCTGGCGCGCTATTTCGGGGAACATAGTCTTTCCCGGGTTCACCGCACCAAAGGTGCAGTGGATGCGAGAGACCCATCCCGATGTATTCAACCGAATAAGCTCGGTCTTGCTGCCCAAGGACTATCTTCGCTTCTGGCTGACAGGCGAAAAGATGTCCGAAATGTCGGACGCTGCGGGCACCAGTTGGCTGGACACCTGTTCAAGGGACTGGAGCGACACTTTGCTAGAGCGATCCGGGTTGAGTCGAGAGGAGATGCCGGGATTGGTCGAAGGATCGCAGGTGTCGGGCACGCTTCGGCCTTCCTTGGCGGCGCGTTGGGGATTTTCAGGCGATGTGCCCGTCGCGGGCGGTGCGGGGGACAATGCGGCCTCTGCGCTGGGCATGGGCGTTGTCAAAAGCGGACAAGCTTTTGTGTCGCTCGGCACGTCCGGCGTATTGTTTGCGGCCTGCGATGGGTTTCAACCTGATCCAGAGACCGCGGTTCACACCTTTTGTCACGCCTTGCCTGATATGTGGCACCAGATGGGTGTTATTCTTGCGGCGACGGATGCCTTGAATTGGTGGGCCAACTTGGTTGGTAGTGATCCGGTGTCGTTGACGCGCGAACTGGGTGCGCTGCAGGCACCGGGTGCAACGGCTTTCCTGCCCTATCTCGGCGGCGAACGCACACCGCTGAACAGCGCTTCGGTTCGCGGCGGATTCGTCGGTTTGGATCACGCCACTGACCGTGCGGCTGGAACCCGCGCGGTGCTGGAAGGTGTTGCCTTTGCGCTTGCTGACAACCGTGACGCGCTCGCTGCGGCAGGCACAACGGTGGAAACCTGTATTGCCGTTGGCGGCGGCAGTAAGTCCGAATACTGGCTGCAGGTGGTCGCAACAGCACTGAACATCCCGCTGGACGTCCCGGTGGGCGGTGATTTCGGCGCCGCGTTTGGCGCCGCCCGGCTGGGTATGATTGCCGCAACCGGCGATGCCAGCATCGCGGTGCCACCCCCAATCAAAACAACGGTGGAGCCTGTCTCTGCCCTTTCCCAAGCCTTTCAGGACGCGCACGCACGGTTTCGCGAAGCGGCCTTGCATATGATGGAGCTGTCATGACCGACTTTTTCAAAGATATCCCCGCGATCACCTATCAAGGCGCGGATTCAACCAATGAATTTGCCTATCGTCACTATGACCCCAACGAGATGCTGGACGGCAAAAGCATGGCGGACCACCTGCGGTTTGCAGTCGCCTATTGGCATAGTTTTGCCTGGCCGGGCGGTGACCCTTTTGGTGGCCCGACCTTTGAGCGACCATGGTTTGGCGACACAATGGAATTGGCCAAGATGAAGGCGGATGTCGCCTTTGAAATGTTCCGTATTCTGGGGCAGCCATACTATTGTTGGCACGATGCTGACGTTCGCCCAGAAGGTGCAACGATGGCTGAATCTCGTTCGCGCATGGAAGAGATGACCGACTACCTCGGTCTCAAGATGGAGAGCACAGGCACCAAGCTGCTTTGGGGCACTGCCAACCTGTTCTCTCACCGGCGCTTTATGGCGGGGGCAGCCACGAACCCCGATCCAGAGGTTTTTGCCTACTCGGCCGCCACGGTGAAATACTGCATGGACGCCACGCTGAAACTTGGGGGCGAAAATTACGTGCTCTGGGGTGGGCGCGAAGGGTACGAGACCCTGTTGAATACGGACCTCAAGCGCGAGCGTGAGCAAGCGGGTAGCTTTCTGTGCCTCACGGTAGACTACGCCAAGAAGATCGGCTTCAAAGGCAATATTCTGATCGAGCCCAAGCCGCAGGAACCCACAAAGCACCAGTACGATTACGATGTCGCGACGGTATACGGTTTCCTTAAGGACTTTGGCCTTGAGAAAGAGGTTAAGGTCAACATCGAACAGGGCCATGCGATCCTTGCCGGGCACAGTTTTGAACATGAACTGGCCACTGCTGCCGCATTGGGCATTCTTGGGTCGATCGACATGAACCGGAACGATTATCAATCCGGATGGGATACCGACCAGTTCCCGAACTCCGTCCCAGAAGTGGCTTTGGCCTACTATGAAATCCTGAAGAACGGCGGATTCACCACAGGCGGTACAAACTTTGACGCCAAGCTGCGGCGCCAATCACTTGATCCGCAGGATCTGATTTTGGCGCATGCTGGGGCGTTTGACATCTGTGCCCGCGGTTACAAGGCAGCAGCGGCCATGTTGAAAGACGGATCTTTGGAAAAGGCCCGCGAAGCACGCTATGCGGGTTGGGATACCGCCGAAGCCAAAGCAATGCTTTGCCTCAGTCTCGAGGAAATTGCCGAGCGGGTAGAGCGGGACAACGTGCAGCCTGAGCCCGTATCGGGGCGTCAGGAGCGACTGGAAAACATCGTTTCGCGGTTCGTCTGACCCGGCATTATCTGGCCGGGGCACTGGACGCCCGAACGATCAGTTCGGGCGGCACCATCGTTCCGTTGCCCGTCGTTACATTGGATGTAATCATGCCGGAAATTGCTTCTGCAGCGGTTTCCCCAATGGTTTTGGCAGGAATACGCACTGTGGTCAGGCCTGGCTCGAAATCCTTGGAGCCTTTGAAATCTCCGATACCCGTGACGGACACATCGTCCGGAACACTCAGCCTCGCTTTGGCCAGCCCGTAAAGAACGCCCCATGCCAGAACATCGTTGCCGCAAATTATGGCGTCAGGCCGATCTTCACTGTTGATCAGCCTTTCCGTTTCCGCCTTTGCCGAAGACACACTGTAGGGTGTTTCCACCTGCCACTTTTGTGGAATTTCGCAGCCGCGTTCGGTCAGGGCTTTCAGGACCCCATCAAAACGCATGGACGCGCGCTCATTGCCGTCCAGTGGCGGAAAGACTGCGGCAATTCTGCGATGGCCCAGATCGGCCACATGGGCGCCAATCAGATAGCCCGCGGTTTCATTGTCTGACCCGACAGAAGGGAGCCGTGCCGTATCTGAATGGTTCCAGAGCAGGATTGCGGGCATGGCCTGCTGTTCAAGCAATTCGTAGGTGTCATGCGCGTGTTCGAGGCCGATTAGCGCGACGCCATCAACCCGATGTTCAAGCATTTTGCGCGTCAGTTCGTATTCTCGTGACAGGTTGTAACCGTGGGATGCCAGAAGGATCGTAAAGCCGCGCTTTTCGACCGCTTCGGAAAAACTCTGAATCAGTTCGGCAAAGATCGTTTGATCAACCGTTGGTACGATCAGCCCGATGGTGCCGCTGCGTATTCCATGAATCGTCTGGGCCGCTCGGTTGCGGATATAGCCCAGTTTGCGAATCGCAGAGTCGATCTTTTTTCGTGTGGTCGCCTTGACCAAATCAGGGTGGTTGAAGCTGCGTGACACCGTCGAAGGGGAGACACGCGCAAGCTTTGCAACGGCGATAATATCGGCTTTTTTCGATTTTAAACCAGACATTTACACTCCTTTTGCTTGAGAAAAATGAAAACATTTGCAAAACTATTTTCATTTCTTACTGTTATTGATCAACCGCGACAAGCCAGCAGGGGAGAGAGGGCTTGGAGTTCCTACTTTATTTCGGCGACGTCTTTACGCCGTTCAACTTCATGCTGCTTCTGATCGGAACGATCGGGGGTCTGATATTGGGGGCCACGCCGGGTCTGTCGCCGACGATGGCGGTGGCTTTGCTGATCCCGTTCACCTTCAAGCTGGAACCTGCTCAGGGCCTGATCCTGTTGGGTGCGGCCTACACGTCTACGGTTGCAGGTGGCGCGGTCAGCGCGATCCTGCTCAAAATCCCGGGGGCGCCGGCCAACATCGCAACGACGCTGGATGGCCATACGATGGCACAGAAAGGCGAAGGCGCGCGTGCGCTTCAGCTTTCGTTCCTTGCCTCTGCAGTTGGCGGGGTTTTCGGTGTCCTGCTGTTGATTTTCCTGACGCCTGTGCTGGCACAATGGGCGCTGGCCTTCGGACCCTCGCACCTGTTCTGGCTTGCTATTCTGGGGGTCACTGTCATCGGGTCGCTGGATGGCAGCTCGGTAGTCAAGGGTCTGCTGTCCGGATGCATCGGTCTATGGCTGGCCACAATCGGTTTTGATGACATCATGGGTGCGCAGCGGTTCATTTTCCATCCCAGCGTCTCTGGTGGCATCAACGTCATCCCGGCACTGATTGGTTTGTTCGCCATCCCGCAGGTCATCACCATGTTTGCCAAGGGTCGTGCACGACTGGACGCCGAGGTTCTGTCGGTAGAACGCCACCCGATCTCCAAGGCATTCGGCGAGGTCTTTTCCCGCACACGCGCCCTGTCAATCGGCACGATTACAGGATCGGTCATCGGTCTGATCCCCGGAGTGGGCGGGCAGATCGCCGGTCTGGTGGCTTACGATCAATCCAAGAAAATGAGCCCAGAGCGCGCGAAATTCGGAACAGGTCACCCCGAGGGCGTCATCGCCGCGGAAAGCGCGAACAATGCGATGGTTGGGCCCTCCTTGGTGCCACTGCTGACCCTGTCCATTCCCGGATCGCCCACTGCGGCCGTATTGCTGGGTGGATTGCTGATCCACGGCATTTTCCCGGGCAGTGATCTGTTCGACAATCACCCGCAAGTGGCATGGACCTTCATCAACTCGATGTTGGTGGGCCAGATCCTGATGTGCATCTTTGGCCTCTATGTGGCCGGTCTGGCCGCGCGCGTGGCGCAGGTGCCAAATGCAGTCATGGCTGCGGTCGTTCTGTCGTTGGCTGTATTCGGCAGCTATTCGGTGCAGAACTCGATGGGCGACGTGTACATCATGGCCGCGCTGGGCACTGGAATGTATTTCCTTGAGCGTTTCGGTTTTTCGGCAGCGCCCTTGGTGCTTGGTTTGATCCTTGGCCCGATTGCCGAAGCCAACTTTATTCAGGGTTCGATGATCGCGAATGCGACGTCCAGCGTCGGGCAGTACTTCTTTACCGGCCTGTTGAACCTGACCCTGATCGCCATCGTCGTAGCGTCGATTGTCTATTCGGTCTGGATGGAACTGCGTCACCGCCGCTACGTCACCAAGGAAGACGCAGTTGCCAAAGAGGAGGCGCTGTCATGACTGATCTTCCACGCAGCCAGCATATCATTGCCAGTGGGCTTGTTGCCGTCGTTGGTGTTTGGGTGGCTTATGTCAGCTACACGCAGGAACCGGCTGCGGCCTTCCTGTTCCCGCGCATCATTTCGACTGTCTTTGTGGTTCTGGCGCTATGGACCTTTGGCAAGGCCCTGATGGGCAAATCAAAGGTCGGTGCAGGCCTCAGCCGGGGCGCCATGATCAATATACTGCCCGGTCTCGTTGTTGCCCTGATTTACATCTTTTGGGCAGCCAAGGCGCTGGGCTTCTATACGGCGACCACCGCCACGTTTTTCATTCTTTTGTCGCTCTATGATCCGGCACCGCACTCTGAAATGCGCAGCTGGATCAAACGCGCACTCATCACGGCCGGCTTTCTGGCGGTCATGTACGGTCTCTTCGCTCAACTTCTGAACGTGTTCACACCGCGAGAGATTTTCTTCTGAACCGCAACAGCGGCAGATCAATTCCCAAGGGAGGACTAACCATGAAAAAACTAATCGCAGCCGCCGCGGTCGCACTGACCGCAATGACGGGTACGGCATTTGCTGATGGGCATGATGCCTATCCGGAACGTCCGGTCATGATGATGGTCAGCTATGGCGCCGGTGGTGCAACTGACTTCCAGGCCCGGATTGTCACAATGACAGCCGGCAACGAAGATGCATTGGGTATGCCAATCGCAATCATCAACAAGCCGGGTGCCGGTGGCCGTGTCGGTTGGAACTGGTTTGCATCGCAAGCGGATGCCGATGGCTACACATTGGGTGCCTACAACGTGCCGCACTTTATCGCGCAGTCGATCGAAGGTGGTGTATCCTACTCGACCGAGAGCTTTGAGCCCATTGCGAACTGGGGTGCTGACCCGGCGGTGTTCGTTGTTGGTGCTGACAGCGAGTTCAACTCGATGGAAGACGTCGTGAACTATGCCAAGGCAAATCCCGGCAAGCTGACTTTCTCGGGCGCAGGTCTGTTCGTAGGCCATCACATTGCGGCGTTGCAGCTCGAAAAAGCTGCCGGTGTGAAGCTGGCGTATATCCCCAACAACAAGGGTGGCGCCGGTGCCATGAAGGCCGTGATCGCCGGTGAAGTTCTGGGCGGCGTCAACAACCTCAGCGATGCGTTCCGCGCCCGCGAAGCTGGCAACGTCAAAATTCTGGGTGTCTTTGATCTGGAGCGGAACGATTTCATGCCAGATGTTCCGACCCTCAAAGAGCAGGGTTTCGAAATCGACAACGCATCCGTGAACTTCCGTGGTGTCATGGTGCCCAAAGGCACGCCGCAGCCGATCATCGACAAACTGGCCGCGACCGTGCCTGAAATGTTCAAGAACGGCCGCGTTGCAGGCAAGATGAAAGCAGGTGGTTCGCCCATGCACATCATGACCCGTGATGAAGTCATCGCGATGTGGAAGGCCCGTGAAGAGACCCTGAAGGAACTGCTTGCCGGTCTCTGATCGCACCAAAAACTAGGCAGGGCGCGTGTCACGTGCCCTGCGCATCAATCGAAAGGCAGAAAGATGAACGCCGTGGATCCCGTCACTGAACTGGATACTATTCTTGTGCGCGCGCGCACCGCTCAGGCGCAATACGAAGCGAATGGCAGCCAAGCCCGTTATGATCGTGCCGCTGCCGCTGCTGCATGGGCCATCATGGAGCCGGGACGGAATCGTGAATTGGCAGAGCTTGCGGTCGCGACCACAGGTCTGGGCAACGTTGCCGACAAGATCACCAAGAACCACCGCAAGACGCTTGGCCTCATGCGGGATATTCAGGGCGTGACCACATTTGGTGTGATCCGCGACGATGCGGAAAACGGCATCACAGAAATTGCGCGCCCAATGGGCGTGGTCGGAGCCATCGTGCCTTCGACCAATCCGGCTGCGACGCCAGCCAACAACATCATCAACGCACTGAAGTGCGGCAACGCAATCGTGGTGGCTCCGTCGCCAAAGGGCGTTGCATCTTGTGAACGGCTGCTCGCGTTCATTCACGCCGAGTTTTCCAAGATCGGGGAAGATCCCGATTTGGTGCAGATGGTGCCCGCGCCGGGATCCAAGGAAAAGACACAGCGTCTGATGGAGGCCTGTGACAAGATCATTTGCACCGGCAGTCAGAACAATGTGCACCGCGCGCAAACCGCCGGAACACCTGCGGTCGCCGTGGGGGCCGGGAACGTCACGGTCATCGTCGATGAAACTGCAGATCTGGATGCCGCAGCCGAAAAAATTCGCGCGTCCAAGACATTTGACAATGCCACATCGTGTTCGTCTGAAAATTCTGCCGTTGTCGTCGACGCCGTCTATGATGACTTCGTTGCTGCAATGGCCCGGGCAGGCGGGGCGGTGGTCGACAATGAACAAGGTGTGGTTGCCGCACTTTGGCCTGATGGTCACTTGAACCGGGCGGCGATTGCACAAGATGCGGACAAGATGATTTCCGCGCTGGGCCTTGAAGAGCACGTGCCGGACGGCACTGAGTATATTGCGGTTCCGACTGAAGGCATTGGACCGGAACATCCGCTTTCGGGTGAAAAGCTGAGCAGGGTCTTGGCGCTCTATCGCGCATCAGATTTTGAAGCGGCTGTTACAACCACTCTTCGAATTCAACGGCATCAGGGCGCAGGCCATTCTGTTGGTCTGCACAGCCAGAACGCGGATCGCCCGATGCAACTGGCCCGGGCGATCCCGACCAGCCGTGTGATCGTCAATCAGGCGCATACCTTTGCGACAGGTGGGTCCTTTACCAATGGAATGCCATTTTCCTTGTCGATGGGCTGTGGCAGCTGGGGCGGCAATTCGATCGATGACAATCTGCATTGGAAGCACTTCCTTCAGTCGACCAAGATTGTTCGGGAAATCCCGGCTCGTGAGCCTACGCTCGACCAGATTTTCAGTGAGTATTGGGGTGAAGCAGGGCAATGAAACTGACGTCGGATACGCCGCCGGAAGGAACTGTACGGGATTGGCTTGCCGCGCGCGCACAGGCGGGCGGTACGGCAATCGTTTTTCCTGAAACCGGCGAAAACCTAAGCTGGACCACCTTGCAAGATGAGGCTTTGTCTTTTGCGCGCCACGTCACAGGCCAAGGTGCCAAGCCGGGGGATAGTCTGGCTATTGTGTCGCCAAACGGGCGAGAGGCGGTCATTGCATTTTATGGCGCTGTTGCGGGGGGCTTCCGCGCGACTATGATCAACCTTGCCGCCGGGCGGGATGCGATTGCCTATGCGCTGGATCATTCGCAGGCTCGGTTTGCCTATGTGCATCCGGATTGTGCAACCCTTTTTGCCGAAGCCAATGACAGCGGCGTTGTCCCTCTGCCTCTTGATGGGCCTTCGGATGCAGCGCTTCATACCGTGCAACCGGATGACCATGCATTGCTGATGTATACCTCGGGCACAACGGGCCGTCCCAAAGGTGTTGTTCACAGTCATGCCAGTTTGTTGGCGGGCGGATGGACGACAGCTGTTGCGCATGGGCTTGGGCCGACCGACCGTGGCTTTTGCATTCTGCCGATCTATCACATCAACGGTCTGTGCGTGACGGTCATGGGGGCCCTGGTGTCCGGTGGGTCGTTGGCCATGACCAGCCGGTTTTCCGCATCGCGGTTCTGGCAGCAGGCGGATGAAACCGAGGTCACGTGGTTTTCGGCGGTCCCGACGATCATTTCACACCTGTTGCATGGTGCGGCCGAGCCGGCGGAGGCTTGCAAGGCCCGGCTGCGGTTTGGTCGCTCGGCGTCTTCGGCACTGGCTGTCGAAACCCAAAGCGCATTCGAGAGCCGCTTTGACGTGCCGATCATTGAAACGATGGGGTTGACGGAAACGGCCGCACAAATCCTGTCGAACCCACTGCCGCCCGGCGTTCGGAAAATAGGCTCGCCCGGCATCGCCTATGGCTGCGAAGTGCAAATTCAGGATGGCCAGGGCAATCGCGCTCCGGATGGCGCAGAGGGAGAAATCGTCGTGCGCGGCCCAAATGTGATGTTGGAGTACCTGCGCAACCCCGAAGCAACCCAAAGCAGTTTTCGGGATGGGTGGTTGCGGACAGGTGATCTGGCACGGATGGATGAGGGCGGCTATGTTTTTGTTACTGGCCGTCTCAAGGAGCTTATCATCAAGGGGGGTGAGAATATCGCTCCTCGTGAGGTGGATGAAGCGTTGTATTCGCATCCAGATGTCGTCGAGGCAGCAGCCTTTGCCCGCAAGTGCAATCGCTACGGAGAAACGGTCGAAGCAGCGGTTCGTTTAAAGAGCAGCTCGTCCATCAGCCGCGATGACCTGATTGCGCTCTGCAACGAAAAGCTTGGTGCGTTCAAGTCGCCGGACACCATTCATTTCATGGATGAATTGCCCAAGGGGCCGTCTGGAAAAATCCAGCGTCTCAAATTGGCGGATACATTAGAACGAAGCTGATCGTTTGGATCGCTCAGGCGACCTTTACGTTCAGCACGCCCAACCCTTCGATATACATGTCGATGACATCCCCGACTTGCACCGGCCCGACACCGGCGGGTGTACCCGACAGGATGACATCCCCGGCAGCAAGTTCGAAATACTGGCTGAGATAGGCAATCATTTCGGGAACCTTCCAGATCATCTGGTTCAGATCGCCGTCCTGACGCAGATCGCTATTCACCTTCAACGAAATGCGCCCTTGGGTCGGGTGGCCGACCTGCTGAGCCGGAAAAACCGGCCCGCATGGGGCGGACTGTTCGAATGCTTTTCCGATTTCCCACGGACGCCCGGCCTTTTTCATCTCGCCTTGCAAGTCCCTGCGCGTCATATCCAGCGCCAGCCCATAACCGTACACATGGGACAGGGCCTCCGCGATGGGAATATCACGCCCACCGCTTTTCAGGGCGACGAGCATTTCGGCTTCGTGATGCACATCGCGACTATGTGCCGGGTACGGAAACTCACCCGACGGGTCCAGATTGTTCGGGTTCTTCTGAAAGAAGAATGGCGCTTCGCGATCCGGGTCATGACCCATTTCGATGGCATGGGCGGCATAGTTGCGGCCAATGCAATAAACGCGCCGGACGGGGAATGTGGCATCAGACCCAACGACTGGCAGCACGCTTTGCTCGGGCGTTTCAATCACATGTTTGGTCATCCACTGTCCCCCTCAAATTCGTCTTGGTGGACCGTAGATGATGTTGGCAGCGACCTGCAACCAACAGAGGCGCGCTGACACGCAAATCCTATTCCGCCGGAACCTGTTCAGACACTGGGCGCAGAGCGCCCATTTCCTCAATGTGACGACAAATCGCCTCGACGCCTTTACGTGCCTTGAGGTTACTGAAAACGAAAGGTCGTTCGCCACGCATCCTCCCGGCATCCCTTTCCATTACACTCAGGTCTGCGCCCACGTGCGGTGCCAGATCGGTCTTGTTGATGATCAACAGATCCGATCGTGTAATCGCGGGCCCACCTTTGCGCGGGATTTCTTCGCCCGCAGCGACATCAATGACATAAAGCGTAAGGTCGGCCAGCTCGGGGCTGAACGTTGCAGACAGGTTGTCGCCACCCGATTCAATGAAGACAACTTCGACTTCAGGATGGCGTGTAACCATTTCGGCCACGGCGGCAAGATTGATCGAGGCGTCCTCGCGAATTGCCGTGTGTGGGCACCCACCGGTCTCAACGCCGATCACCCGATCCGAGGGAAGCACCTGCATTCGCATCAGGGCGTCCGCATCCTCACGCGTGTAGATGTCATTGGTGATCACGCCAACCGAATGCGTGTCGCGAAAGGCTTCGGCCAAAGCCGCGGTGAGGGTCGTCTTGCCAGCCCCGACAGGGCCACCGATACCAACCCGCAATGGGCCATTCAGCTTGGTCATGTCTGGAAGATCCTTGAATACTGGGTTTCGTGTTTCATCGACGCGATGTCAGCCAGAAAGGCAGTGCCCGAAAGCTGATCGAGATCACCGTGAATCGTGTCTGCTGCGATCTGATTGCACAGCGGGGTCAGCTGGCGAACAATGGTTTGCGCTTCTGTTTGACCGATTGGGCAAAGGCGTTGGGCGGCGGCCACAAGGTTTGCGACAAAGCTCTGCAAATACATTGCGGCCGCCAGTTTTTGCGGCAGCCCGCACAATCGAGCCGCGCGGCCAACAGCGACTGGATAGCTTAGGTCCGGCAGCTCCGTCCCCCAGACGTCCTGAGTGATTTTGCAGAACGCATTGCCCTGCTTATGCGTTTCGGCAAGCCGTTCGGACGACGGCGCAAAAGCGCGGGCGGTCTGGTCGATCAAAGTGACAGCGTCCTCGCTCTGCGCATGATAGGCCGCAGCCAGGAACAACGCGTCGGAACGCCCGGCGCCATCGTTTAGAACGTCCTTCAGCCAGTCAGTCAGATCTGCACCGTTGTTGACGGTTCCGGCCTGCGCGGCCCATTCAAGTCCATGGGAAAAGCTGAAAGACCCGATCGGATAGGACGGCGAAAACCAATGGGCCAGTGTCAGAACCGCGTCATCAGTGGGCATGGCTGTGGGTGCGGCCGTGGCCATAGGCTCCTCCTTCCGGGGTGAAAGGTTCGTCCACCTCGCGCAGTGTAGCGCCAAGCTGTACCAACATGTCACGGATCACATGATCGCGCTGAATCAACAAACGGGTGTCCTCGATCTGGCAAGGCATGTGACGATTGCCTATATGCCAGGCCAATCGCAGCAAATGCGTTCCGGTCACTTCAAGCAAAGGCTCCGGCGCCGCTTCGATGCGGATTTCCGCGCCATCGAGGGTGACCAAGACACCCCCATGATCCAGCGATGTCGTCTTTGGCAGATCGACCAACAGTTTGGTTCCCGATTGGGTCGTCAGCACTTTACGACGCAAAAACCGATCCTCGTAGGTCAGGGTGACGCTATCGGATGCAAGGGCGTGGCTATGGTCGTGATAGGTTTGAGATGTTTGCATGGATAACCTGGAATTTTTGAGGCAGGCGAAATCTGCCTTTTGGTCGGTATTTTGCGCTCAGTACGTTTCAGAACAGGAAATAGCGTTGTGCCATCGGCAATTCCGAAGCGGGCTCGCAGGTCAGCAATTCGCCATCAGCGCGAACCTCGTAGGTTTCCGGGTTTACTTCGACCGACGGCAAGGCGTCGTTCAGTTTCAGGTCGCGTTTGCCGATGCCGCGTGTGTGTTTGACCGGTAGCGTTGTCTTCGCCAGTCCAAGCGCATCCCCCACACCATTGGCCTGCGCGGCCTCAGAGACAAAGGTTACGGCGCTTCGTTCAACAGAGCGACCATAGGCCCCCCACATCGGTCTGGAGTAGACCGGTTGCGGCGTTGGGATCGACGCGTTCGGATCCCCCATCTGTGCACAGGCGATCGTTCCACCCAGCAATACCATCTCCGGCTTCACTCCGAAAAAGGCGGGGTTCCAGAGGCACAGATCAGCGCGCTTGCCTTCTTCGATGCTCCCGATATGGGTGGAAATGCCATGCGCGATGGCTGGGTTGATGGTGTACTTCGCGATATAGCGGCGCACACGCAGGTTGTCGTTGTCACCGGTCTCATCTGCCAAACGCCCCCGCTGTTTCTTCATTTTGTCCGCCGTTTGCCATGTGCGGATGATGACCTCGCCAACCCGGCCCATGGCCTGACTGTCAGAGGCAATGATCGAAAACGCGCCCATGTCGTGCAGAATATCTTCGGCGGCGATGGTTTCGCGCCGGATGCGGCTTTCGGCAAAGGCGACATCTTCCGGGATCGACTTGTCGAGATGGTGGCACACCATGAGCATGTCCAGATGCTCTTCGAGTGTGTTCACCGTAAACGGGCGCGTCGGGTTGGTCGATGAAGGCAACACGTTGGCGTCGCCACAAATCTTGATGATATCCGGCGCGTGTCCGCCGCCTGCGCCCTCGGTGTGAAAGGCGTGGATTGTCCGGCCCTTCATGGCCGCGACGGTGTTCTCCACGAAACCAGACTCGTTCAACGTATCTGTATGGATCATGACCTGCACATCCATGGCATCTGCCACGGTCAGGCAGCAGTCGATTGCCCCGGGGGTCGTTCCCCAGTCCTCATGCAGCTTGAGCGCGCAGGCACCGGCGTTGACCTGCTCCTCCAGGGCCGCAGGCAATGACGCGTTTCCCTTGCCAGCAAAGGCGAGGTTCATGGCAAATCCGTCAGCGGCCTGCAGCATGCGCCCGATGTGCCATGGACCCGGCGTACAGGTCGTGGCCAGCGTTCCATGCGCGGGGCCGGTGCCGCCGCCCAGCATGGTGGTCAAGCCGGAATGCAGAGCGTCCTCGATCTGTTGAGGGCAGATAAAGTGAATATGGGAGTCGAATCCGCCAGCCGTCAAAATGCGTCCTTCACCGGCAATCGCTTCGGTTCCCGGTCCGACGATGATGTTGACGCCGGGCTGCGTGTCAGGGTTTCCGGCCTTTCCGATCTTGTGAATTTGGCCGTCTTTCAGACCGACATCGGCCTTGTAGATGCCGGTCCAATCCACGACCAGTGCATTGGTGATCACCGTGTCTACGGCGCCTTCGGCCCGCGTAGTCTGAGCCTGCCCCATCCCGTCGCGGATGACTTTGCCACCGCCGAATTTGACCTCTTCACCGTAGGCCATGGCGTTGGCTCCGGTACCACTGGTCTCGGCGGCGCCGGCCGCCTCGGCAGTCAAGTCGCGTTCGACTTCGATGATCAGATCCGTGTCGGCGAGGCGCAGGCGATCGCCAACAGTCGGGCCGAACATTGCGGCATAGTCAGAGCGGGAAATCCTAGCAGGCATGTCGTTGCCTCCTCAAAGCATGGCAGCCCGCAAATTGGCCACCAAGGAAAACAGGAAAGGGTTCAGGCGTCATGGCGCCGGGTTCAATGATCAAAGCGGGCCCATCACATTTTGGTTGAAGCCGTAGATCGTGCGCGCGCCCGAGATCGGGATCAGCGACACTTCGCGGCGCTGGCCGGGTTCAAAACGCACGGCTGTTCCAGCGGCGATATCCAGCCGCATGCCGCGTGCGGTTGCCCGGTCAAACTCCAGAGCACTATTGGCTTCGGCAAAGTGATAGTGGCTGCCAACCTGAACCGGTCTGTCGCCGGTGTTGGCGACCATCAGGGTGGTAACAGGCCGCCCCGGGTTCAACTCGAGACTGCCCTCGGCCGGGATCAACTCCCCGGGAATCATTTGCGGGCCCTTAGGGCGACAACACCAGCACCCAGCATGGCCAGAATGCCAAGACCGACCACCCATCCTTCAACCGAATGGGGGTGCATGTGTGCGCCGGGATGCGCAACGGCAGGAGAGGCTGCAAAACTGGCCAGCAGGGCAAGAGCTTTGATCTTCATGATCTGTCCTTCTTCTTTTTCCAAAATACGCATTCTCAACGGATCGGATGGTGCACGGTCACCAGTTTGGTTCCGTCCGGAAAGGTGGCTTCAACCTGTACCTCGTGGATCATCTCGGGCACGCCATCCATGCATTGCTCGCGGGTTATGACCTGTGCGCCAGCCTCCATCATGTCCGCGACCGACCGCCCGTCACGGGCACCTTCGACCACCGCATCGGTGATCAGGGCAATGGCTTCGGGGTGGTTAAGCTTGACGCCGCGCGCCAGCCGTTTGCGGGCGACCTCGGCGGCCATCGCGACCAGCAGTTTGTCTTTTTCTCGGGGGGTCAGGTTCATTTCAGAGCATCCATGGTCTGGGCAGAGTGGTGCCGCTAAGGCGGTTCAGGATCGGGACAAGCGATTGGCGCAGGATGTGGCTGTCCAAGGCCAGCAACCGGATTGTCAGCGTGTCCGGGCCAAGCAGGCTGACACCGCCGCTGTCCGGACACAGCTTTCTGAGCGCTTTGATATGCGCCTCGGCGTTTGGGGCGATAAAAAGCACTGTTGCCAGAGCGCCTGCACCGGCGGCGACACCTGCACGGGCCAGTTTGGCCTGCAGGTCTCCGTTCATCACCAGCCGGTCGATATAGAGTGGAGAGCCGTTTCGCGTGACCCTGATTTCGTCGGCAAGCGCCGCATCGGTCAGGGTTTCGTTCATTGCGGTCCGTCCGAAAACCAAGGGCTCGCAAATCAAGAGCTTTGCCTCGCACTGAAGGTCAACGCAAAGGCGACGCTTCAAGGCACTGCCTTGAAAGAGGATCGTTTCCTGAGGCAGCCAGTTGATCTGGGCTCCGGTTTCGACCGTGAGGACATTGTCGATTGTTCCGGTCTGACCGGGCATAGCGCGATAGGCTCTTTCGGCGGCCTGCGTGGTAATGGTCAGCTTTGTTCCAGTCGCGGCGGTTGCTTCGGTCTTGAAGCGATCACCGCCTGTGACACCGCCTGCCGTATTGACCAGAACTGCGTCCAGCGCTTCACTTTGTCTGCGCGGGAAAAGAACCTTGAGCGATCCCGCCTGTCTCATTCGGTCCAGCGCGCTGCCGCGTGGGCCGGGCTTGGCCGAAATGCTGACAGCTCCGCGCGCGCGGGGCGGCATGGCAGCCGATTGCATGTCCGGGGGATGGGCGGGCGCGTTGATGGCTCTGGTCCTGAATTGTTCGCGAGGCGGATGCTGCATTTTTCAGCATGTTGGCCGACACGGTTGAACGATTCCCCGTAGCTCTGCGTCCGAAGTATCAACAATGATTAAAATTTAGGCGCTATGATGTATGGCGCGACTAATTTTAAGGCGATTTGTGTTGCAGTGGTCTGCGTGTTCGGGCGGCGCGTCGCCGATCCAGAATCGAGCGCGAGGATCACATAGACGGCGCGCACCAATCCGCTAGGCTGTTTTCAAACAATGGCTTTTCCGGATTACCCAATGCTTCTGCGATTGATTGTCTTTTGCCTTGCCCTGACTTTGGTGCCCCAAACTGGATCCGCGCAAAACAAAGGTGCGATCGAAAAACAGTTTCAAAGTTGGTTGGAGCAAGTCATTTGGCCAAGGGCCAAGCGCGAGGGTGTATCGAGGCGCACTTTTGATGCGGCCTTTGCCGGGGTTTCGCTGAATTGGAAGCTTCCGGATCTCGTGCCGCCGGGAACGCGGGCGCAAACCCCCAAACGCCAGCGGCAGGCCGAGTTTGGATCGCCGGGCAAATACTTTAACCGCGGGTCCATCGATGGTGCGACCCGTGTCGGTCGGCAGATGGCAAAGCGACATGCGCAGGCTCTCGCGGCGACCGAACGCAAGACGGGTGTTCCGGGTCGGGTCATTCTGGGGATCTGGGGGCGCGAGTCGGGGTATGGTCAGGTGCCAATCCGAAACAACGCCTTTGAAGTGCTGGGAACCAAGGGGTTCATGAGCACCCGCGCCGACTACTTTTCAGACGAGCTGATCGCAGCACTAAAGATTGCGCAGGCAGGGCACGCGCCGGGCAAAGCCATGAACAGCAGCTGGGCCGGTGCCTTGGGTCAGCCGCAGTTCATGCCCAGCAATTTTCTGAAATATGCGGCCGACGGAAATGGTGATCGCAAAGCTGATATCTGGCGCTCTGAAGCAGATACAATCGCATCCATCGGCAACTATCTGGCCAAGCACGGTTGGAAAAAGGGGCGTGACTGGGGGTTTGAAGTGACGGTGCCCGCTTCGGTTTCCTGTTCTCTGGAAGGGCCGGATCAGGGTCGCCGCATTCGGGATTGGGAAAAGCTGGGGGTCAAGCGCGTTTCGGGCAAGGCATTCCCCGAACACGAGCGCCGCGCCGAGGGATATCTGCTGATGCCTGCAGGGCGTGATGGTCCTGCCTTTATCGTAACGCCCAATTTCTATGTGCTCAAAGACTACAACAACTCAGACCTCTACGCCTTGTTTGTCGGGCATGTGGGGGATCGCATCCAATATGGAATGGGTGACTTCACCGCTGGCTGGGGCAATGTGGGCGGGCTTTATCGATCGGATGTCGCGGTTATGCAGCGAGCGCTGGAGCGGATGGGTCATGATGTTGGTGGCGCCGATGGACTTGCTGGGTTCAAGACACGCCGGTCAATCGGGCGCTGGCAGGAATCGCGCGGACAGATGGCGACCTGTTTTCCAAAGGCAGCGATGAAATCGGCTTTGCGATAGACCCGGCAAGGCCCGTCCGTGCTTTGTCCTTGCGCAATGCGCGCCGCTCGCCTATATCACGCTCAACAGCGGCGCGCTGGGGTCCAAACCCGGCGCCCACCGGAAAGTGTAACGGGCCGCGGGCCCGTTTTTTTGTGCCCGTGGCTCAGATGGCCGATGCCCGCGAAAGGCAAGTAGATGAGCGACCTTATCGCTAAAACCTCGATGGATCAGCGACTGGCTGAGATCACGACCCCTGTGATTGAGGACATGGGATTCGAACTGGTTCGGATTCGTCTGATGGGGGGCAACACACCAACGTTGCAGATCATGGCGGAACGTCCGACCGGCGGGATCGAAGTCGATGAATGCGCGCAGATTTCGACAGCTGTCAGCGCCTTGCTGGATGTCGAGGATCCGATCCTGGACGCCTATGTGCTCGAAGTCTCGAGCCCGGGCATAGACCGCCCACTGACCCGATTGAAGGACTTTGAGACGTTTGAAGGCTATGAGGCCAAGCTGGAAACCGCAGACCTGATTGATGGTCGCAAACGGTTTCGCGGCGTATTGGCCGGGGTCGAAGACGGTGAGGTCCTGATTAACCTTGAAGAAGGCACAATCGGCCTTCAATTCGACTGGTTGGCGGAAGCCAAGCTGGTCATGACTGATGAACTTGTTCGTGAGATGCTGAAGGCGCGCAAAGCCTCGGCTGTGGACGAGACGAAATTCGATGAGATCGAGGCCGAAGGGCCGCAGGAGGAGTAAGACAGATGGCAATTACCTCAGCCAACCAGCTGGAACTTTTGCAGACCGCCGAAGCGGTGGCACGCGAAAAGATGATCGACCCATCGCTCGTTGTGGAAGCAATGGAAGAATCGCTCGCCCGTGCGGCCAAATCCCGCTACGGCGCGGAAATGGACATCCGCGTGTCGATCGACCGCAAGACCGGTAAGGCAACCTTTACCCGTGTCCGCACCGTGGTCGAAGAGGAAGAGCTGGAGAACTACCAGGCCGAGTTCACTGTCGAACAGGCCCGCCAGTACATGGAAAATCCAGCGGTTGGCGACACCTTTGTAGAAGAAGTTCCACCGGTTGAACTGGGCCGGATCGCGGCGCAGTCGGCCAAGCAGGTTATTCTTCAAAAGGTGCGCGAAGCTGAGCGTGACCGTCAGTTTGAGGAATTCCAAGACCGCGCTGGCACGATCATCAACGGTACTGTCAAACGCGAAGAATACGGAAACGTCATCGTCGACGTGGGCCGTGGCGAAGCGATCCTGCGCCGTAACGAAAAGATCGGCCGCGAAAGCTATCGTCCCGGCGACCGCATCCGTTGCTATATCAAAGATGTTCGCCGCGAAGCGCGTGGCCCGCAGATTTTCCTGTCGCGCACAGCGCCAGAATTCATGGCTGAACTGTTCAAGATGGAAGTGCCGGAAATTTATGACGGCATCATCGAGATCAAAGCCGTTGCACGCGATCCCGGCTCACGCGCCAAAATTGGCGTTGTGTCCTATGATGGATCCATCGACCCCGTAGGTGCTTGCGTTGGTATGCGCGGCAGCCGTGTTCAGGCCGTTGTGAATGAATTGCAGGGCGAAAAGATCGATATCATTCCTTGGAATGAAGACATGCCGACCTTCCTTGTGAACGCATTGCAGCCTGCCGAAGTTTCCAAGGTGGTTCTGGACGAAGACGCCGAGCGCATCGAGGTGGTTGTTCCTGACGAACAGCTGTCTCTGGCCATTGGGCGCCGCGGTCAGAACGTGCGTTTGGCCTCGCAGCTGACTGGTCTTGATATCGACATCATGACCGAAGAAGAAGAATCGGCACGTCGTCAGAAAGAATTCGAAGAACGCACACGTCTGTTCATGGCGGCGCTGGATCTGGATGAATTCTTCGCGCAGTTGCTTGTCTCGGAAGGCTTCAGCAACCTCGAAGAGGTGGCTTACGTTGAGCTTGACGAACTTCTGGTCATCGATGGTGTCGACGAAGATACCGCCGGAGAATTGCAGGCCCGTGCCCGTGACGTGCTGGAAGAGCAGGCCCGCAAGGCTCTGGAACGCGCCCGCGAACTGGGCGCAGAGGACAGCCTGATCGGCTTCGAAGGCCTGACGCCCCAGATGGCCGAAGTGCTCGCCGAGGACGGTGTGAAGACTCTCGAAGATTTCGCGACTTGTGCCGACTGGGAACTGGCCGGTGGCTGGACGACCGTTGATGGACAACGTGTGAAGGACGATGGTTTGCTCGAAAAGTTCGACGTTTCTCTCGAGGAAGCGCAGAATATGGTCATGACTGCGCGCATCCTGTTGGGTTGGGTCGATCCCGAAGAGCTGGCCGCTGCAGAAGCAGCCGAAGCTGAAGGTGACGACGTCGCCGAAGAAGGTCAGGAGTAAGCCTATTGGGTCGTGGTGGTGCCAGCAAATCCCGTGAAGACGGGCCCGAGCGGAAATGCATCGCCACGGGCGAGGCGCAGCCAAAGTCAGGCCTGATCCGATTTGCGATCGGGCCGGACGGACAGGTTGTTCCCGACGTCACTGGAAAATTGCCCGGTCGGGGTCTATATGTGGCAGCCGATCGTGGGGCGCTTGAAAAAGCGTCGGACAAGGGGCTGTTTTCCAAGGCGGCGCGGGCGAAGGTTCAGGTGCCTGATGGGCTGGCGGACATGGTCGAGCAAATGCTGTCGCGCCGGGTGGTTGATCTGATCAGCCTTGCGCGAAAGTCAGGAGCGGCTGTTTCGGGCTACGAAAAGGTCAAGGACTGGCTTCAGAAAGAAGAAGCAACGGTTCTGATCCAAGCCGAGGATGGGTCGAGCCGCGGAAAATCGAAGCTCAGCACACCATACGGTGGAAAATACATTGGTTGGTTGACGGCTGATGAGCTGGGAATGGCCTTTGGGCGACAAACTGTGATACATGCAGCGCTTGGCGCTGGCGGACTCACTCAGCGTGTTGTAGAGGAAGCCCAAAGATTGAAGGGTGTACGTTCAGCAGAGAGCGGGACGGATAAAGGCGGCAGGGGTCGCCTGAAAGGATAAGAGAGCTTTATGAGCGATAACGACGGCAAAAAGACACTGGGTTTGCGCGGTGGTCCCCGCTCGGGGAATGTGAAGCAGAGCTTCAGCCATGGGCGTACCAAAAACGTCGTGGTGGAAACCAAGCGCAAGCGCGTTGTGGTGCCCAAACCGGGCGCGGCTCCGGGCGCCAAGCCCAATGCATCCGTTGGCGCGGGCGGTGGCTCCTCTGCCAAGCGTCCGGCTGGTATTTCCGATGCGGAAATGGAACGCCGGATGAAGGCTTTGCAGGCTGCGAAAGCCCGCGAAGCGGACGATGCGGCGCGCCGCGAAGCCGAAGAAAAGGCCCGCGCAGAAGAGCGTGCCCGCCAGCGTGCAGAGAAAGAAGCCAAGGAACGCGAACAGCGCGAAGCTGAAGAGCGCCTGAAGGCCAAAGCCGAAGAAGAAGAGCGCAAGGCGCGCGAAGCAGCCGAGGCCGCCAAACGTGCGGCTGAGCCAGCTGCAGCACCGCCGGCCGCAAAAGAAGCGCCGCGTGGTCGTGCAGCCCCTGCATCCCCGGCACCTCGCAAGCAAGAGCGCGACGATCGCGGTGGCCGCAAGAGCCGCGACGATGGTGGACGCCGTTCCGGCAAGCTGACCCTGAACCAGGCTCTTGGTGGCGAAGGTGGCCGTCAGAAGTCCATGGCCGCCATGAAGCGGAAGCAGGAACGCGCACGTCAGAAGGCGATGGGTGGCACGCAGCAACGTGAAAAGGTTGTGCGTGACGTGCAGTTGCCCGAAGCGATCACAGTTGCGGAACTGGCCAACCGGATGACCGAAAAGGTTGCAGACGTCGTCAAGGCGCTGATGACCAACGGAATCATGGCGACCCAGAACCAGACCATTGATCAGGACACTGCGGAACTCATCATCGAAGAATTCGGTCACAAGGTGACGCGGGTATCGGATGCTGACGTTGAGGACGTGATCAAGGAAGCCGAAGACGATGCGGCTGACCTGAAACCGCGCCCACCGGTCATCACGATCATGGGTCACGTTGACCACGGCAAAACATCGCTTTTGGATGCGATCCGCGATGCCAAGGTCACAGCGGGCGAAGCCGGCGGTATCACCCAGCATATCGGTGCTTATCAGGTGACAACCGATAGCGGCACCGTTCTGTCGTTCCTCGATACACCCGGCCACGCGGCATTTACGTCGATGCGGTCGCGCGGCGCGCAGGTGACGGACATTGTCGTTCTGGTTGTTGCTGCGGACGATGCGGTTATGCCGCAAACCGTCGAAGCGATTAACCACGCCAAAGCCGCCGAAGTGCCGATGATTGTTGCGATCAACAAGATCGACAAGCCGGAAGCCAACCCAACCAAGGTTCGGACCGATCTTCTGCAGCACGAAGTGATCGTGGAAGAGATGTCCGGTGATGTTCAGGACGTAGAAGTCTCGGCCATCTCGGGGCAGGGTCTTGATGAACTGCTTGATGCGATCGCATTGCAGGCGGAAATCCTCGAACTCAAGGCGAACCCGGATCGTGCGGCACAGGGTGCTGTGATCGAAGCCCAGCTGGATGTGGGCCGTGGTCCTGTGGCGACTGTTCTGGTTCAGAACGGTACGTTGCGCCAGGGTGACATCTTCGTTGTAGGTGAGCAGTACGGTAAGGTCCGCGCGCTGATCAACGACAAGGGTGATCGCGTCAAGGAAGCCGGTCCATCGGTTCCTGTCGAAGTGCTTGGCCTGAATGGCACGCCAGAGGCGGGTGATGTTCTGAACGTCACAGACACCGAGGCACAGGCCCGCGAAATCGCAGAATACCGCGCCAACGTGGCCAAAGAAAAACGTGCGGCCGCAGGTGCTGCGACAACGCTCGAACAGCTGATGCAAAAGGCTAAGGACGACGAGAACGTTTCGGAATTGCCAGTGCTGGTAAAAGCCGACGTGCAAGGTTCGTCCGAAGCGATTGTTCAGGCGCTTGAGAAAGTCGGCAACGATGAAGTCCGTGTTCGGGTCCTTCACTCGGGCGTTGGTGCGATCACTGAATCCGATGTGGGTCTTGCCGAAGCATCCGGATGTCCGGTCATCGGCTTTAACGTGCGTGCCAATGCCTCGGCTCGGAACTCAGCCAACCAAAAGGGCGTGGAACTGCGTTACTACAGCGTGATCTACGATCTTGTTGATGACGTCAAAGCGGCGGCCTCTGGCCTGTTGTCCAACGAAGTGCGTGAAAACTTCATCGGCTATGCGTCGATCAAGGAAGTCTTCAAGGTTACGGGCGTCGGCAAGGTTGCGGGCTGTCTGGTTACCGAAGGCGTTGCGCGCCGCAGTGCCGGCGTGCGTCTGCTGCGTGATGATGTTGTGATCCACGAGGGCACACTCAAAACGCTCAAGCGCTTCAAGGATGAAGTGGCCGAAGTGCAGTCCGGTCAGGAATGTGGCATGGCCTTTGAAAACTATGACGATATCCGTCCCGGCGATGTAATCGAAATCTTCGAACGCGAAGAAATCGAACGTACTCTCAGCTGATCGGTTCGGTTCAAGACAAAAGAAAAGCGCCCTGCCATATGGCAGGGCGCTTTTTTGTTAAGAGGTCGTCTTTGGTTTTCGTCGACGCAGCCAGATCAGGCAGCGGCGTGAACCGGTTGACCGGTATAGATACGGTCACCCACACGGACACTGACCCGGCCATCTGGCAAGGTTTTTTCCAGCAGTCCCTGCACGGAAACACAACTTCCAAGAATTATAGTACGCAGCATGTCATCAACCCCCCACTGATCATGACACTTGATATGTAGTCTTTCTCCCTCAAGAAATCGATAAAATAAAGAGCAAAGATGCGAAATAATCATCGAAAAGCTGTACTTTGATTGGAATTTTCTTGCTGCGGCGCGGCTATACTGGAGGCCGAGCGCCTAAAGCCAATCTCGTAGAATTGGAATCAATGGGATGTCAGCTGGTGGCATGGGGTAGTCCCGCAGTTGGTTGGCCCGTACCCATTTGAGCGCCTGACCTTCACGGGATTGTGGAATGCCTTCCCATTTTCGGCAGGCAAACAATGGCATCAGCAGATGAAAATCACCGTAGCTGTGCGATGCAAAAGTCAAAGGTGCGAGACAGGATTCCCACGTATCGATACCAAGTTCTTCCTGAAGTTCACGGATCAAGGCGACTTCGGGCGTTTCGCCGGGCTCAACCTTGCCACCGGGGAATTCCCACAGTCCAGCCATGGATTTGCCTTCGGGACGCTGCGCCAAGAGCACACGCCCATCGGTGTCGATCAGAGCGACGGCAGAGACGAGGATGATCTTCATTGCATGCTTCCTTGCGGGACAGTCGCGAAGCAAAGCCTGTGCGCGGACAAAGGCCTGTGCATCGCAGGGTCGTGTTAGGAACGATAGTCGGCGTTGATTGAGATGTAACCGTGGGTCAGATCGCAGGTCCATACGGTGGCGGAGCCGGTGCCAAGCCCGATCTCGACGTTGATGTCGATCTCGGGGTTCTTCATGTAGGCTGCCCCGTCTTCTTCGCGGTAGTTCTCAGCAACCCAGCCTTCACGCGCCACTTCGATATCACCAAATCGGATGGTCAGAAGATCACGGTCGGCCGCAGCACCAGATTTACCAACGGCCATGACAACGCGACCCCAATTGGGATCTTCCCCCGCAATCGCGGTTTTGATCAGCGGTGAGTTGGCAATGGACAGTGCATGTGTACGGGCGTCGGCATCTGACGCCGCGCCGGTCACGGAAACAGTAACAAACTTGGTTGCGCCTTCGCCATCACGGACAACTTGGTGGGCCAAGTCGAGCATGACACGGTGCAGGGCTTGTTCGAATGCTGGATCGGCGTCGGCGCATATTCCTGACGCCCCGGTTGCACCGATGAGCAGCGTGTCAGACGTCGAGGTGTCGCTATCAACCGTGATGCAGTTGAATGTGCGCTCGTTCAGACGGCTGACCATGGATTGTAGGGCGGATTGCTCGATCTGGGCATCGGTAAAGATGTAGACGAGCATGGTGGCCATATCCGGCGCGATCATGCCTGATCCCTTGGCAATCCCGGCGATGCGAACGGTGCCGTCAGGCAACGCCACTTCTTCGCAGGCCCCTTTGGGAAAGGTATCGGTCGTCATGATGGCCTCGGCGGCGCCGTCGATACCGCTGACATCCAGTGCATCAACCAAATCGCCCAATTTGGAGGTGATCCGATCATGCGGCAGACGTTCACCAATCACACCGGTAGAGGATGTGAAAACACGGTTCTGCGGCAAACCTGTCGCAGCGCTGACCGCTTCGCAAATGGCGGCAACAGATCCATCACCGGCTTTTCCGGTGAAGGCATTGGAATTGCCTGAGTTTACGATGATGGCTGCACCTTCATCGCTGTGCCCGCTGATTTTAGCCTGACAATCCAGAACGTTGGAAGACCGAGTGGCCGACCGCGTGAAAACGCCGGCGACTGTGCTGCCTGGTTGCAGAACGGCCAACATCACGTCTTTGCGACCCTGATACCGCACCCCGGCTTCGACGGCGGCAAAGCGCACACCGTCGATGACCGGCAGATCAGGAAATGCGTCAGGGGCTAGCGGGGATTGCGCAAGACCTTCAGCCAATCAGTCCTCCACCAGCTCGAGGTTGTTCAGGATGGAAGTGTCGACATCGTCTTTCGACATCTTTGTGACATCGGCATTGGCTTCGAGATCCGTGATGTATGCAGTCACGGTATCGCGCTGGAGGGTGGCTTCGATTTCGCCGCGCACGGCTTCCAGCGGTGGGGCTGACTTGCTGCGTGCGTCGTTCAGTTTGATGACGTGCCAACCAAACTGCGTTTTGACCGGTTCGGAAATACCATCGACCTCAAGGCCTTCGACAGCCGTCTGGAACTCCTGAACCATCATGCCTGCCGAGAACCATCCGAGCTGTCCGCCGTTGGGGCCGGATGGCCCGGTCGATTTTGCCCGTGCGGTTTCCGCGAAATCCGCGCCGCCGTTCAATTCGTCGATGATCGCCTGCGCTTCTTCTTCGGTTTCCACGAGAATGTGAGAAGCGTTGTATTCCTGGCCAGCATCGAAGTCGGCGAATTGTGCATCATACGCGGCCTGAACGGCTTCTTCGGTGATGGCTTCCTTGGCGACTTTTGCGACAACGACAGAGGCCAGAAGAGAACGGCGTTCATTTTCCAAAGCGAGCTGCACACGCTTGGTTTCGACCGCATCATCCTGCTGGCGCAACGCTTCTTGCTGGATCATCTGCTGTAGAATGCCGTCCCACAGGACATCATTTTCCAACTGTTGGTACTGCTCTGGCAAGGATGCGCGTACCAACAACATTTGACCCAATGTGATCTCTTGCCCGTTTACAGTGGCAACCACAGTGTCGATGGTCATCTCTTCTTGTGCAAATGCGGGGCCTGATAAGGTCACGGCCAATGCGGCAGCAGCCAGCGTTTTGAGATGAAATACCATAGGTTTTGTCCTTCTGGGCTTGCCGCAGAGCCCCGCGGCGTTGACACTGATGGACCTGCCCCTTACATCGCCAAAAGGCTCTGCGCGGCCGGTCGTTCCTTCCGTCATATGGGCGTTGTGCGAGGCGGGCAAGCAGATGCCGCACACGAAGGCGTCAGACAGGACAAATAGACCATGCTGGGAAAAATCGCGCGTAAGGTGTTCGGCACCCCGAATGACCGCAAGATCAAGGCGACCCGCCCGCTGGTGGAAAAGATCAATGCGCTCGAGCCAGAGTTCGAAAAGCTCGATGACGCCGGTCTGATTGCCAAGACTGAGGAATTCAAAAAACGGGTGGCCGATGGTGAGGCGCTGGATGCCTTGCTGCCCGAAGCCTTTGCCAACTGCCGCGAAGCGGCTAAGCGCGCCTTGGGTCTGCGGGCCTTTGATGTTCAGTTGATGGGCGGCGTTTTCCTGCACCAGGGCAATATTTCCGAAATGAAGACGGGTGAAGGCAAGACGCTTGTGGCGACCTTCCCGGCCTATCTGAACGCGCTGACCGGGCGCGGTGTGCATGTGGTAACGGTGAACGACTATCTGGCCAAACGTGACGCGGACTGGATGGCAAACGTATTTTCAGCCTTGGGTCTGACAACAGGCGTGGTCTACCCACGCCAGCCCGAAGAGGAAAAGCAGGCGGCCTATGCCTGTGACATCACCTACGCGACGAACAACGAACTGGGTTTCGATTATCTGCGTGATAACATGAAGTCCGAGTTGAACCAGATCTTCCAGCGGGATCATTACTTTGCGATTGTCGACGAAGTGGACTCGATCCTTGTTGATGAAGCACGGACGCCTTTGATCATCTCGGGGCCCGCGCAGGACCGTTCCGAGCTGTACCAAGGGATCGACAAGGTGATCCCCGAATTGGCAGACGATGCGTTCGCCATTGATGAAAAAACCCGCAACGTAACCTTCACCGACGAAGGCAACGAAGCGTTGGAAGCGCTGCTGCATCAGCGCGGCCTGCTGGATGAAGAGCAGACGCTCTATGATCCCGAAAGCACGACCGTGGTGCACCACGTCAATCAGGCGCTGCGGGCGCACAAACTGTTCCAGCGCGACAAGGATTACATCGTGCGCGATGGCGAAGTGGTTCTGATCGACGAATTCACCGGCCGTATGATGGCCGGGCGGCGTTTGTCCGAAGGTCTGCATCAGGCCATCGAAGCCAAGGAAGGCTGCCAGATCCAGCCCGAGAACGTCACGCTGGCATCGGTTACGTTCCAGAACTATTTCCGCCTCTATGACAAATTGGGTGGCATGACGGGCACCGCCAGCACCGAAGCTGAAGAATTTGCCGAAATCTATGGTCTGGGCGTTGTTGAAGTTCCGACCAACCGTCCGATCGCGCGGATCGACGAAGACGACAAGGTCTACCGCACGGCCCGTGAAAAATACGAAGCGATCGTCGACGAGATCAAAAAGGCGCATGAAAAGGGCCAACCGGTTCTCGTAGGCACCACCTCGATCGAAAAGTCCGAAATGCTGAGCCAGATGCTGTCTGCGGCTGATCTGAAGCACAACGTTCTGAACGCACGTCAGCATGAGCAGGAAGCGCAGATCGTTGCAGACGCTGGTAAGCTGGGCGCCGTTACGATTGCGACGAACATGGCCGGCCGCGGGACGGACATCAAACTGGGCGGCAACGTCGAGTTCAAAATCATGGAAGCCATCGCGGCTGCGCCTGACAGCGATCCAGAAGTGATCCGGACCCAAATTGAAGAAGAGCACGGGAAAGACGAACAGGCCGTCAAAGACGCGGGCGGGCTGTACGTGCTGGCCACCGAACGGCACGAAAGCCGCCGCATCGACAACCAGTTGCGCGGCCGTTCCGGCCGTCAGGGCGATCCCGGTCGCTCCAGCTTCTTCCTGTCGCTCGAAGACGATCTGATGCGGATTTTCGGGTCTGAGCGTTTGGAAAAGGTACTTTCCTCGCTGGGCATGAAGGAAGGCGAAGCAATCGTACACCCATGGGTGAACAAATCGCTGGAGCGCGCGCAGGCCAAAGTCGAAGGTCGCAACTTCGATATTCGTAAACAATTGTTGAAATTCGACGACGTGATGAATGACCAGCGAAAGGTCATCTTTAGTCAGCGTCGCGAAATCATGGAAGCTGAGGACCTGTCCGAGATTGCACAGGACATGCGCCATCAGGTGATTGACGATCTTGTGGACGGCTATGCGCCGCCCAAGGCCTACGCAGACCAGTGGGATACCCATGGCCTTTATGCCGCGTGCATCGAAAAGCTGGGCATCGACGAACCGATCATTGGATGGGCTGACGAAGATGGCGTGGATCAGGACGTTCTGCGCGAGCGGTTGGAAGAAGCATCCGACAAGTTGATGGCCGAGAAGGCCGAGGCCTTTGGCCCCGAGACAATGCGTCAGGTCGAAAAGCAAATTCTGCTTCAGGCCATCGATGGTAAGTGGCGCGAGCATCTGCTGACACTTGAACACCTTCGGTCTGTCGTGGGTTTCCGGGGTTATGCCCAGCGTGATCCTCTAAACGAATACAAAAACGAAGCATTCCAGCTGTTCGAAAGTTTGCTGGATAGTCTGCGCGAAGAAGTGACGCAAAAGCTGTCGCAGGTTCGCCCGATGACCGAAGAAGAACAGCGCGCTATGATGGAACAGTTGATGGCGCAGCAGGCTCAGATGCAAAAGCAGGCCGCCGCGCCTGCGCCGCAGCCAGAAGCTGGTGCGCAGGAAGCAAGCGCGCCTTCCGAGCCATTGTTGGCCGGCTTCGATGAAAACGATCCCGACACCTGGGGCAATCCGGGCCGCAACGATCCATGCCCTTGTGGATCAGGGAACAAGTTCAAGCACTGCCATGGGCGTCTCGCTTAACCGCGAGATTGCCTCACATACACCCGCGGAATGCACTTTGAGATAACAAAATACATCTTTTGATTGCCTCAATGGTTTCTTGGGCGTGCCCCATAGCTGCCACGATTGTCAACGATACCTTCCGTCGGAAAACCGATGGGAGGCCGCAATGGCAAACCTTAGAGCTTATCTTTTGGGTGGTGCGACACTGATCTGTGCGCTGTCCGTAGGCTATGTGATGCAATACGGCTATGGCGGCCCGGATGCGAATGCAGCGGATGCCGATGCTTTGGCTGTGACGGACATCACGCAGACATCCTCAGCTGCGATTGCGCCTCGGTTGCCCACCGATCTGGTTATCGACCAAAATCTTCCAGACGCGCAGGTGGAATTGGCAGCTGCGCCTGAATTGAAACTGGAAGGGTTCGACCTGCCGGATGAAGCAGCCGGATCCGGTTTTGATTGTGAACTGACAATGCAGGCCGATCTAGCGGCTGGTGCTTTGGTTGATCTGACTTTGACCGCACCGTGTAATGCCAGCGAACGTGTCACGATCCATCATCAGGGTATGATGTTCACCGAAGTGATGCAGCCAGACGGCACACTGACCGTGACCGTGCCGGCCCTTGCCGAAACAGCCACGTTCATCGCGGCATTCGCAAGCGGCGATGGTGCAACGGCTATTGCCGAAGTGACTTCACTGGCGTTCTATGACCGCGTCGTCGTGCAGTGGAAGGGTCAGGCGGGCCTTCAGCTTCATGCCCGCGAATTCGAAAGCGAATACTTCTCGGAGAACCATGTTTGGGCAGCGGCTGCGGGCAGCCTGTCTGACGCAGCCAAAGGCGAGGGTGGTTTTCTGACCAGACTTGGTCAAAGCGATGCACCGGATGCTTTGGTGGCCGAGGTCTACTCTTTCCCGACCGGAACAGCAGCGCGGGATGGTCAGGTGCTTTTGACAGTAGAGGCCGAGATTACCGAATTGAACTGCGACAGCTCAGTTGAGGCGCAAACTCTTGAGCTTCGGGACGATGCCAGCCTGCGCGTGCGCGATTTGACGCTTGATATGCCCGAATGCGATGGCGTTGGTGACTTTCTGGTGTTGAAAAACCTCGTCGAAGACCTGAAGATCGCCGCACGCTAGTTTCAGCATGCAGGCAAATAATGCGACATCTGCGTGCGGCGTTTTTCGCCGCACTTTTCTTTTTTGGCTTCGTCCAGACTGCCTTGGCAGAAGACGTGACCCTGCGGTCGCGGGACGGAGCTATCGAACTAACCGGAACACTGCTGGGATTTGACGGCGAATTCTATCGCATTGAAACACGCTATGGCGAGTTGACGGTTGATGGTTCTGGCGTGCTTTGCGAAGGCCCCGGTTGTCCGTCGCTGACAGACTATGTCGCCGAATTGTCAGTGTCAGGCTCTGCGACTGTAGGACGGGTCTTGATGCCTGCTCTGATCGAATCCTTTGCTTTGAAAAACGGACTTAGCACGCAGCGTGAACCGGTGGATGCCACACATTTCGTCTATGAGCTGACCAGCATTTCAACCGGCAAACTGGTTGGACGGTTTGCTTTTCGGGTCACGAACACCGACGAAGGATTTGCGGATCTGTTGGCTGATGAAGCCGACATTGTCATGGCATCGCGCGAAATTCGACCATCCGAGGTGGCGCTGGCCCGAGAGGCCGGACTTGGAAACCTGAACCGCCCAAACCGTTCGCGAGTTCTGGGGCTGGATGCGGTTGTGCCCGTTGTTGCGCCGGCCAATCCGGTCAAGGCAATCTCTTTGGCCGACCTGTCGCGGATTCTGTCTGGTCAATTGACGAATTGGCGGGAACTGGGCGGGCCGGATGCGCCGGTCGTTGTGCATCTGCGGGAGGCCGGTTCTGGCCTGTCACAAGGTCTGGAAGATCGTCTTTTGACCCCGATCGGTGCGGTGCTTGGGGCTGAGATCAAGCGGCATCGGAGCAATGCGGAACTGGCTGCCGCCGTTTCCAGAGACCCTTTTGGCATTGGATTGGGCAGTTATTCCGAGACGGGAAACACCCGGGCTCTGGTTCTCACAGGGCCATGCGGTTTTCAGCTTCGCGCGGCGCGGCGTTCGATTAAAACCGAAGACTACCCGCTGACGGCGCCGATGTTCCTGTACATGCCGGCCCGGCGGCTTCCTGCTTTGGCGCGCGAGTTTCTTGCTTTCACGCGATCCGGGCCCGCCCAAATTGTTATCCGGCGCGCTGGCTTTGTCGATCAGGCCCCCGAAGAAGTGCCTGTCGATCTTCAAGGGGATCGATTTGCGAATGCAATTCGGGTTGCTGAAGGCACCGCTGGCTTGGAGGCTTTGAACGCCATGACACGCACGCTGGTGCCCATGCGCCGTCTGACCACATCGTTCCGATTTGAAACCGGGTCCGCACGGCTTGATGCGCAGTCACGGTCGAACGTGCAGCAATTGGCGCGCGCCCTTGAGGCAGGCACCTACGATGGGCGCCGTTTGGTCTTTGTCGGATTTTCGGACGGTCAGGGTGCTGCCAATGCCAACCTGACGATTGCGCGCAAGAGGGCCGAGGTTGTGAGAAAAGCTGTGCTGCAAACGGCTGAGACCGCGGATGGGGATCGTTTGGAAATCGGTCTAGAGGCCTTTGGTGAGGCGATGCCTATGGCTTGTGACGATACGGCCTGGGGTCGTCAGGTGAACCGGCGGGTCGAAGTCTGGTTGCAGTGATTGCGCTGGGTTTACAGCAGACCCTCGGACCGAAAGCTGAGTTCCCTTGATTTTCCGATCACTAGGTGATCGTGCAGTACGATGTCCATCGCTTCGGCGGCGGTGCGTATTTGAGCGGTCATGTCGATGTCCGCGGCGCTGGGGGTCGGATCCCCTGAGGGGTGATTGTGCACGAGGATCAGCGCCGAAGCGTTCAGATCGAGCGCGCGTTTGACAACCTCGCGCGGGTAGACCGGCACGTGATCGACCGTGCCGCGCGCTTGGGCTTCATCTGCGATGATCACGTTTTTACGATCCAGAAACAGCACCCGGAACTGTTCGATGTCCTGATGCGCCATAGCGGCCTGACAATAGTCGAGAAGGGCATCCCAACTGCTGACGATGGGCTTGTGCAAGACTTTGGCACGAGCAAGCCGATGGGCGGCGGCCTCTATGATTTTGAGCTCTGTCACCACGGCATCGCCAACGCCACTGATGTCCCGCAGGCGGGTGGCGGGCGCAGAAAGCACAGTGTTGAAGTCGCCAAAGTAATCGAGCAAGGCGCGCGCCAGCGGCTTCACATCGCGGCGCGGAATGGCACGAAACAATACAAGCTCAAGCATTTCGTAGTCGGGCAGGGCGTCGGCGCCGCCAATCATGAAGCGTTCGCGCAGGCGCGCGCGATGATCGCGAATATAACTTGGCAGCTCGGGCGCTTTGCGTGCGGCGGCGGGCTGGACGCGCGCTTCGTCCAGATCAAAGAGCGTAGCTTGGGAATCGGAGAAGTGCGGACCACGGGGCATGGCGTTAGCGTGCCGCGGAATGGTTAGTAGGCGGTTAATTCCGGTACCATGAGAGCCGGTGTGCGCCGCTCGCGCGCCCGAGGCGCGCATCGCCCCGCCCGCCGTCCCGTTGGGGCGATGGCAGGTGGGGCTGGTTTTTTGGCCGGAGTCAGCCCTTCATGGAATCCCAAAAGGTTTTTACTGAAGAGAAAAAGCTTTTGGATTCGGGGTTATTGTCTTCTGACAGCTCCTCAAACTCACGCAGCAATTCCTTTTGACGCGATGTCAGGTTCACCGGTGTTTCCACGGCTAGTTCGATGAACATATCACCGGGACCTCCGCCGCGCAGGGCAGGCATGCCTTTGCCGCGCAGGCGCATCTGGCGGCCCGATTGGCTGCCGGCAGGGATTTTCACCCGGCTGCGGCCACCGTCGATGGTTGGCACCTCGATGTCGCCGCCAAGTGCGGCCACAGCCATGGAGACCGGTACGCGGCAGTGCAGTTCGGTGCTTTCCCGTTCAAAGATCTTGTGCGGGCTGACTTCGATGAAGATGTACAGATCCCCCGGAGGACCACCGCGCATGCCGGCTTCGCCTTCACCAGCCAAACGGATTCGGGTGCCTGTTTCGACCCCTGCTGGAATATTCACCGAAAGGGCGCGTTCTTTCTGAACGCGGCCGTGGCCGCCGCAGCCATTGCATGGGTTCTTGATGATCTGGCCGAGACCTGAACAGGTCGGGCAGGTGCGTTCCACCGTAAAGAAGCCCTGTGTGGCGCGTACTTTACCCATGCCGGAGCAGGTTGGACAGGTGGTTGGCTCTGCCCCGCCCTCAGCACCGGAGCCGTTGCATTCTTCACATTGCACCGAGGTGGGCACGTTGATCGTCTTCTGCAGGCCGGAATAGCTTTCTTCCAGCGTGACACGCAGGTTGTAACGCAGATCTGCCCCGCGCGCGGCGCGTTGGCGTCCACCGCCACCCTGACGGCCCCCCATGAAGTCGCCGAACAAGTCGTCGAACACGTCGGAAAAGGCGCTGGCAAAATCACCCTGACCGCCGCCAAAGCCTGCACCGGGCCGACCGCCACCGCCCATGCCGCCTTCGAATGCGGCGTGGCCAAAGCGATCGTATGCGGCCTTTTTCTCGGCGTCCTTGAGGACCTCATAGGCCTCGTTGGCTTCCTTGAACATATTCTCGGCATCCGGATTATCGGCATTGCGATCCGGGTGCAGTTCCTTGGCTTTCTGGCGATAGGCTTTTTTGATCTCGTCTGCAGAAGCGCCCTGAGACAAGCCGAGCACTTCGTAATAGTCGCGTTTGGACATATCAGCCCTCCTTTTCGCAGAACGCAAAGGGCCGGCCCGGTGTCCGGACCGGCCCCTGATTGGTTCCGCGTATCGGCCTTAGGCCCGCTTGTTGTCGTCCAGGTCCTCGAAATCGGCGTCAACGATGGTGTCGTCTTCAGCACCGGCCGCTTCGTCTGCCGCTGCTTGCACGTCGTCGTTACCGCCTTCTTCGGCCTGTGCCTTGTAGATCGCCTCACCCAGACGCATGGCCACTTCGGTCACGTTCTGAATGCCAGACTTGATCTTCTCGGCCTCGGCGTCGTCCTTTTCGAGGTCGTCCTTGAGAGCCGCAACAGCCAGTTCGATCGCTTCGACAGTCGAAGGATCAACCTTGTCGCCGTGATCCTCGATCGATTTCTCTGTCGAATGGATCAGGCTTTCGGCCTGGTTGCGGGCCTCGACCAGCTCTTTGCGGGCCTTGTCGGCGTCGGCATTTTCTTCGGCTTCTTTCACCATGTTTTCGATGTCTTCATCGCTCAGGCCGCCAGAGGCCTGAATGGTGATCTTCTGCTCTTTGTTGGTGCCTTTGTCCTTGGCGGAAACAGACACGATGCCGTTGGCGTCGATGTCAAAGGTCACCTCAATCTGAGGCATGCCGCGTGGCGCCGGAGGGATATCTTCGAGGTTGAACTGACCAAGCATCTTGTTGTCTGCGGCCATCTCGCGTTCACCCTGGAAGACCCGGATCGTCACAGCGTTCTGGTTGTCCTCAGCCGTCGAGAAGACCTGAGACTTCTTCGTCGGGATCGTGGTGTTGCGGTCGATCAGACGCGTGAAGACGCCGCCCAGTGTCTCAATGCCCAGCGACAGAGGTGTCACGTCGAGCAGAACCACGTCCTTGACGTCGCCCTGCAGAACGCCGGCCTGAATGGCCGCACCCATGGCAACCACTTCGTCCGGGTTCACACCCTTGTGGGGCTCTTTGCCAAAGAACTTGGTCACTTCTTCGATGACTTTGGGCATACGTGTCATCCCGCCGACCAGAACGACTTCGTCGATGTCGGAGGTGGACAGGCCTGCATCCTTGAGCGCAGCGGCGCATGGCTTCATCGAACCTTTGATCAGATCGCCGACCAGGCTTTCCAGCTTGGCGCGGGTCAGCTTCATCACTAGGTGAAGCGGCTGACCATTGGCGCCCATCGAGATGAACGGCTGGTTGATTTCCGTCTGCGAAGACGAGGACAGTTCGATCTTGGCTTTTTCTGCAGCTTCCTTGAGACGCTGAAGAGCCATCTTGTCCTGTGTCAGGTCAACTGAGTTCTCTTTTTTGAACTGGTCCGCCAGATAGTTGACGATCCGCATGTCGAAGTCTTCGCCACCCAGGAAGGTGTCGCCGTTGGTGGACTTCACTTCGAACAGGCCATCGTCGATTTCGAGGATGGTTACGTCAAAGGTGCCGCCGCCAAGGTCATAGACCGCGATTGTGCGGGATTCTTTCTTGTCGAGGCCGTAGGCCAGCGCGGCAGCTGTCGGTTCGTTGATGATGCGCAGCACTTCGAGGCCTGCAATCTTGCCGGCGTCTTTGGTGGCCTGACGCTGAGCGTCATTGAAATATGCAGGTACTGTGATCACCGCTTGGGTCACATCTTCGCCCATGTAGGATTCTGCAGTTTCTTTCATCTTTTGCAGGATGAAGGCAGAAATCTGCGAGGGGCTGTACTTCTCGCCGCGGGCTTCGACCCACGCGTCGCCGTTGCCGCCATCGATGACGTTGAACGGCATGTTCTTGCGGTCTTTGGCCAGATCCGGGTCGTCGTTACGACGGCCGATCAGACGCTTGACGCCAAAAACGGTGTTTTCTGGGTTGGTGACAGCCTGCCGTTTGGCGGGCTGGCCGACGAGGCGTTCATCGTCTGCAAAAGCAACGATAGACGGCGTTGTTCGCGCGCCTTCGGAGTTTTCGATGACGCGGGGTTGCGAGCCATCCATGATAGCAACGCAGGAGTTTGTCGTACCGAGGTCGATACCGATCACTTTGGCCATTATTCGATCCCTTCTAGTCTTAAGGCGATGTCCCGAGGCAGCGGACCCATTACGGCATCCCGCCCCGATAGCGAAGTGCCGAGCAGGAAAGCTGTCCGGCGCGTTCGGAGGGTATATAAGGAGGGGTCAGGTCCGCTGCAAGCGCCGGGAGGGATGGGTTTTTGACAAATGACGCGAAAATACCCGATTGGGGCCCCGAGACGCTGCATTTACGTGGTTTTCGTATTCATCCTGGCTGGTTTTCGGCAGAGGACCAACGCGCATTGGTTGCAGATTTGCGCCAGGTGCTCACCAAAGCGCCGCTGTTTCAGCCGATAACGCCAAGAGGGCACAAAATGTCTGTCCGTATGAGCGCGGCAGGCAAATATGGCTGGATCACGGATCGGAAGGGGTATCGCTATTCACAAGTGCATCCCCAAGGGATGCTTTGGCCTGCAATCCCTGACCGCGTTATGGACGCTTGGTACGCTTTGGCCAATTGCCCGCGCGAACCGGAATGCTGTTTGATCAACTGGTACAGCGAAGATGCGCGAATGGGCCTGCATCAGGATCGGGACGAAGCAGACTTTGACTGCCCTGTGCTGTCTATCTCGCTTGGAGATGACGCGCTGTTTCGAATGGGCAATGTGGAACGGGGCGGCAAGACGGAATCGGTTTGGCTGCGGTCAGGCGATGTGGTTGTCATGGGCGGCGATGCGCGGCTGCGATTTCATGGGGTGGACCGTATCCGTTTTGGATCCTCTACCTTGTTGTCCAAGGGTGGCAGGATCAATTTGACACTGCGTGTCGTGACCTGATCTGTCGCGCCATGATGCAGGCACGAGGCCCATGATCCGCGGTCAGGGTGACCTGATGCAGGGTGTTGTTCGCGAATGCAGCTGAGCCCTGCTCGGATCTAGGGTGACGTTTTGAAACAATGACTGGCAGAGCTTAGTGGCCTTGCCAGTCAATTAGCCGAGACGCCCTTCCATCAGCCGCGGTCCATCCGGCGAAATGACCGTTTTGCCGCGGACGGTTTTTAGCAGATCACGGCGCTACCAGTGAGCAACATCCGGAGTGCGTATACGTTGTCCCATCGGCAAAAGCCGCAACTATAACGCCCTGAAAGCCTGATGTGTCGTCAATCATAGTGCTGTCGCACTGAAGCTGCCTGATCGAAGCCGTGACAGTGACATTCGGGCCGCGCGCGGCCATCCCCCAAGCCAGAAAGCTTTCAGACCCTTTGCGCAATGCAGAGGCCTGAAGCCTCATTCCTTCTTCGTAGGATTGACGATAGATTGCTTCGCCGCCTTGCTCGAAAGTGAACATCCAAGGCGCTTCGCTGCCGTTGCAGCGCATGGCGGGCCAGTCAGGAAACGAGCCATTGGGCACGGCGGCCATGTAACGCATGTAGACCCAACCCATGCCGCTTTCGCCAGTACCAACGCGGCCCCAGCGGCCGTTTTCGGTGACTTCGATCACTTCGACATAGGTTTGATCGTAGGCCAGTTCACTGATGATGGGTGATTTGGCGGTTGGCTGCTGCCGGACGTTCAGAACGTCGTCAGAAGCAACATCGACGACATTGAACAAGGCGGGCAAAGGCGCGGCATCGAAATGGCCGCCGGCCAAGGCGGTATTGGCGGTCAAAACAAAGGCAATCACAAATCTCAGCATGGCTTGGTTCCAATCAGTTGGCGGCAAAGCCGCGAATAATGGAAACAGGCTATGGCCCTCAGGATAAGCTGGCAACTACGGGATACCCTGCTTTGCCAAGCAGGGGTTCAGCGGCGCGCGCCCCAGGATGCAGAGGCATGTTTGCGGGTATAGAATTCGCCCATCAGACCAATCATGATCAGCACCAAAGACAGATAAAGTGCGTATTCCCAATCGGAATTGCGCGGGTTGTAGTTCACGAAGGCATATCCGCGCGATTGGTCGATGGCGTGAAAGAGCGGGTTCCAATCAAACATGACCAGCATGTAACTGGGCAGAGTATTGGCCACGAACATCTTGCCCGAGGCGATCATGTTCGCCCTTTGGTACACGGTCGAAATGATGCTGACCTGGGTCGGGAACCAAGGCTTTACAGCCAAAAAGACCATTCCAATCGCCGCGCCGGAAAACCATGCCAAAATCACCATGGCGATGCAGCCAATGGGATCATTGATTTCCTGCATTACGAATGGATTGAAGGCCACGTCGTAGACGAACAGGATCGCGAACAACGACAGGAATTGAATGTAGAGTGTGCTCAGCATTGCGGCGGCGATCGAAATGGCCGTGTTCATAGGGGCGTGCTGCATCATCGGACTGGCGGGCCCTTCGGAGCTGACAACGGCCGACAGGGTTTTGGTGTGCGTCATGTACAGGAAGACGCCCGTCATGATGTAGATCATGAAATCCCCGCGGATCGCGACGCCGCGCAGCCCGAGGATCAGGAACATAAAGTAGAACGCCAGCACGAAGATGATCGTCTGAAGCATGTTCATAAAGATCGCCATAAAGGCATTGCCATGCGTCTTGCGAACGGCGCGTACGGAATTGTGGTAGATCAACTCTCCTATGTAGAGCGCTGATCCGAGCCGACCGCGCGGCTTGGTCACATGAAACATACTGCCTGCTCCGATGATCTTCGGTTTCGTGCTTTTGCGGCTTGCTTGCCGTTTGTTGTCTTTGGCACCATAAGGCTGGCAGGTTTTCAAATCAATGAATCCGCGCATTGAGCCGTGGAAAGGAGCCTTGGGTGAATTATTCCGATCTTATTCCTGTGATCCGTCGTCTTGCCATCGAAGCCGGTGACAAGATCATGGAGATTTACAACTCTGATGATTTCGATGTGAAAGTGAAGTCAGACGCGAGCCCCGTCACCGAAGCAGACGAAGCGGCCGACGCACTGATTTCTGCCGGTTTGCGCGCGGCCTTTCCTGATGTGGCTCTTGTCACAGAAGAACAGGCGGACAGCCACGAAATCAGCGCTGAGCGTTTCTTGATTGTTGATCCGCTGGATGGAACCAAGGAATTCATCAATCGCCGCGGTGATTTTACGGTAAACATCGCACTGGTCGAAGATGGGGTGCCAACCCGCGGTGTGGTCTACGCCCCGGCAAAGCAGCGTATGTTCTATACGGACAGCGTTGGACACTCTGTAGAAGAGACCGGGCCTTTCGATGCTGCGGAGGCGGGTGAAACCCAACCGATCCGCGTCAGCGAACCGAACAATGACGCGTTGATGATTGTAGCGTCCAAATCCCACCGCGATCAGGCGACCGATGACTACATCGGCAAATACAACGTCAAGGACAGCAAGAGCGCGGGATCGTCCCTAAAGTTCTGCCTGGTCGCAACCGGCGAGGCGGATTTGTATCCGCGTGTTGGCAGAACCATGGAATGGGACACCGCTGCCGGTCATGCCGTTCTGGCCGGTGCAGGTGGACACGTCGTACGTTTTGATGATCACACACCGCTTGTTTATGGCAAAGCCGGTTTCGCAAATCCGTTCTTTATTGCCTACGCGCCAGGTGTGGATCTGAAAGAGGCCTGAGCCATGACACTACCCGTCAGCGTCGTCGTGGTCAGCCGAGGCAGACCGCAGGCGCTGACGCGCTGTTTGGCAGGACTTGCCCAGCTAAACTACGATGCCGTTGAGGTCGTCGTGGTGGCGTGCCCAGACGGTATTGCAGCGGTGCAATCCTCTCCTTTTGCAGAGCAGGTCAAGCAAGTCCCGTTTGACAAACCCAATATTTCCGAAGCCCGCAATCTGGGTATTGGTTCCGCTGCCGGTGAAATTGTTGCCTTCATAGACGATGATGCTGTGCCGGAACCGCTGTGGCTGACACACCTTGTGGCGCCGTTCCAGACGGCCGAAGTTGCTGCGACCGGCGGATATGTGATTGGGCGAAACGGCATATCCTATCAGTGGACGGCCCGCACCGTCGACGGAACTGGCGAAGCCAAACCTCTGCCTCTTGAAGGTATGGACCCTGTTCTGCTGAGCCCACCGGATGGGCGGGCAATCAAGACCGAAGGCACCAATATGGCCGTCCGGCGCGATCTCTTGGCTGAGATGGGCGGATTTGATCCTGCTTACGCGTTTTTTCTGGATGAAACGGACCTGAACATGCGTTTGGCTCTGGCCGGGCAAACGGTGGCGCTGGTTCCTCTCGCACAGGTGCACCACGGTTATCAGGCAAGCGCGCGGCGCTCATCCGATCGAACACCAACGGATCTGAGGCAGATTGGTGCTTCCAAGATGGTGTTTCTGCGCAAGTACACGGACGAGAAACTTCAAAAGAGAGCCTGGAAGCGGTTTCGCAACGAACAACGGCTGCGATTGCTGAGTTTCATGCAACGTGGACCTTTGGGCGCGGACGACGTTCTACGCCTTTTGCGAGGGCTCAATCGAGGGAAAGCCGAGGGCGCAGCACGTGAATTGCAGGGTCTTGCTCCCTTGCCGCGCGCTTCTGAGGGTTTTCGTAGCTTTCAGGCAAGGCCGGGTGCGAAACATGTCTGTCTAAAAGGGCGCATCTGGCAGGCCAAATCTTTGCGCAAGCAAGCGGCCGAGCTGGTCGCCAGCGGATCTGTCGCGACTCTATTCCTGCTCGGCCCGTCACCTCGGAAGCATTGGGTGCGATTCACCGAAGACGGATACTGGGAACAGAACGGCGGTCTGTGGGGACAGAGCGAAAGAAGCGGCGCGAAATTCCAATTTTGGAGAATTTCGACACGTTTCCTATCCGAATGTGTCCGCATTTCACCCGTTAGGGGCCATGATTCAAACGAATTCCATCGCTAGTTTAATCCTTGTCAGGCCAACCTGTTGCAAGATGGCCTAACGTAGCGCCGACACTGATCGGCATAGTCTAGTGAAAACGCATAGTTCGTGCGATATGTTTGGAAAACATAAAAGGAGCAGGGTCATGGGTAAGAAGGTAACAAAAGCAATTTTTCCGGTTGCGGGTATGGGAACACGGTTCCTGCCGGCCACGAAATCTGTTCCGAAGGAAATCATGACGTTGGTGGACCGCCCGTTGGTTCAGTACGCCATCGATGAGGCCCGCGCAGCGGGCATCAAGGAATTCATCTTTGTAACCTCGCGCGGCAAGGGCGCGCTGGAGGACTACTTTGATCACGCCCCGCAGCTTGAGCAGGAGCTCAAGAAAAAGGGCAAGGAAGAGCTGCTTGAAACGCTCAAGAATACCAACATGGACTCGGGCGAGATTGCCTATATCCGACAGCACCGGGCCTTGGGTCTTGGTCACGCGGTCTGGTGTGCCCGTCGCCTGATCCACAACGAACCATTCGCGGTCATGCTGCCTGACGATGTTATCGCTGCTGAAAAGCCGTGCCTGCAGCAGATGGTCGAAGCTTATGAAGAAACCGGTGGTTCGATGGTTGCGGCGATGGAAGTGCCCGCAAACAAAGCCTCGAGCTATGGTATTCTGGATGTCGACAACGACATGGGTTCGATGGTCTCTGTCAAAGGCATGGTTGAAAAGCCTGCCGAAGGAACAGCACCATCCAATCTGGCTGTTATCGGACGTTACATTCTGTCGCCAAATATCTTCCGTCATCTGAACCAGATCAAGTCGGGCGCTGGCGGAGAAATCCAGCTGACAGATGCGATCGCGCGCGAAATTGGCGGCGAAGGCGACGGTGTCTATGGATACCGCTTCCGCGGTCAGCGTTTCGACTGTGGATCGAAGGCCGGGTTCCTTCAGGCGACCGTTGCCTTTGGTCTGGCGCGTGACGACCTGCGTGATGACCTTGAAGGATACCTGAACGAAATCGTCGCCTCCCGAAAAGCGGCTGAGTAATCCCTATGAAGAACGTGCTTGTGACAGGCGGGGCGGGCTATATCGGCAGCCACGCCTGTAAGGCGTTGCGCGCAGCCGGATATACACCCGTCACCTATGACAACCTCAGCACAGGTTGGCAGGATGCGGTGAAGTTTGGCCCGTTTGAACAGGGTGACCTGACAGATCGCGCGCGTATGGATGAAGTCTTTGCCAAATGGCAGCCCGTCGCCGTCATGCATTTTGCAGCCCTGAGCCAAGTGGGCGAGGCAATGGCCAAGCCGGGTCTTTATTGGCGCAACAACGTCGAAGGTTCTTTGACGCTGATCGAAGCGGCGGCGGACGCCGGATGCCTTGATTTCGTTTTCTCTTCGACCTGCGCCACATATGGCGAACACGACAACGTCGTGTTGGACGAAGGCACACCACAAGAGCCTTTGAACGCCTATGGCGCATCCAAGCGAGC
>JAHDIS010000064.1 GCA_020630695.1 Paracoccaceae bacterium | reverse complement strand
GCAATTTTCATAGCTTAGCTTTCGTCTTGGGGCAGCTCATCGGAAGGGATAATCGGGAAAAAGGTTCCCGATGACCACAAACCGAACCAGCCTTCGTGATGTGTGCCCAACTCTACAATCCTGTAAAAACTCTTGCGATCTATCAGGGCCTCGAGATTTGCGCGCACAAGCACGTAGGGCGACGGCTCACCCGTGTCGGGGTCTCGCTCAACTCGGATGGGATGATCTGCCGAGGCGACCGAAAAATCGCCCACGTGAGTCTGAAAGGTCAAAACCTGCTCTTGTCCCGTGCCTTCTGCTTCGAAGTCCGTGGCGACAAAAGGTGCATCATCGACCGTGATGCCGACTTTTTCGACCGGTGTGACCAAAAAATAATCATCGCCGTCGCGGCGCAGGATGGTCGAAAACAGTTTCACCAACTCAAAACGCCCAATGGGCGTGCCAAGATAGAACCACGTGCCATCGCGCGCGATACGCATGTCCAGATCGCCGCAAAACGGCGGATTCCACTTGTGTACAGGCGGAAGCCCCTTACCCTTTGCCGCGGCGCGCGCCGATGCAGCAAGGCCTTCTGCCGAGGGGGTCACGATATTTTGTGCGCTCATTCGTTTTGCCATTTTGAAAGCCAGAGATACACTCTTACATAACGCATATAGTTCGAACAGGAGCGATACCATGACCAAGGCCGAAGATCTGGTCGCCGATATTGAGGCGCTGGAAGAAAAACTGGCCGCGGCCAAAACGTCGATCACATCCCGTTTCATCGGGCAGGAACGGGTCGTCGATCTGACGTTGTCCGCTCTGCTGTGCGGAGGGCATGCGCTTTTGATCGGCCTGCCAGGGCTCGGGAAAACCCGTTTGGTTGAAACGCTCTCCACTGTGATGGGGCTCAACGGGAACCGCGTTCAGTTCACGCCCGATCTGATGCCATCGGATATTCTGGGATCCGAAGTGCTCGAAACCGGAAGCGATGGAAGCCGTGCATTCAAATTCATTGAAGGTCCGATTTTTTGCCAACTGCTGATGGCGGATGAAATCAACCGTGCGAGCCCGCGGACCCAATCGGCGTTGCTGCAAGCCATGCAGGAAAAAGTCGTGACAGTTGCCGGGGATACCCGCAGCCTCGACGCTCCGTTTCACGTGCTTGCCACCCAGAACCCGATCGAACAGGAAGGCACCTACCCCCTGCCCGAAGCGCAGCTTGACCGGTTTTTGGTGCAAATTGACGTGCCTTACCCGACGCGCGACACGGAAAAGGACATCCTGCTGGCGACAACCGGAACCGAAGAAGCGCAATCCACACAGGTGTTCGACGGTGAATCCCTGATCGCCGCACAACACCTTCTGCGCCGTATGCCTGTCGGCGATGCGGTCGTCGAAATGATCCTTGATTTGGTCCGCGCATTCCGTCCGGATGATCCTGCCGCTTCGGACAAAGTAAAAGAGGTTGTCGCGTGGGGTCCCGGCCCGCGTGCGGCGCAGGCTTTGATGTTGACGGTACGGGCGCGCGCGTTGCTGCAAGGGCGTCTCGCACCCTCCCCCGAAGACGTTCTGGATATGGCACGGCCGGTTCTCGTGCACAGAATGGCCCTCAGTTTCTCGGCCCGTGCACGCGGCGAAGACCTCGGGGCTTTGATCGACGAGATCGCGGCAGGGATGGCCCGCACCGAGGCCGCCGCGTGACATCAACCGTCACCCAACTGCGCCAGCGGGCGCAAGAAGAAGCCAGCCGTTTTCCGGCCCTTCTGGCACGGGCCGAGCAACTGGCAGGAACAGTCCTGCTGGGCGAACACGGGCGCCGGCGCGCGGGATTTGGTGACGATTTCTGGCAATACCGCCCGATGCGTCCCGGGGATAGCTATCGCAAGATAGATTGGCGCCGCTCGGCGCGCGGTGACGATCAATTCGTGCGCGAACGCGAATGGCAAATTGCGCAAAGTGTTCAGCTTTGGGTCGATCCCGGCGCATCCATGCGGTTTTCCTCGAACAAAGATTTGCCAACCAAAGCGGACCGCGCCCGCGTTATCGCGCTTGCGGCGGCCGTGCTTCTAATACGGGGCGGCGAACGGGTGGGGCTGACCGGTTGGAAACTGCCCCCACGGCGCGGAGATGTGCAGATACTCCGGCTGGCAGAAATGTTTTCCGAGGACGGCGAAGAAGATTATGCCGAACCCGAAGCACGGGGCATGCTTCCCCATGCCAAAGCCGTCTTCGTTTCGGATTTTCTGGGTGATCTTGATCCGGTCGAAGCCGCCCTGACAAAGGCCGCAGACCGAGGCGTGCGCGGTGTTGTCCTGCAGGTGCTTGATCCATCCGAAGAGAGCTTTCCATTTCAGGGACGCACAATTTTCGAAAGCATCGGCGGAACCATGGCCCATGAAACGCTGAAGGCTGGGGAACTGCGCCAACGGTATCTCGACAGACTAGCCGAACGAAAGGCGCGTTTGCAGTCGTTGTGCAATCTGACGGGTTGGCAATATAGCGCGCACCGAACAGACCAAAGCGCGCAGTCCGCGTTGCTATGGCTCTACCGCGCGATGGACGGAGGTCACGGATGACTTTGTTCGGCGTGCTCGGTTTTACAACCCCTTGGCTGCTTCTGGGTCTGCTGGCGCTTCCTATCCTTTGGGTGATCCTGCGGGCCGTGCCCCCGGCCCCCATTCGGCGCATGTTTCCCGGCGTGGTATTGTTGCTTGGCCTCAAGGACGACGACCAGATTACAGATCGTACGCCTTGGTGGCTGTTGCTGCTGAGGATACTGGCCGTTGCCGCTGTTATTGTCGGGCTGGCAGGTCCCGTCCTGAACCCCGAAAACGAAACCGAAGCCTCCGGAGATGGCCCGCTGCTCGTGGTCATGGATGCGAGCTGGGCCTCGGCCGGTGATTGGCGCGCGCGCATCTCAGCGCTTGATGGGTTGCTCGCCCGCGCCGGGCGCGATGGCCGGCCCGTGGCCATTTTGCGCCTGACAAATCCTGAACCGGTTCAATTTCTGTCTTCCGAAGTTTTGCGAACACGCCTGTCAGGGCTGGTGCCGGAGGCATGGGAGCCAAGCGCAGACAGCGTATCCCGCGCTGTTGAACTGCTGCCAGAAGTCCGCTTTGACAGCTATTGGATGTCCGATGGACTAAACCGCGAAATCCGTGCGCCCCTACAGGCTGCGTTGGAGGCCAAAGGGCGTGTGACGGTCTTTGAATCGCCCCGTGCGCTATATGCCCTGGAACCTGCGCGATTTGAGGAAGGCAAGTTGAACCTCACGCTGCGCCGTCTGCGTGAAGGCCCGGCAAACGAGGTATTTCTGGTGGGTCACGGGCCCGATCCAGCGGGCAACCCGGCCGTTCTGGTGCGGTCATCCGTTGCTTTCGAAAGCGACGCTTTGTCGGCAGGCATAGAACTCGCTCTGCCAGCCGAACTCAGGGCGCGTATCAACCGGTTCGAAATTGAGGGCATCCGCAGCGCTGGTGCAGTCAGTCTGCCGGATGACAGTTTGCGCCGCCGGGAAATCGCACTGATCGCCGGGCGCGAAGACCGCGAAGGACTCGAACTGCTGTCACCCCTCCACTACCTGCATCGCGCGTTGGAACCAAACGCGGATTTGCTGGACGGTGCCTTGATGGACATCCTGCCCGCCAATCCCGATGTCATTGTCCTTGCGGATGTGGCCAAACTAACCGGCAGCGAGCAGGAAGAGCTGACGCAGTGGTTGGAAAAAGGCGGTATGCTTTTGCGCTTTGCCGGCCAGCGGCTTGCGGCCTCTGATGTCAGCCGCGAAACCGAAGACCCCATGATGCCCGTTCGTTTGCGCGCCGGTGGCCGGACTGTCGGCGGCGCCATGAGCTGGGGTGAGCCCAAAACGCTGGCACCCTTCGGCGAAGACAGCCCTTTCCTTGGTCTGCCTATTCCCGGGGATGTCACTGTCAGCAGTCAGGTGATGGCACAACCAGATCCGACACTCGCCGACCGTGTGATCGCCCAACTGACCGATGGAACCCCGCTTGTGACCCGCAAACGCGTAGGACAGGGACAGATCGTGTTGTTTCATGTCACGGCCAATGCCGAATGGTCCACTTTACCCTTATCCGGGCTTTTTGTGCAGATGCTTGAACGGCTCGCCGTGTATTCGGCCGCATCCACACCCAAAGCAAAAGATCTGGAAGGAACCATCTGGCAGCCAGCCATGGTACTAGACGGTTTCGGGGTTCTGCGTGATGGCGGCACCTTGCCGGGCGTTGCCGGAGAAGACCTGATACAGGCTGCTCTTGGGCCGGACCTCCGACCGGGTCTGTACCAGGGCGAGGACCGCAGCATTGCACGAAACGTCGTAACCCCCGAGACGGAGCTAACCCCAATGCAATGGCCTGCGAATGTCACCGTCGAGGGCCTGAACCGGCCAGAGGAAACGCCACTGGCAGGCTGGTTGCTGGCTTTGGCAATCGGATTGTTGTTGATCGACGTGATTGCATCGCTCGCGCTCTCGGGTCGCTTGCGGGCTGCCAGAGCAAACTCGGCAGCCATCCTTGCGGCAGCCATGCTCATCATGCCGCACGATGCGGTGGCGCAGACGCAGGACGACGACGCCTTGGCGATCGCGGCCACTGCGGATGTCGTGTTGGCCCATGTTCTGACCGGCGACGCTAAATTGGATCAACTGGCAGCCGCCGGTCTGCGCGGTCTTTCGGATTCGCTATTTTTCCGCACGTCTGTGGAACCGGCAAAGCCCATGGCCATCGATCTGGAAACGGACGATTTGGCGTTTTTCCCGCTGCTGTACTGGCCGATCACAACGGATCAGCCGACCCCTTCAGCCGCAGCCTACGCGAAACTGAACACCTATTTGCGCTCTGGCGGGATGATCCTGTTCGACACGCGCGATGCGGACATCGCAGGCTTTGGCGCAAACACGCCCAACGGACGCAAGCTGCAGGCCTTGGCCGCACCGCTGGACATTCCTCCGCTTGAATCGGTGCCGCAGGACCATGTTCTGACTCGAACTTTCTACCTGCTTCAGGAGTTTCCGGGTCGCTATACAGGGCGCAACGTTTGGGTCGAAGCCGCACCACCAGATGCCGAATTGATCGAAGGCATGCCATTTCGCAATCTCAACGACAACGTGACGCCGGTTGTGATCGGCGGCAATGACTGGGCGTCTGCCTGGGCGCGCGATGAACGCGGCAATCCGATGGTCTCCCTTGGGTCCAGCTTTTCCGGGGAACGCCAGCGCGAGATCGCCTATCGCTTTGGCGTAAACCTCGTGATGCATGTGCTGACCGGCAACTACAAATCTGATCAGGTCCACGTGCCTGCACTGCTCGATAGATTGGGGAACTGATGGGCCAAATTGTTTTTGACCCGCTGCTTCCCTGGCCTTTGATTGCCGGGCTTGCCGCCATTGCTTTTGCGGGTGCAATGCTTGCGCTTTGGCGCGGTTTGTCCGGCTGGGCGCTGCGTGCTCTGGCCGGTCTGGTCCTGATCGGGGCCTTGGCACAACCCTCTTACCAGATAGAAGACCGCGCGCCGCTTTCAGACATCGTCCTGATTGTCGAGGACCAAAGCGCATCGCAACGCCTCGCTGAACGCGCGGGCGTGACGCAAGCCGCAGCCGACACTCTGGAAGCCGATCTGCTGGCCCGTGCGAATACCGAAGTAAGACGGATCACCGTGCCGGATGGCGAAGGCGATGCAGGCACGCAATTAATGACAGCGCTGGCAGCGGCCATGGCCGAAGAACCACGCGGCCGGATTGCCGGGGTGTTCCTGCTGTCTGATGGCCGTCTGCATGATCTGGAACGCGCGCCCGAACTCCCGGCACCGATGCATCTGCTCATGACCGGCCAGCAAACAGATTGGGACCGGCGTTTGATTGTTCGCAACGCACCGGCTTTTGCCATTCTCGGCGAGCCTGTTGAACTGACGTTGCGGGTCGAAGACGAAGGTGCTTCACCGGGTGCAAGCTCGACCGAGCTACTGATCTCGGTCGATGGCGCAGCCTCGCAAAGCTACACGGTCCCGATTGGCGAAGACCTGACACTGCCCATTACTTTGCCCCATGGCGGTTTGAACGTGATCCAGTTTACCCTGCCCGAGGCGGATGGTGAATTGACCGATCGGAACAACACCGCGCTCGTCCAGATCAATGGTGTTCGCGATCGTCTTCGCGTGTTGCTGGTCTCGGGCGAACCGCACGCTGGCGGCCGAACATGGCGCAACCTGCTGAAATCGGACAGCAGTGTTGATCTGGTCCATTTCACCATTTTGCGCCCGCCTGAGAAACAGGATGGCGTTCCGGTTAATGAGCTGTCGCTGATCGCCTTCCCGACGCGCGAGCTGTTTCTCGAAAAAATCGAGGACTTCGACCTGATCATATTCGACCGCTACAAGCGCAGAGGCATTCTGCCCGCGATCTATCTGGACAACGTGCGCAACTATGTCGAACAGGGCGGCGCTGTTCTGGTGGCGGCGGGTCCGGACTTTGCTTCGGCGGACAGCATTTATCGCTCGCCTCTGGCGGATATCATGCCTGCCGAACCAACCGCACGGGTCGTCGAAGAGGGTTTCCGCCCAACGGTTACAGACATCGGTGAAAAACATCCGGTGACCGCCGGACTGCTGGGCGCAGAGACGTGGGGCCGCTGGATGCGGCAGATCGAAGTCGATTCCGTACAGGGCGACGTGGTTCTGTCAGGTGTCGAAGAGCGGCCACTGCTGGTACTGAACCGGGTCGGCGAAGGTCGGATTGCTCTGCTCGCATCTGACCATGCCTGGCTCTGGAACCGCGGATTTGAAGGCGGTGGACCTCAGATGGAATTGCTGCGCCGGCTTTCTCACTGGATGATGAAAGAACCGGAACTGGAAGAAGAGGCGCTTTGGGCTGAACCACAGGGCCAGACAATGCGGATAATCCGGCGGTCGCTGGGCGAAACCGTTGGCGCAGTTACGATCACACGCCCGGATGGCGGAACCGAAGAAATTACGCTTGAAGAGGTCAGCCCGGGCCGGTTCGAGGCGCTCTATGACGGCCCGGAAATTGGTTTGTATCGCTTGGCCGAAGGCGATCAGAACACCGTCGTTGGTCTGGGGCCAGCCGCACCACGCGAGTTTGAGCAGACCATCGCAAGCGCGGCGGCTTTGTCCCCAACCATCGAAGCCCTGCGCTCTGGCGTGATGCGGCTGGAGGACGGCATTCCGGACATCCGCAATGTACGCGAGGGCCGCCCTGCAGCAGGCCGCGGTTGGGTCGGCATCACACCGCGCGAGGCATTTGAAACGCTGGATGTTCGGCAAACGCCCTTGTTGCCTGCTTGGCTGGTACTTTTGCTGGCATCTTTGATGATTGTCGGGGCATGGCTGCGTGAGGGCCGAAACTGACCCTCTTGCCCTTCGCTTGGCGATCAGACAGTCTTTGACCTCAATCGCCATTTTCGAGACACGCATTGCCAGATCAACCCACAGTTTCCCCTTGGGGCCGCGCCCGTGGTGCCGAAGAAGACACACGGCAGGATGTCCCTGAGCCGCGACAGGCCCCGGAGCAAACGCCGGTGGACCCAAACCGCCTGAGCACCGAATTCGCCGGACGACGCTGGCGTTTGTTCAAACTGGCTGTGAAAACGGGCTTCCTGACAATCCTGACGCTCGGATTCTATCGGTTCTGGATGAAAACACGGCTGCGCCGCTGGTATTGGTCGGCCATTCGTCCGGGCGGCCAGCCACTGGAATACGTCGGGAATCCCTATGAAAAGCTGCTGGGTTTTTTGATCGCTGTTGTCATTCTCGCCTTTTACATCGGCATCGTGAACCTGTTGTTGATGTTCGTCAGCTTTTCACTGTTCCAAGGCAACACCACAGCATACGTGCTCAGTTTTTTAGGCGTGATCCCAATCTGGTTTTACGCGCAGTACCGCGCCAGACGGTACGTCCTGGCACGCACGCGTTGGCGCGGGTTGCGCTTTGGCTTGGAACCCGGCGCATGGGGCTACGCTTTTCGGGCACTGGGATACTGGCTTCTGACAATTGTATCAGCGGGTTTGCTCTTGCCCCTCATGACCTTTCGATTGGAAAAATACAAAACGGACCGAACATTTTTTGGCAACACGCGGATGCGTCAAGGCGGACGCTGGACAATGCTCTATGGCTCTTTGAAATGGGTCGGCATCGCGATTGTCATGGGCCTTCTGGCTACAGTTCTGATCTTGGCCGAAGCAATACCACCCGGTGTCATACTCGCTGTAATTGCCAGTGCGCTCGGGTTGTTCGGGCTGGTCTACTACCGCGTGGACAGCTTGCGTCGCATGACGACACTCAAGACACTGGAAGGCAGCGGGCTGTACCTGACCGCTTCGCCAATGCGTGTTCTTGGAATCTCCGTTCTTGGGTATTTTATCGCGTCGATTGTTGTCGGCGTATTGCTGATGCTTCTTGGCGCGTTGGTTGCCTCAACGCTGGGGCCAGAAACCTTGATCCGGCTTGGATTAGAAGACGCCCCAGATCTGATGATGGGTACCAGCAGGTGGATCATCGTCTCTTTGTCAATCGTGACCTACTTCACGATCTTCCTGATGTGGACCACTTTGACAAACGTGTTTGTCACCATGCCGATCATCCGACACTACGCCGAAGGTCTTTTGATAACCGGCGCGACGAATCTGGGTGCCATCCGCCAGCGGCCGCGTGATGAACACACAGAAGCTGAAGGGTTCGCCGAAGCTCTGGATGTTGGGGCGTCGCTATGAGTACCGAGAAAACCGAATATCAAGGCACCTTTTTCAATGGTGCCAACGCCGAGCCTGAACAGGTTCTGATCAAGGTGGATCAGGAAAACGGCGTGCTCGCGCTTAATGATGGCGACGAAACCACGTGGCCATTGCCCGACGTGCGCGAAGTCCGCGATCAGGCTGGCACGGATATGCTGGTGTTGCGAAGCAGCAATGATGATCTCGGGCGCCTTATTCTGAATGAACGCGACGTGCGCAGGCATTTGCCCAATGTCACCAAGCGCCCACCCGTCGAAAACAAGGGGCGGTTGCTGAAATGGGCGATTGGCGCCATTGCGTCCGTGGCCTTGATCGTCTTTGTCTTGGTCCCCACCATGGCCGACCAACTGGCAGAATTCATCCCGCCCGAAGGCGAAAGAGCCCTAGGTGAGGAAACCCTTGAACAAATCCGCAGCGCTTTGGACGAAAGCGGTCTGGGCGTCGTGGACACTTGCAATGACAGCTCAGGCATATTGGCCCTGTCGAAAATGCAAAAACGTCTGACCGATACACTCGATCTGGACCAGGAGCTGACGGTATTGGTTCTGGATCATCAAATGGTCAATGCCTTTGCCCTACCCGGCGGTTTCATCGTCCTTTTCCGGGGCCTGATCGACGCAGCTGGCACCCCAGAGGAAGTCGCCGCGGTCTTTGCACACGAGATAGGGCACGTTGTCAGCCGCGACCCGACGCGCCACGCTCTGCGATCGGCTGGATCGATCGGGGTACTTGGGCTGTTGTTCGGAGACTTTGCAGGCGGAGCAATGGTACTGTTTCTGACGGAACGCCTGATCGACGCGCAATATTCCCAAGCCGCCGAGGCAGCCGCGGACGAATTTGCACATCGGGTTCTGCTCGATGCAGGGTTGCCGCCTTCCGCACTGGCGGACATGTTCGAACGGTTTCGCGAACTGGGCGGCGACGCAGAAGGGTTTGTCGCGCATTTCCTGTCACATCCCCAGCTGGGCGATAGAATCGCCGCATCCCGCGATGCGACACCTGCAGGCCTCGCATCCAATCCCGTCCTCAGTGATTCCGAATGGCAAGCCCTGAGAAACATCTGCAACTGACCACAAAGCCTCCGTTTTGCCCCAAGGCTTTCCGATTGGCGCAAAACGCGACGTCGGTTGGCGCTAACGTGACGATTTTGCCCTGTTTCTGATGGAACACGCGCGCTAAACCCTGTGCGAGGAAATGCACGGCATCCCCGTGCAGATTAATAGGAGAGACCCGCTGATGAAGGTACTGGTGCCTGTCAAACGCGTGATCGACTACAACGTGAAGGTTCGCGTCAAAGCGGACGGCAGCGGAGTCGATCTTGCAAACGTCAAAATGTCGATGAACCCGTTCGACGAAATCGCCGTCGAAGAGGCAATCCGCCTGAAGGAAGCTGGCAAGGCCGATGAGGTTGTTGCAGTATCCATCGGCGTCAAGCAAAGCCAGGAAACTCTGCGCACAGCGCTGGCCATGGGTGCTGACCGCGCCATTCTGGTCGTCGCAGCGGATGACGTTCACACGGACATCGAACCATTGGCCGTGGCCAAGATCCTCGCGGGTATCGTCAAGGAAGAAGAGCCTGGTCTCGTTCTTTGCGGCAAGCAGTCGATCGACAATGACATGAACGCAACCGGCCAGATGCTGTCGGCATTGCTCGGCTGGTCGCAGGCAATGTACGCCAACAACGTGGATATTGACGGTGACAGCGCCGTTGTTACCCGCGAAGTTGACGGCGGTCTGCAGACCGTCAAAGTCAAGATGCCAACCGTCATCTCGACCGACCTGCGCCTGAATGAGCCGCGTTATGCGTCGCTGCCAAACATCATGAAGGCCAAGAAAAAGCCGCTCGATGAAAAGACCGCCGCAGACTATGGCGTCGATGTCAGCCCACGCCTTGAAATCGTGAAGACCACTGAGCCTGAAGAGCGCGCAGCAGGGATCAAGGTTGGTTCCGTCGAAGAGCTGGTCGAGAAACTCAAAGAAGCAGGAGCTGTGTAAGATGGCCGTACTTCTGATTGCAGAAATTTCAGACGGCGCACTGGCCGTTGATGCCACAGCGAAGGCGGCCAATGCCGCTGCGCAGCTGGGCGATGTCACAGTTCTTTGCGCGGGTGCCGAATGCTCAGGCGCCGCTGCAGAAGCCGCCAAGATTGCCGGTGTCGCCAAGGTGCTTTGCGCCGAGGATGCGCTCTATGGTCACCGTCTCGCCGAACCGGTTGCAGACCTGATCGTGTCGCTGGCGGGTGACTACAGCCACATCGTCGCCCCGGCGACAACAGACGCCAAGAATATCCTGCCCCGCGTTTCGGCGCTGCTGGATGTCATGGTGATCACCGATGTGACTGCCGTAGTAGACGGCGACACATTCGAACGCCCAATTTATGCAGGTAACGCGATTCAGACGGTCAAATCGGCCGATAGCACCAAGGTTCTGTCCGTACGGACCTCGACCTTCGACGCCGCTGAAATGACCGGCAGCGCCTCGGTTGAATCTATCGGTGCCGCTGCAGATCCTGCACTGTCCGAATGGGTGGAAGACAAGGTTGCTGAATCCGACCGCCCCGAGCTGACTTCGGCTGGCGTGGTTGTGTCCGGCGGTCGCGGTGTTGGCTCCGAAGAGGATTTTGCCATCATCGAAAAGCTTGCCGACAAATTGGGTGCCGCCGTAGGCGCATCCCGTGCGGCCGTCGATTCAGGCTTTGCGCCGAACGATTGGCAGGTCGGTCAGACCGGCAAGGTCGTTGCACCGGATCTCTACATTGCTGTCGGTATCTCGGGCGCAATCCAGCACCTCGCTGGCATGAAGGACTCTAAGATCATCGTTGCGATCAACAAAGACGAAGAAGCGCCGATTTTCCAAGTTGCTGACTTTGGATTGGTTGCCGATCTGTTTGACGCAGTACCTGAGTTGACCGACAAACTCTGAGGCCCGCCTTACTGAACGAAATACCAAGGCCCGCCCAATCGGCGGGCCTTATTTGTTTCAGGCAATTCAACTGGTTCGGCAGCACACCCTCAGACAATCCTCAAGCGTATTCGCGACCTCCTCATGGGCACGTGGATTGGGCAGCTCTGCTGCGGCGCATGCATCGAAATCGCCAAAGACCATACCTTTGGTTCCTTCCATCATCGCAGCCTCGGACGGAACCACTTCGACAACCCTCATGACCCTCGGCCGTAGCACCTCAATCATATCACGTGTGACGAACAGCGGGTCAGATCCGGTTGTCTGACTTTTTCCCAGTACAGGCGCATGGTTGGCAAACCACAACAGCACGACCTTGCCGTGCAAAATTGTCAAAACATGCTTCATCCGGGCAACCCACGCCGTCTGCAGTTCGTCCACGATCAAGGCATAGCGATCCAAAGAAATCTCGGCCAACTGCCCCAACATATGCCTGTTAAAATGGAACTCGGTGAAATCGACCTCTGGATAAAGCTCCTCCAGTCGTTCAGATGCGCGTAGAAAACGGTCATTTCGGCGCGGATGCACCGAATAGAACCGGTTCGACATGTTTTGTGCCCCGGTGATCTGCATCACCTTAGCCGATGCCTTGCTTGCCAAATCCAGGATTGCCGGATCGTTCAGATACAGGTCCATACCTGCATTCAGAACACCAAAATTGACACAGGATATCGAAAGCCGTCGTTCAAGCAGCGCCGGAAATGGCTGCTCAACAAACCTGCCATAGGTTTCCGCGCCCCCGATAAAGGCAATATATTCCCGATCCAGTTTGCGCCTTGGCCCGCGAAACAGAACCCGCGAGTCATTGTATCGACATGGATAGTACTCAAGGGACATCCCGCCCCCGGAATGGACTGTCATCTCACCACCTGCTTTTTCACCCACGTCCAAGAATTCATCAATTTTCTTGCCAAATGGCTAAAGTGAAAAAGCGGTTAAAACTCTATCGACCAACCCTTGCGGCACCCCGTCCCGCAGGCCTATGTTGGCACAGGTCTCGCGGGAAAGAATGGTATGGAAATCAAGTCAGTGGGTATTGTTGGCGCGGGCCAGATGGGGAATGGCATTGCGCATGTCATGGCACTGTCTGGCTACGATGTGCGTCTCAACGACATCAGCAGTGACGCCATAGACGCCGCACTGGCTCTGATCACCCGAAATCTTGACAGACAGGTCACCCGCGAAAAAATTTCTTCGGCTGACCGGGATTCAGCACTGTCACGCATTCAGGCAACTCCGGATCTGGCCCAAGTCGCCCAAAGCGATCTGGTGATCGAGGCAGCGACCGAGCGCGAAGATATCAAACATCAGATTTTCGAGGCCCTGCTGCCCAACCTGAAGCCCGAGACCATCCTGACTTCGAATACCTCGTCGATTTCAATAACCAGACTGGCGTCTCGAACCGACAGGCCCGAAAAGTTCATGGGTTTTCATTTTATGAACCCTGTCCCGGTCATGCAACTTGTCGAGCTTATTCGCGGCATTGCCACAGACGCTGAAACCTATGATGCTTGCCTGGCCGTTGTGCAAAAGCTCGACAAGACCGCCGCCTCCGCCGAAGATTTCCCCGCCTTTATCGTGAACCGGATTCTTATGCCGATGATCAACGAAGCGGTTTACACGCTTTATGAAGGAGTCGGGAACGTTGAATCCATCGACCAATCGATGAAGCTGGGGGCCAACCACCCGATGGGACCGCTCGAACTGGCCGATTTCATTGGCCTGGACACATGTCTCGCCATCATGAACGTGCTGCATGATGGTCTGGCAGACACGAAATACCGTCCCTGCCCGCTGCTGACCAAATATGTAGAAGCCGGATGGCTGGGCCGCAAAACACAACGCGGTTTTTACGACTATCGCGGCGAGGTTCCGGTCCCAACCCGTTGATGCCGGGGCAATGGGACGGCGGGAGGGGCGATATCGCCGCACCGGCGGCGAGGAGCGCCTGACCGCAGTTCTGTCAGCTTTCTTTCAAACCCAGCGTTGTATCGCGCAGCCAGGCAACGAATTCACGCTGGCCACCTTCAAAGGCTTTCAGCTCTTCGGGAGAGATCGCTTTGCCAACAACCGGCTTTTGCGGCCGCCGGCACGCGTGTACCACCTCGTGGATCAGCAAACCCTGACGCAATGTTGCCGAGATCTGGTTTGCGATTTGATAGGCACGGGAATTCTGTCCCGGGAAATAAATTGGAACGACCGTCGCGCCCGATCGCTGGATCATTTTAGCCGTAAACGGATTCCAGTCTGCCTCAACAGCTGGCCCGAACCAGGTTTCAGAATTTGCCACCACGCCAGAGGGGAACAACACGATCACACCACCCTCTTTCAGATGCGTCATCGCCCGTGCGCGCATCTCAAGACTTTGCTGGCGGGCATCCTCCTCATGCGGAAAGGGCACTGGAATCATGAATTCCTCGATCTCAGTCACCCCAGTCAGCAATGACCGTGTGAGGATCTTGTAGTCTTCGCGCACCTGTCCGATGAGATGCGCCAACACCATCCCGTCCACCAGGCCATGCGGATGGTTTGCCACGACAATGACGGGGCCTTCCTTGGGAATATTGGCAATCTGTTCGGCGGGCGTTGCCAGCGTTATTCCCATGATCTTCAGCGCTTGTGCCCAAAACGCCTGCCCTTCGGCCGGTCCCATCTTTTCGAAACGGCGCACCATACGCAAAAGCGGCAGCTTACCGGTCAACCATTCCATCACACGGATGGTGTTGGCCTTGAACGGGTTGGTAAAGGTGTTGGCGTAACTGACTTTGCGCTTGTCATAAGGCGCAGGCGGATTGACCAGCGTCGCATCATCCTGATCTGTCTCGATTGGATTCGGCTGTTCCATCATTCGCCCGACCCTTCCATTCCGCCAACGCGGGTCAAGCCGCGATCACTCGTCCTCGCCGAACCGATCGTTAACCAGCGCCTCAACAGCTTGCGCCAGCGGCTCTGCGTCCGGTCCAGAGGTTTGTACCTCAATAGTGGTTCCTTTGCTGGCTGCCAACATCAAAAGCCCCATGATGCTGTCGCCCGATGCAGACATGCCATCCCGGCTGACCTCTGCGCTCGCATCGAATCCTTCGACAACTTCCACCAATTTGGCCGACGCACGCGCATGCAGGCCCTTTTCGTTGATGATCGTCAGCTTGAGGCGGATACTGTCCGTCATAAAGTGGTCTTTCCGTTCGGGGGCATAAGTGTTGTGGGCGATTGTCCGAAATCATTCATCCGACAATCAACCCGAAATGTTTTGGCTATCGATGTATTTGCGTCCAGCATCCAATGCGTGCCGAACGGCATCTGACACAGGCATATGTCGGCTTTTGGCCAGTTTGATCAACATGGGCAGATTGGCACCATACACAATGCGGCGATTGTCCGGGGCACAGGCACGCAGGCTCAGATTGGATGGCGAGCCACCGAACATATCCGTAACCACCACCACACCATCGCCCTGATCCACCGCGTCGGCGGCTTTGCAAATCTCTGACTGCTTTGTCCCTCGGTCACAATCGGCCTCGATCGTGATCGCATGGATACCCGGCTGAACACCAACGACATGCTCAATCGCTGCCAGGTATTCCCGGGCCAGTCCGCCATGCGCCACGATCACGATGCCTATCACTCGGTTGCCTTTACGCTAGGTGTTTTCGCTCTTCAAAGCCGTCGGTTTGGCCGCAGCCGTGGGTATGCCCTGTCGCTCTAATTCGCGGTGCCTAATTGACACCTGCCAGCCGGTCTGTGCAAGGGCCGCCGCCACAGCTTCCGTTACGGCAACTGATCGATGGCGTCCTCCCGTGCATCCAAATCCCAAACTCAGATGCGCTTTGCCTTCTTCCAGCGCTGCCGGCAGGACAAACGTGATCAGCCCCGTCAGATGATCAAGGAAAGGTGCATAGCGTGCATCCCGTTGCACATACTGCGCCACAGCAGCGTCCAAGCCGGTATGTGGGCGAAGATCAGGGTCCCAATGCGGATTGCGCAGGAACCGGCAGTCAAAAGCCATATCCAGCCCCTGCGGCAAGCCACGTTTGTAAGAAAACGAATTCACGGTCACGGCCATATGCGTCCCGGTCTTACCTGCAAACCAGCCTTCCATTTCGGACCGCAGGTCATGCACCGTCAGTTCGGACGTGTCGATCAGGATATCTGCACGCGCCTTGACGTCAGCCAGCAATTCCAACTCACGCGTGATCCCGTCGGCGGGCGACTCATCTGGCGCCAGTGGGTGTCGGCGGCGGGTTTCAGAGTACCTGCGCTCCAAAATCTCGGACGCGCAATCCAGATAAAGAAGGTCCGCCTTCAGATCACTGCGTTCAGACAGGGTATGGTGTAGCTCCAGCAGGCTACCGGCGCTGAAATCACGATTGCGCACATCAATGCCCAACGCCAAAGGCATAGCATCCGCACCCGTTCCCTCCACAAGCCGAGGGATCAGGCTGAGCGGGATGTTGTCGATTGCCTCATAGCCAAAATCCTCCAGCGCATTGATCGCAGTCGAGCGTCCTGCGCCAGATGGCCCAGTGACCAGCACAACCCGCTTGTTGGCGCTGTCGTATTCTTTCATCGTCATTCCTTCCGTCCGCCTTTTAGGTATTGCACCAAGGCGGCGGGAAAAGCATCCCACTCGGAATTGTGAAGCAAAGGCACCGGAAGTCCAAGAACCTCGGTTGTGCGAAATGGCGGCAAACGCTCAGTTTCCATGCGATCAAGATCGACAACGGCATAGAGTGGAACCGGGCATCGGCTATCGGCACCCAGCAGCCCCAATCCGCGCGCTTCGATCATTCCCTGAATGGCTGAGGGCGCAGACAGCAAAAGCTGACCCTCCTCTTCACGTGTTACCGTTGTCTGATCGTCAGACACCAAATCAGCACCGAGGGCCATCAGTCGCAGAGCCAATGATGATTTTCCGGATCCCGAACGCCCGAGGATCAATAGCCCGCGTTCACCCACGGCAACCGAACTGGAATGCAAGGTCAGCGGATCGCCATCGATTGTCTCGGGGCGGTCCATAAGATCAGATCGGCAGACCCACGACAAAGCGGGCGCCAAGTGGCTCTGACGTGACATCAGCCTCGGTTGGACGGATGTTTTCGGCCCAAATCACACCACCATGGGCTTCGACGATCTGTTTGGAAATCGCCAGACCAAGACCAGAGTTGTTGCCAAAGTCGCTTTGCGGGCGAGACGTGTAGAACCGTTTGAAGATCTTGGCCAAGGCCTCTTCGGGGATGCCGGGGCCAGTGTCTTCGACCACCACCAACACCCGGTTTTCTCGGCGTCGCGCCCAAACCCGGATTGCATCCCCATCTTCACAAAAGCTGATCGCGTTGGTGATGAGGTTCACAAAGACCTGCGCCAATCTTGGCTCCAACCCGGTGATCGTGATTGGGCGCGGCGGCAGGTCCGAGATAAACTCGATGCCCTTCTTGCGCGCGTCTTCGCCCAGAAACTCCGATATGTTTCCGATCATGCCCAGCAGGTTGAATTCCTGCTCTTCTTCCTTGACCAGTTCCGAGTCGAGCCGCGACGCGTTCGAAATATCGCTGACCAGACGGTCGAGGCGGCGCACATCATGTTCAATGACGTCCAGCAGTTTTGCGCGGTGGTCTTCCTTGCGCACCATGCGAAGGCTGTCCACCGAAGACCGCAGGCTGGCCAGCGGGTTCTTGATTTCATGCGCAACATCGGCAGCAAACTGTTCGTTGCTATCGATCCGGTCATAAAGCGCGCCGACCATGCCGCGCAATGCCCCGGACAATCGTCCGATTTCATCAGGGCGTGCTGTCAGGTCGGGAATCCGAATTCGGCCCGGCGCAACATTGCGTTTACTGCGATCCCGGCCAATTTCTGCGGCGTCAGCGAGATCAGAAATCGGGTTTGCAATTGTAGAAGCCAGAACCAGACTCAGCCCGATAGAGACCAGCGTGGCGATTACGAACATCTGCAAGACGCGCTCCCGTTCGGCCCCCACGGCATCATCGATTTCCTTGGCTGTGGACACGATCGCCACAGTGCCAACAACTTCGGCACCGTTTCGTATCGGCGAAAGGGCGTGGAAAAGCGTGTTCCCATCCGGCCCCTTACCAGCCTCAATTCTGGTTGCGGAGGGATCACCGCTTTCGATCATGCGGCGAATCTTGTCTTCCAGAACCAGTTCCGGTTCAGCCGAGAAATAGCTGAACACCCCGGCAATGCCATTCCAGACATTGCCAAGGAAATCAGAAATCAGCGTGGTGCGATCATCGTCCGCCTGCATGCTGACAGCAGGCGCCATATTGCCCAGCCCTTCCCCAACGAGGAAGTTGCCGCTGTCATAGACAAGCAGCTGGACACCTTCCCGTAAATCGATGCCCTGAACCGTTGTGGCCACATCAAGCCCACCAGCCCCGGCAAGCGCGGGGTTTGCAGACAGCGCCAGCTGCGCTTCGAAAATGTCAGCGATCAGCTCTACTTCGGACTGCAGGGCATTTGCCCGCTGAACGGCAAGTGTGTCACGAGAGGAATTCAGCCAAAGAATACCGGCAACCAAAACGTTCAACGCAATCAGGTTGAACGTGATGATCTTACGCGTCAGGGGTGATCCATTGAGACTGAAAAGGCCCCGGCGCGCACGGCTGTCGCGCAGTTCCTTTTCTGCAATGCTGTCAGGGGCGACCCAATCGTCGCCCAAAACAACATCCGCATCTCGGCGATCACCCTGATCGTCGTGCATCGATATTCGCTCGGCCAGAGCCATCCATTACTCTTCGTTGTAACGGTATCCGATACCGTAGAGTGTCTCGATAGCAGAGAATTCATCGTCAACGGTGCGCATCTTCTTGCGCAGGCGCTTGATATGGCTGTCGATGGTGCGGTCATCCACGTAGACCTGATCGTCATAGGCCACGTCCATCAGCTGATCACGCGACTTCACGAAACCCGGACGCTGAGCCAGGGCTTGAAGCAACAGGAATTCTGTAACGGTCAGCGATACATCGCGGCCCTTCCAGGATACGGCATGACGCAGTGGATCCATGGTCAGTGATCCGCGGGTCATCAGCTTGGTTTCTTCAGTCTCACCAACAACGTCACCGGCCACGGCTTCCTGCCGACGCAGAAGCGCGCGGATCCGTTCGACCAAAAGTCGCTGGCTGAAAGGTTTTTTGACATAGTCGTCAGCGCCCATGCGCAGACCGAGCACTTCGTCGATCTCGTCGTCCTTGGACGTCAGAAAGATGACCGGCATTTTCGACTTCTGGCGAACCCGCTGAAGCAGGTCCATGCCATCCATACGCGGCATCTTGATATCGAACACAGCCATGTCCGGCATCTTCTTGTTGAACGCATCAAGCGCAGCTTGACCGTCGTTATATGTCTCGACTTCGAAACCCTCTGCCTCAAGAGTCATCGAAACCGATGTCAGGATATTCCTGTCATCGTCCACAAGGGCGATCTTTGACATTGATCTTTTCCTTATTCTGCTCTGGTTTGCCTGTTTTTTTCGCCACTATGGGCTTTTTTACGCCTCAAAACAATCCACAACCGCGAATCAGGCAAGCCATATCACCTCATTTGGCGCGAATTTCGCAAAGGAATGGCTAAAAAGCCTCAGTGGTTTGCGCAGGCTTTGGCCATGATATCGCTAAACTTTGAGTGGTTGCGCTAACTGCGCGCTTGCGTCCTGTTCACGGCGAAAACCGTCGTGTTAAAGGGAAACCATCGGGCCATAAAAAAGGCCGGATGTGGTGAAAGTTACACCACCGAGCATCAACACGCAGCAATATTGCGCGCAGCCACTGGAGCAAGGCATATGACATTCGGACGGGTAAACCCGCAGTTCAAGCTTGAGGATCAAGGGATCGAAGGGCTTGGCAATGTCTATTACAACCTCATGGAGCCCGCGCTGATCGAAGCCGCGCTCAAACGCGGGGAAGGCGCGCTCGGCAAAGGTGGCGCTTTTCTGGTAACCACGGGCCAATTCACCGGGCGTTCCCCCAAGGACAAGCACATCGTCAAAACCGATAGCGTTGCCGACACCATCTGGTGGGAAAACAACGCCGCACAGAGCCCCGAAGGTTTTGATGCGCTATATGACGATATGCTGGAGCACATGAAGGGTGGCGAATATTACGTGCAGGATCTGGTCGGCGGTGCTGACCCAGCCAATGCAATCGATGTCCGTGTTGTTTCGGAACTGGCCTGGCACAACCTGTTCATCCGGCACATGCTGCGTCGCCCCGATCGCGAAGATCTGGACAGCTTCACGGCGGACTGGACGATCATCAACTGCCCCACATTCAAAGCTGATCCGGCCAAGCATGATTGCCGTTCGGAAACGGTCATCACGATGAACTTCGATCGCAAGCTCATCCTGATCGCAAACACAGAATACGCAGGCGAGAACAAGAAATCCGTTTTCACCTTGCTGAACTACCTGTTGCCTGAAAAAGGCATCATGCCGATGCACTGCTCGGCCAACCATGCCAACGGCAACCCGGTCGACACGGCTGTTTTCTTTGGCCTCTCCGGCACGGGCAAGACGACCCTGTCCGCCGACCCAGACCGCACCTTGATTGGCGACGACGAACACGGCTGGTCGGATCGCGGCACGTTCAACTTTGAAGGTGGCTGCTACGCCAAGACAATCAACTTGTCTGCAGAAGCCGAGCCGGAAATCTATGCCACTACCGAAAAGTTCGGAACCGTGATCGAGAACATGGTCTACGACCCAGAGACCTTTGACCTGGATTTCGAAGACGACAGCCTGACCGCGAACATGCGTTGCGCCTACCCGCTGCACTACATTGCCAATGCATCCAGAACGGCGCTCGGCGGCCATCCGAAAAACATCATCATGCTGACTTGTGACGCATTTGGTGTTCTGCCTCCGATTTCGCGGCTTACGCCGGCACAGGCGATGTACCATTTCCTTTCCGGCTTCACGTCCAAAGTGGCCGGAACAGAACGCGGTGTGACAGAACCAGAACCAACATTCTCGACCTGCTTTGGCGCTCCCTTCATGCCACGCCGCCCCGAAGCTTATGGCAACCTGCTGCGCGAAAAGATCGCCAAGCACGGCGCGACATGCTGGCTGGTCAACACCGGCTGGACCGGCGGCGCGTATGGCACCGGATCGCGCATGCCGATCAAGGCGACGCGCGCGCTTCTCAGTGCGGCACTGTCCGGCAAACTGGCAGGCGCCGATTTCCGCAAGGATCCAAACTTTGGCTTCGAAGTGCCTGTCCATGTGGAAGGCGTGCCGGAACTGCTACTCGACCCACGCAAGACATGGGACGACAAAGAGGCATATGACGCGCAGGCAGATAAACTGGTTCAGATGTTTGCAGACAACTTCGCGCAGTACGTTCCGTTCATCGACGATGACGTAAAGGCCGCAGCAATCGGCTAGATCCGTCAAACCAATCCGACAAGACAAACGCCCTCGAATATTGGTTCGGGGGCGTTTTCAATTGGATCGGCTGAAACGTGCTGCCCGCTTTGCAATCGCCTGTCAAAGAGCGCAGCATGCCAGCATCAGGAGGCGCCATGAACAAAATCATCGTTTTGAGTATGCTGGTCTGGAGCGCATCCGTTGATGCCCTTGGACCCTCCCCCGTCGTCCTGCTCGATCACGGCGTTGTTTGCGATGTTCTGATCACCGGACAACAAGACGCTCCTCTAACGGAAAGCGGGCAACTCAATCTGGTCGATCAAGACCGCACCATAGACGTGACCACGGCCACCGTGCCCGCCCGTCTCGGCCTCAGCTTTGGCATCCGCGTAACTTTGGAAACAGGAACTGCCCTCGCTGACGCGCGGGTGGTGGTGCATCACCCTCCGCTTGGCGCGGCGCGTGTCACAACCCAAAGCTGGCCAATATGGCTGAACGCGGGCGATGTGTCCCTGAATCTGTTCACCTTTGAGCACGCGTACGAGTTGGTAGAAGGTCGCTGGATGTTTCAGATCATCGGCGCGCATGGCATCGCTCTTTCACAAGAATTCGATGTCGTCGACAAATACGCGGCTGCTGCCGTGCAAGATGCCTGCTTCCCGGCTGCCGTGACATCCTGATGCACCAGAAAACAGGCTAGCTCTGCGACACCTTCAGGACGGGCGAAGCCCCAGTATTTCGCGCGCCTGCTGCCAAGTTGCCACTGGACGCTCGTACTTGTCGCAAAGCTCAGCTGCGCGTGTCACCAATGCTGCGTTTGACGGCGCGAGGCTGTGCTTGTCCCACCGCACGTTATCTTCCAGGCCGGTCCGCGTGTGGCCACCTGCGGCGATGCACCATTCATTCACTTCGATCTGGTGGCGGCCGATACCGGCGCCACACCACTGCGCATCCGGAACCAGCCGTTTCACGGTCTCAATGTAAAAATCGAACGTCCGCTTGTCGCATGGCATCGCATTTTTCACGCCCATGACAAATTGCACATAGAGCTGCCCGGCAATGCGGCCGTCGCGGTTCATTTCGGCTGCCTTGAAGATATGACTAAGATCGAAAGCTTCGATTTCCGGCTTGACTTCGTAGGTCCGCATTTCACCAGCCAACCATTCCACCAAGTCAGGCGGATTTTCATAGACCCGGGTTGGGAAGTTGTTGGACCCGACCGACAAAGATGCCATGTCAGGTCGCAACGAAAGCATGCCGCCCCGTTCCCGCCCGGCACCAGATCGTCCGCCGGTCGACAGCTGGATGATCATGCCGGGGCAATGTTTCTTCAAACCCTCCACCAAACGGGCGAACCGTTCGGGATCAGAGGTGGGTGTTTCGGTTTCGTCTCGCACATGACAATGCGCAATGCTTGCACCTGCCTCAAAAGAAGCATGCGTGCTTTCGACTTGCTCTTCGATCGTGACCGGAACCGCTGGGTTGTCAGACTTGCGTGGAACCGACCCCGTGATCGCGACACAGATGATGCATGGTTTTGTCATGGCCAACTGCCTTCTTTTGGCTGATACGCCAAGCGATACCTTGGATTGGGGTTGGCTTCCAGCGTATCCGAATGCCCAATATGCAGACTTACCCAGAATTCTTTCCACAACTTATTGCGGTTATCCCAAAAATATAGCTTTACAGAATGCCCATGACACATGCACCATATCTAGTAAGGGCGCGGGGCAAGCCCCCAGACCCTTGAGCAGCAAGCGATTGCTGGGGTCTTTTCCCACCCCAAGCACAACGCGCAAAAAATGAGGTGGCGCCATGGCCCTGAGCGAGCAGTATCTAACAGATGACGTTCACCCGATCGACATAGTCGAACACATCGCAGCGCACAACGAATGGGAATTCGACCGGCTGGCGGATGATCAAATCGCCATGGCCGTCGAGGGCCAATGGCGCACATATTCGATCACCTTGGCGTGGTGCAGTTTTGACGAAACGCTCCGGATGATCTGTACATTTGAAATGGATCCTCCAGAGGCCCGAATGGATGTGCTTCACGAAGGGCTAAACATGGTCAATGACCAATGCTGGGCCGGTGCGTTCAGCTATTGGGCGGATCAAAAGCTAATGGTCTACAAATACGGCCTCATTCTGGCTGGCGGCAACGATGCCTCGCCTGAACAGATCGACACGATGATCAACGCAGCGGTCATGTCTGCTGAACGGTACTACCCGGCATTCCAGCTGATGAGCTGGACGGAAAAGACCGCGCATGAATCCATGCAGATTGCCATCGCCGAAGCCTACGGTCGCGCCTGACCAAACCCACTGCAATGCCGGATTGCAGCGCAATGCTCCTTGGGCCAAAGTAACCCGAGACAAAACTAATGAGCGCGACATGACGAACGAAGAATTGGCCCACCGCGGTCTTGTACTCTTGGGCTGCGGCAAGATGGGCTCCGCCATGCTCGAAGGTTGGCTGGCACGGGGACTGCCCGCATCCTCGGTCTGGGTTTTGGACCCGAACCCAAGCGAATGGGTAAAAAACCAGCACACACATCTGAATGCGCCTTTGCCGCCAAATCCAGCGGTGGTTCTGATTGCAGTCAAACCGCAAATGATGGGCGAAGCGCTTCCGAGCCTTCAGGCTCTTGGCAACAGCGACACGCTGTTTGTGTCAATCGCGGCCGGTACGACACTCGAGACGCTCGAAACAACGCTCGGTGATCGCTCACCCATCATCCGATCCATGCCCAACACGCCAGCCGCCATCGGTAAAGGCATCACCGCAATCATCGGAAACGCGCACGCAACCCCTGCCCACCTGGACAGCACCGAAGACTTGCTGAGCGGGATCGGCCAAGTGGTTCGCCTCGAAACCGAAGCCCAGATTGACGCCGTGACCGGTGTGTCGGGCTCTGGTCCCGCCTATGTCTTTCACATGATCGAATGTCTCGCCCAGGCTGGTCAGGCTCAGGGCCTGTCAGCTGAACTTGCGATGCAACTCGCAAAGGCGACGGTATCCGGTGCAGGCGCATTAGCCATGAGCGCTTCGGAAGACCCCGCGCAGCTGCGGGTCAACGTCACCTCGCCAAATGGGACGACCCAGGCCGGTCTCGAAGTGCTGATGAACGAAGACAACGGGTTGGGGGCCCTGATCGACAAAACAGTTGCAGCGGCATCTGATCGCTCAAGGGAGCTCGCGCGTGGCTGAGACAATCGGTTTTGATGACTTTATGGCGGTCGATATCCGCGCTGGCACCATCACCCACGCCGAACCATTCCCGGAAGCACGCAAACCTGCCATCAAACTGTGGGTCGATTTTGGACCCGAGCTTGGCGAAAAGAAAAGCTCGGCCCAAATTACCCAGCACTACAATCCGGCCGAACTGGTCGGGCGTCAGGTCATGGCGGTTGTCAATTTTCCGCCACGCCAGATTGGACCAATGATGTCAGAGGTGCTGGTTCTCGGCATCTACGATAGCAATGGTGCTGTGGTCTTGCTGTCCCCTGACAAACAAGTGCCCAATGGCGGCCGAATGTGCTGATGGCTGACCCGGATTTGGCGTCACATCTGGCCAGCTTGCGGCCTTAGACTATCTGTGGACCATCGAAGATTG
>JAHDIS010000063.1 GCA_020630695.1 Paracoccaceae bacterium | reverse complement strand
CCGCGGGCTTCGTCTGAGTTTACTTATTTGGGTGACGCATCCTTGATCCACAGGCCTGACTGGCAACAACCAGACGCCGTGCAGCAATTTACCGACTACGGATATTTGCGAAGCAATCCCGCCGGGCAACATCGCGAACTCTGGTTCCACGAAGGCGGCGATCGGTCATGGCTGGTCGTGACGCGGGATACCACAACCCACGAAATCACCTTGGTCGAACTGGCAAGGGATGTCGCCCGTCGGGAGGGCCGTTCAACATGACACAGTCGAACCGGGTGCAAGGCGGATTGATCAACCGTGACAAGACGATCAATTTCACATTCGACGGCAAACGCTACCAAGGCTTCGAAGGCGACACGCTCGCCTCGGCTCTTTTGGCGAACAATGTCCGGCTTATGGGACGGTCCTTCAAATATCATCGCCCCAGAGGACCGCTGACCGCCGGTTCTGAAGAGCCAAACGCCATTGTGGAATTGCGCGAAGGTGCGCGGCAGGAACCCAACACACGCGCGACAACGGCCGAGCTTTTCGATGGCCTGACTGCGAAATCGCAAAACCGATGGCCGTCCTTGACCTTTGATGCGATGGCGATCAACGACCGGCTGTCCAACTTTTTTGCAGCGGGCTTTTACTACAAGACCTTCATGTGGCCGGCGGCCTTTTGGGAAAAGGTCTATGAACCGATCATCCGCAAAGCGGCCGGGTTGGGTTCTTTGTCTTTGAAATCGGACCCTGACAGCTATGACAAAGGCTTTTTGCATTGCGATCTTTTGGTCGTGGGCGCCGGGCCGTCAGGATTGATGGCTGCTCTCACGGCCGCTCGGGCTGGCGCGCAAGTCATCGTGGCCGATGAAGACTTCATGTTGGGTGGACGTCTGAACTCCGAAAGCCTGACGGTTGGAGATCAAACCGGACATGCGTGGGCCCAAAGCATTGCTGCAGAACTGGCGACAATGCCAAACGTCCGGATCATGCCCAGAACGACCGTGATCGGCGCGTTCGATCATGGCATCTACGGCGCTGTAGAACGCATCGCAGATCATCTGCCAACACCACCCGAAGGAAAACCGCGTCAGATCCTTTGGCGCATTTACTCAAAACAGACAATTCTGGCCACTGGCGCGATCGAACGTCCGATTGCATTCGAACAGAATGACCGCCCCGGGATCATGCTGGCCTCTGCATTGCGGAGCTATGTGAACCGCTGGGCAGCAGCCCCGGCCAAACGCGTTGCCGTCTTTACCAACAACGATGACGGGCACCGAACGGCCACGGATCTGCACGCCAAGGGCATCAAGATCGCTGCGGTTATCGACACCCGCCCAGATGCACCAACAAGCACCGACTATGAAGTTCTGCGCGGCGCGCAGATTACGGACACCATGGGCCGTCTCGGACTGACCTTCGTAAAGGTCGCGCAGGCAGATGGATCGCAGCGAACCATTGAGTGCGGCGCACTGGGCGTGTCAGGTGGCTGGAACCCGAACGTTCATCTGGCGAGTCATCAAAGAGGTCGCCCAACCTGGAATGCAGAAATCGCGGCATTTGTTCCCGGAGATACCTTGCCGCACGGCATGCATCCTGCTGGATGTGCTGCGGGTCTGTTTTCGACACATGCCACGCTGAAAAGTGGTGTGGACATGGCTGAAGCTGCGTTGAGCGCGCTCGGTCACAAGGTGATCAGGCCCGGTCTGCCAGAGACTGAAGATGCCCCGGTCCGGATCACCCCCTTCTGGCATGTTGAGGGCGCAAAGCGTGCTTGGCTGGATCAACAAAACGATGTGACCGCCAAAGACGTAAAGCTGGCGCATCAGGAGAATTTTCAATCTGTTGAGCATCTCAAACGGTACACCACGCTGGGGATGGCTACAGATCAGGGCAAGACGTCGAATATGGGCGGTCTCGCGATCATGGCGGAACTTGCGGGCAAAGCGATCCCACAGGTCGGCACCACGATCTTTCGACCACCTTACACTCCGACGGCCATCGGCGCCTTTGCCGGGCGGTCGCGAGACGAGGATTTCAGACCGGTCCGCAAGACACCCTCTCACACCTGGGCCGAGGAACAAGGCGCGGTTTTCGTCGAGGTCGGTATGTGGCTGCGCGCGCAGTGGTTCCCCAAGGCCGGCGAAACCCACTGGCGTCAGTCCGTGGACCGCGAGGTGCTACAAACCCGCAAGAGTGTCGGCATCTGTGACGTGACAACTCTGGGTAAGATTGACGTTCAAGGCACCGATGCGGCCACTTTCCTGAACAAGATCTACTGCAACCCGTTTGCCAAGGTCCCGGTCGGCAAGGTCCGCTATGGCCTGATGCTGCGTGAAGACGGCATCGCAATGGATGACGGCACCGCGGCACGCATGGCCGAAGACCACTTTGTTGTGACCACCACAACAGCCAACGCGGTTGGCGTCTATCGGCATATGGAGTTTGTGCGGCAATGCCTGTTCCCCGACCTGGATGTTCAACTGATCTCCACGACCGAAGCATGGGCACAGTATTCCGTCGCCGGGCCCAACGCGCGCAAGCTTTTGCAAAAGGTCGTGGACCCCGAACACGACATCTCGAACGAGGCGTTTCCCTATATGGCCTGCGGCGACATCAGCGTGAGCGGCGTGCGTGCCCGTTTGTTCCGCATCTCGTTCTCCGGCGAACTGGCGTATGAAATTGCCGTTCCAACACGCTACGGCGATGCATTGATCCGCAAACTGGTCGAGGCCGGTGAAGAATTTGATGCAGTGGTCTATGGCACCGAAGCGCTGGGTGTCATGAGGATTGAAAAGGGCCATGCCGCCGGCAACGAGTTGAACGGAACGACCACGGCTTTGAACCTTGGCATGGCGCGTATGGTCAACAAGAAGAAAGACAGCATCGGGTCCACCCTTTCAGAACGGGACGGGCTGAACACCGATGACGCCTTGAAACTTGTGGGGCTCAAGCCCGTTGATGCAGCCAATCCGGTGCCCGCCGGTGCGCATTTGATGACCAAAGGCGATCCTGTCGATGCGGCCCATGATCAAGGCTATGTCACATCGGCCTGTTTCTCACCAAACCTCGGGCATCATATCGCAATCGGTTATCTGAAACGCGGCGACGCGCGCATGGGCGAAGTCATCCGGCTGGTCAGCCCTCTGACCGGCGTGGACCACGATGTCGAAGTGGTCAGCGCCCATTTCATCGACCCCGAAGGAGACCGGCTCCGTGTCTGACTTTCGTCCTCTTACCCCGCTGGGCGCGCATGAGCCGCGCACAGATACGCATGGTCCGGTCACTCTGACCGAAGTGGTGGATACCGCCTTGGCCTCTTGTTCATCTCGGCTTGGGCACGAAGCGCAAGCGCGATCCGCGCTTCAGGACTTTTTAGGCTTTGCTCTGCCAGAGCCAGGGCAAAGCGTTTCGAACGATCCCTATGGCGCATTCTGGATGGGTCCAGATCAGTGGATGATCTGCGCACCCCATGGCACACATGAGGGTCTTGCTGCTCAAATCAAAGAAGCGGTCGGCGAAACAGCCAGCGTTACAGAGCAGAACGACGCGTGGTGCCGATTTGATCTGACCGGAGACCACCTGCCCGCGGTATTCGAGCGGCTGTGCGCAGTTGATTTGCGTAGCTGGTCCGGCGGAGAAGCAACAAGAACCAGCATCGACCATCTTGGCTGCTTTCTTGTCATGACCAACCCTGATCATGTCCGCGTTTTGGGCCCCCGCTCTTCTGCGGGCTCGCTTCATCACGCGCTGCTTACGGCGATGCGCTCCGCGCTCTGAGCCACAGCATCGTTGTTCAGACAGACGGCACGGACAGGTTACCTTTGACACGGAACAAGTTGATCCGGTTGCGGTCTTGTTTGGGCGTTACGTCAAAGGCGGATTGATAGTGCTTTGAAAAAGTCTGAAGGCTGCCGTACCCGACTGCAGCAGCGATTTCGCCAAGCCGTTCGTTCGTGTAGCGCACCATTTGCCGTGCCGCATCCATGCGCAGTTTGCGATAGTAGTGAGTGGGGCTCAAACCGGTGGATTGTTTGAATGACCGCTCAAGATGGCGGGCCGTGATCCCCAGTTGATCGGCCAACTCTCCTATCCCAACTGGCTCAGACAGGTTTTCCGTCAAAATGCGCACGGCGCGGGAAATCAACGGCGATAGCGCATCGCCAGTGTCGCCGGTGCTAAGGGACGGAACCGCCTGAGACACACCCGTGTTGCGAATGACAGGGTGCTGGAACCAACAGGCGACTTCGGTCGCGATGCCGTTGCCCAGCCTTTGCTTGATGATGTGCAACGACAGATCAAACGCTGCGGCCGCACCTGCCGCGGTCAACAAGGATTCAGAGATCTCAATCACCTGATCCGAGCTGTTCTGTTCCGGGAAATCGGTGTCGAATGCGGCCTTGTAACACCAATGAACCGCCAGCGGCTTGCCCTTGGCCAGCTCGGCACGGACAAGGGGAAAAACACCACCACTGACAGCGCCAACCGCTGTTCCATGACGCTGCAATGAGCGAAGTTTGGCAGCGCTGGAGTCGCTTTTGAATTGTGCGTTCGGGCCAGACAGCAAGATCAGCAAATCCAGATCCCGTATTTGATCCAGCGTTTTTCCAGGCTCAAACGCCACCAAGGCACTGGCGTCGACACGATCCAAAGTCTCTGAAATCAAGACCCATTCAAAGGCCTTGGTATCCGAAATTTCATTGGCCGCGCGAAGCGGTTCGATCATCGACGTCAGGCAAGCCATCGGAAAGCCCGGGAAGATCATAAAACCGGTTGAGAAGGGTCTTTGCATGGTATCCGCCAGTTCTGAGCAATCAAAATTATACTCACAGGAATAATTGTAGCAATAAGAAGAAACTTCGCTACACTTTTCAGAATGGACAGGCCCACGGGTCCATCGTAAGGAGGCGCGATTATGGAACAAGCTGAATTGGTAGCAGAAATGAGCACGCGCCTAACGCAAGATCCACATTCCATTCGATCCTCACGAGAGAAAGTTCTTGAGGTCGCGATCGGGCGAGAAGTCCGGGCATTCCGAAAAGCTCACGGCACCACAGTTGCCGAATTGTCGGAATTGACCGGTTTGTCCATTGGCATGCTTTCAAAGATTGAAAACGGCAACACCTCGCCCTCGCTTTCGACGCTGCAAACGCTGGCGAATGCACTCTCCGTGCCGCTCACTTCTTTTTTCCGTCAATATGAAGAACGCCGTGAAGCCGTACACACGAAATCCGGCGACGGGGTTGAAATCGAACGGGACGGCACCCGCGCCGGCCATCAGTATAATCTGCTTGGGCACCTTGGCAGCAATTCCAGTGGTGTCATGGTGGAGCCGTATTTGATCGAGCTCACCACGGAAAGCGACACCTTCGAGACGTTTCAACACGGCGGGATCGAAACGATCTACATGCTGGAAGGCGCAGTCGATTACCGGCACGGTTCAGAGGTCTATCCCCTGCGGCCCGGTGATACGTTGTTTTTCGACGCGGATGCGCCGCATGGGCCAGAGAACCTTGTTCAGCTGCCAGCGAAATATCTGTCGATCATCAGTTACCCTCAGGGCTGATCACGAAAAAAGCGCGCGATGTAACTCGCGCGCTTTTGGCTATCCGGCCATTACAAGAGCCGGACTATTTTTGCAGCGCAGGCTCCGTATCCTGATCTGGGAAGACACCCGGGCTTGTCGGCAAACCGTCGTCGAACTGGCTCAGGTAGTCCAGCATCATCGGCCGGTTGTCGATAAAGCCTTTGTAGGTGGCCAATTCATCCGGCAAGTCGCGAACGACGCGGTGCAAACGGCGCCCCCATTTCGGCATCGTGACGAGATCCTGGAACGAAATCAGGTAGCACCGAATGGGAAAGACCAGAGCATTTGAACGCGGCAGTCGGAAAAACGTCTGCAACTCCACCCGCAAGTGTTGCTTGGATCCGATATTTTCCGGTGTCAGCGTCGTCTTCTGAATGCCCCACTTGTGATAGTTTTCCGGGCTGGTGTCCAAAAGCGGATTAACCGTCATTGTCCAGTTCAAACGGCGCGCCGGCGCCCCTTGCTGGATATTCAGCAGGAATTTAAGTGCGCGTTTGAAGATGCCCATTTCATGAGCCAACGGAACAGGCGCATGCCATTCGAAGAAGTTCATGCCAATGTCGAAATCAAGGGACCAGTCCGCCTGGGTCGTGACCATCCCCGCATCCATCCAAAGCATTTCGTCACGCTGGTCCAATACACAGAAATCGCCCTGCGCCTGCCGGGTAATGTATTCCATCGGCCCATAGGGCAGCGTGGTTTCGTCCAGAAAGGTGAACGTGTCATCGATTCCCAGCGGTTTATTGATCCACCGCCATGTGTTTCCATCGCGATGCAGTTCAAACAGGTCCGGGTAGTCCTCGGACTTGCTGACCATGATCAACTCCAGCAGGTCCCACCCGGCCAGCGTCATGTGCGGCAAGGATTGGCAACGCAGCGGGTCATCGGCCAAAACCATCGCCCGGTCGCGCATCTCGGACACATAGTGTTCGTCCACATCGAACCGCTTTTCATAGACGGAACCTTCAGGGCCGCCTCGGTGCTGCTCCATGTTGACCGAATACATGTAGCTGTCTTCGTGGAACGGGAATGGGAACCGTTTGATAGCCCAATCAGAGTTGTGGAACGAATAGTCGTCGCGGAAGGTCTCGTTGTTGAACTGAATGGTCATCTGTCAAGCTCCAGAGATTTGCCAACAAAACGGCTGACACATGGCATGATTTTCTTTCCGCTGGCGTGCTGTTCATCGTCCAGCCAGTGATCCCGATGGATAAATTCACCATCGGATGAAACGACATCGGTTTCGCATTGGCCACAGGCCCCGCCACGACACAGGAACGGGGCATCCACGCCTTCTCGCTCCAATGCCTCGAGCAAGCTTTCGTTTTCACCAACCTGAATCGTCTTGTCGGATTTGCACAGCCGAACCTCAAAGGGCTTGCCAGGCTGTGGCGCTGTGAATTCTTCGGAATGCACCTGCGCATCTGGCCAGCCAGCAGCCGAGGCGGTTGCATGCACCCAATCTATCATTCCCTTGGGCCCGCAGACGTAGGCATTTGTTCCAAGAGTTTGCCCATCCAGCAGGTCCTCAAGCGGGATGCTTTGCGCTTGATCGTCGTAATAGACATGTACTTTGTTCGGGAATTTATAGCGCAGCTCGTCCACATAGGTGCCCAGCGTTTCGGTGCGGACCGAATAGTGAAGTTCCCAATTGCCGTTCATGCGTTCAAGTTGAGCAATCATCGACATGAAAGGCGTGATGCCAATCCCACCGGCAAAAAACAGGTGCTTGCGGGCGCGCAAATCCAGCGAAAAAAGGTTCACTGGATAGGTGATCGTCATCTGGTCGCCGACCTTGACCCGGGTGTGCATGAACAGAGATCCGCCCCTGCCCTGATCATCCCGACGGACAGAGATCGCATAGAACGATGTATCTGATGGATCGGACATCAATGAATAGGGGTTCAGGCGAGTCCGGCCGTCGTCGTCCATGGTGACAACGGTATGTGCGCCACCTGAAAACGTCGGCAAAGGCTGACCATCGGTGCGCGAAAACTCGAACCGGGTCACGAGATCGTTGAGGGGCACCACGGCGCTTACGGTCACCGCAATCTGCTCTGCGCCGGACTTTGCTTTTTGAGGGGCAGCGCTCATTTGTACAGCTCCACTGGTTCCGGGATATTTCCATGATCTTCCGCGTCAACACGGACACCCTGATAGGCAGCCAGACGCCGCGAATAGTGATCCCGCACGAACAGATGCAATCCGCAATGCGCGCATTGGAACGGGTCATGCATAACGTCTTCGGTGATGCCTTTGCAGTGAACGCATTGCATCCGCCGCGCAACCGATCCGCGATGCTCTGTCTGAATTGCTGTATGCGGAATACCGGCCTGCATAGCCTCGTTCTGGGCTTGCCCCATCAATCCTTCGGTGCCTGCCAGATATACCTGAGTGCCCTGATGCGCGTTCGCCAAGACGTGACGCAGACGCTGAACCGAAGCCTCATATGAGGGGCCTTCGTAGTACTGCGCCGGGTTCAGTGCTTGCAGCTTATCGCTGTAGGCGGTGCCCTTGGGAATAAAGATGATGTGGGCCTTGGCCATCAGATCCGCATCCTGAGCGGCAAGATCCAAAAGCGCCTCGGCACCTTCAGCATCGGCTATCATCAAATGCGATTTTCCGGGACGCGGCTCAAGCGTGCCATAGACTGGTCTGCTCTTGATGCTTTCCGGGAATTGAAACTTTGACATCGCTGGGGTCTTTCGTGGCTCGTTGCTTCACCGAAAATGAAGAAAGGGCGCGCTGCCATCCAGCGCACCCCTTGTTTGCGTATCAGCCTTTCGCGGTGCGGATCGACTTGTCTTTGTCGTAGAACGGCATCTCTTCCGCAGTTGCTGCCAGTTCAGTGCCGTCTGGCTGAACCACCGTCAGCTTGGTTCCCGCGACAGCGACCTCAGGCGACAGACGCGCGATCGCGACGGAATAGCCGTTCAGTTCGGATGACAGACCATAAGTGATGACACCCACGTCCTTGCCTTCGTGATGAACGCGCGCGAACATTTCCATCTGCTCCATGCCACCGGAAAGCTGAACACCGAAGATCTTGAAGCGCTCTTTGCCCTTCATGGCATAATGGTTTTCGGAACCAACGAACCCGATCTTGTCCGGCGAAACTGTAAAGTCGAGGCCCAGTTCCCAAAGCGTATCGCCACAGGGCGAGCCGTCTTCGAATGGGAACGTCTCGGAGTTATCGCCGGGATAGAACAGCAGGTAGCTTTCAATCCGAAGCATATCCAACGTGCTGAACTGCGTCGGACGAACGCCTTCTGCAGCGCCTTTTTCCAGAATGTTGTCCCAGATGTGCACAGCATCCTTGGCTCGGCAGAAAATCTCGTAGCCACGCTCACCGGTGTAGCCTGTCCGCGAAATCATCACGTCGCGACCGTACAGGCGGGTTTGGATGATTCCGAAATAGGCCAGATCCCGGATGCCAGGAATGTCCTTTGCAAGGATATCAACCGCCTTAGGACCCTGCAGCGACATATCGTGCAGATCATCATCAAACAGGATTTCGCAGTTCTTGCCCGCCGCGGCGGCTGCAAGCTGCTCCATGCCCGTACCCGTGCCATGCACCACCAGCCAGGAATTGACCGCGATGTGATAGATGATGCAGTCATCTACAAAGTACCCGCGATCGTTGAGGAAGCAGGCATAGGTCGACCGGCCCGGTGCGATCTTTTCGACGTTCCGCGTAGTCGCACGGTCGATCACATAGGCGGCGTCAGGTCCGACGACGTGAACTTTTTTCAGACCCGAAACATCCATGAGACCCGCTTTGGTCCGGATCGCTTCGTAGTCGGCTTTGGCACGTTCTGGTGTGTCATCATAGAACCAGGCAGTTCCCATGCCGTTCCAATCCTCCAGCTCACCGCCGATTTCGGCATGGCGCTGCGCCAGTGCGGACGTTCTCCAAAGAATAGCCATAACGGCCCCCCTGTTTCGTTCTTTTGCGTGTTTTGGTTGCGGTTATTCAGACCGATAGGACGTCAAAAATCAATACTGGCGTGCAGATTTTTTTCCTGACAGGCAAATTATTGATGTTTGGTGCCACAAAGACTGGCCGAATTCAGAAAAGGGCCGCATGGTCGCGGCCCTTTTCCAGTTCTTCGTGAACTTACTTGTGCTTCGAGTACTTCGAAGATTCGGCCTTTTGACCCATCGCCAAGGCGACGATGCAGATCAGGATACCGATCAAGGCGAATATCCCGGGTGCCGAACCGCCTGCGCCCATGAAGATCGGTCCAGAGACGTCAGTCCAGGTACCGCCATTATCGAATGGAAAACCCATTTTACTCTCTCCTTATTGAGCTGCAGGTGCCGAAGCCGGAATGCCTTCGGGATAGGCCTGTGCGGGAACCTTAACGGTATCCAGACCGGCAATTTCAGCGGCTTCCGGAACACGCAGCATCCCTGCCATCTTCAAGACGAGCGAAGATACGTAGCCTGTCACCAACCCGATCGCGACGAATACGACGGATCCGACCAACTGGCCCATGAAGGAAACAGTCGCTGCCCCTTCGCCCAGACCGGCTGGGTAACCCGATGCGAAAACGCCGAGCAACAGCACACCGTAGATACCGATCGTGCCGTGGACTGTGACAGCGCCGACCGCATCGTCGATACCCATCCGCTCGAGAACGCCCGCTGCTGGCTTCAGCAGGACACCGGCGCTAAAGGCGATGATGAAGGCAAGTGCCGGATAGTAGATATCCAATCCGGATGCGCAGGAAATGATACCGGCCAAAGCGCCCGACATCATCCAGAACGGATCGCGGGTCATGACCCATGCACCGATGATTCCGCCAGCGACGGACATCAGAATGTTGAATGCCAGAGCACCCAGGTTGGTCGGTGTGCCGTAAATGGTTGTGTAGTTTGCACCCCAGGACCAAGCTTCACCACCGACAACCAGACAGGCCATCAGGAAGCCCCAGAAGCCAACAATGATCAGCATAAGACCAGTCGCTGTGAATGGCATGTTGTGGCCGGGCAGATCATTGGCGCTGCCGTCCGCGTTGAATTTGCCAATGCGTGGTCCAAGATTGATCAATACGCCAAGCGCAAAGAACGCTGCGACCGCATGAACAAGTCCAGCCGCGCCGAAGTCATGAAGACCCCACTGGGTGACCATCCAGCCATCCGCGTGCCAGCCCCATGCCGCAGCCAGCGTCCAGCTGAACCCGCCAAGGATGATCGCAAGAATGACAAACCCGACGGTCTGAATGCGCTCAATCACGGCACCGGACATAATCGAAGCCGTTGTCGCAGCGAACAGCGTGAATGCGCCCCAGAAGACGCCGTCGATCTGATCTTCGGTGTTCGGACCCATGTAGGCTGAGCTTTCGCCCCATGCCAAAGCAATGGACCCAGCATAGCCTGCGCCAGAAATCCCGTTGGGCCCTTCAGAAAGCGTAAAGCCTGTTGGAAACGCCCAATAGACCCACCACCCGAAGAAGTAGAAAGCCGGGATGACAAAGGCGAACGCCAAAATGTTTTTCACACCTGAGGACAGAGCGTTCTTTGCCCGGGAAGCGCCCATCTCGTACGCCAAGAACCCAGCATGAATGATGATCATCAGGGGAATGGTTAGATAATAATATGCCTCGGCAAACATAGTGTTCGTCATGTTTCCCTTGGCTTCCATCGCCGCCACTTGGGCAGCAAGTTCAGCAAGTTGTTCTTCCACGTTTCCCTCCGTGTTGCAGTTTTTTCGCGCCCGGTTGTCGTTCGTGTGCACAAGACGCCCGTCGCAACTGAAACAGAAGAAGTCCGATCTGACTAGAATTTTTTGCCTTAGGTGAAAAAAATATTCCTCGTGGTTGTCGAACGACTAAAAATGGTGCTAGCGTCAAAAAATCAGTTGAACACGGAGAACACGCCAATGTGCGGCATTGTTGGACTATTCCTAAAAGATAAATCGCTGGAGCCGCAGCTGGGTAACATGCTTACCGACATGCTTATTACCATGACTGATCGTGGTCCGGACAGCGCCGGCATCGCCATCTATGGTGATGATTCGGATAACTCTATGAAGTTCACGGTTCAGTCCGATACGCCCGAATCGGACTTCGAAACTCTTGCGAAAGATCTGGGCGACGCACTGGGACAACCTGTGCAAGTGGAGGTCAACTCGACCCACGCTGTGCTGATTGTGCCTGCAAAAGAGGCAGATTCAATCCGCGCGACACTTGCCAGCATTCGGCCAAACGTTCGCGTCATGAGTCGTGGTCAGACCTTGGAGATCTACAAGGAAGTGGGTCTTCCCAAGGACGTCGCCGCCCGGTTCGGGCTGAGCGGCATGCACGGCACCCATGGAATCGGCCACACACGTATGGCAACGGAATCCGCCGTCACAACAATGGGCGCGCATCCATTCAACACCGGTGACGACCAATGCCTGGTGCACAATGGATCCCTTTCGAACCACAACTCATTGCGCCGCAAACTGCGCCGTGAGGGCATTCATATCGAAACCGAAAACGACACCGAGGTCGGCGCAGCCTATCTGACTTGGAAAATGCGCGAAGGCGCGTCGTTGGGTGAAGCACTGGAAAGCGCACTGGACGATCTCGACGGCTTTTTCACCTTTGTGGTGGGCACCAAGGACGGCTTTGGCGTGGTCCGAGACCCGATTGCCTGCAAACCAGCAGTCATGGCGGAAACGGATCAGTATGTTGCTTTCGGTTCCGAATACCGCGCTCTCGTGAACTTGCCGGGTATCGAGGATGCTCGCGTCTGGGAACCTGAACCTGCAACCGTCTATTTCTGGAGCCACGATTCGGCCCCAACAACGAAAGAAAAGGCTGCCTGACATGCAGACACTCGATCTTCAGGAAATTGGCCTGCGTGAGGTCAATGCAACCCTGCACGCTCAAGCGGAAAATACCAATCAGACCGCTTGGGAAATTGTGAACCCCAAAGGCGCGCACGCGATCGCCTGTGGACTCGATGCGCCGATCGAAGTCACCGTGCGCGGATCGACCGGTTACTACTGCGCCGGGATGAACCAGCAGGCGACCGTCAACATCGCCGGCTCGGCGGGTCCGGGCACCGGTGAAAACATCATGTCCGGCAAGATCGTCATCGAAGGCGATGCAAGCCAGTATCTCGGCGCGACGGGCCACGGCGGCATGATTGTCGTGAAAGGCAATGCATCGTCACGCTGCGGGATTTCGATGAAAGGCGTGAATATCGTCGTGCAGGGCAACATCGGACACATGTCTGCGTTCATGGGGCAATCTGGAAATCTCGTGGTTTGCGGCGATGCCGGCGACGCCTTGGGTGACAGTTGCTACGAGGCCCGTTTCTTTGTGCGCGGTTCCGTCAAAAGCCTGGGCGCGGACTGCGTTAAGAAAGAAATGAGACCAGAGCATCTGGAACTGTTGAAATCCCTTCTCGATGAGGCGGGCATCGACGCAGATCCCAGTGAATTCACTCGATATGGCTCGGCTCGGAACCTCTACAATTTCGACGTCGACAATGCTGGCGCATACTAAGGACACCTGACAATGAATTCACACGATTCCAAAGGTATCCCGCATACCACGCCGCGACAGTCGGCGACGTTCACACAGGATGTGAACAGCGACATCCGGCGCGCAGCGGCAACCGGCATCTATGACATCCGCGGGGGCGGTGCGAAGCGCAAGGTTCCATCGTTCGACGATCTGTTGTTCATGGGTGCCTCGATCTCTCGTTACCCACTCGAAGGGTACCGGGAGAAATGCGAAACATCCGTGACCATCGGGGGGCTGCACGCCTCGAACCCGATTGAACTGGACATTCCGATCACCATCGCAGGCATGTCGTTCGGCGCGCTGTCCGGGCCGGCGAAAGAAGCGCTTGGGCGCGGTGCGTCTGCGGCTGGCACGTCAACCACCACAGGCGACGGCGGCATGACACCGGAAGAACGCGGTCACTCCAGCAAGCTGGTCTACCAGTACCTGCCCAGCCGATATGGTATGAACCCGAATGACCTGCGCAAAGCGGACGCGATTGAAATCGTGGTCGGTCAGGGCGCGAAACCCGGCGGCGGTGGCATGCTCCTGGGTCAGAAAATCTCGGACCGGGTCGCTGAAATGCGTAACCTTCCCAAAGGGATCGACCAACGCTCGGCCTGTCGTCATCCCGATTGGACCGGGCCCGACGACCTTGAGATCAAGATCCTCGAACTGCGCGAAATCACCGGATGGAAAGTGCCGATCTATGTCAAGGTCGCGGGCGCCCGGCCATACTACGACACCACTCTGGCCGTGAAGGCAGGCGCAGACGCGGTGGTTCTGGATGGCATGCAGGGCGGAACAGCTGCGACGCAGGATGTGTTCATTGAACACGTCGGTCTGCCCACACTGGCAATCGTGCGTCCAGCGGTTCAGGCTCTGCAGGATTTGGGTATGCACCGCAAAGTGCAACTGATCCTGTCCGGCGGCATTCGGTCCGGTGCGGATGTCGCCAAGGCGATGGCGCTTGGCGCGGATGCTGTTGCGATCGGCACGGCTGCCCTGATCGCGCTGGGTGACAACGATCCAAAGTGGGAATCCGAATACAACAAGCTCGGCACGACCGCGGGCGCGTATGACGATTGGCATGAGGGCATGGACCCGGCGGGGATCACCACACAGGACCCCGACCTCATGGCACGCTTTGACCCGATAGAAGGCGGGCGCCGCCTGAAGAACTATCTCAAGGTCATGACGCTCGAGGCCCAAACCATTGCCCGAGCCTGCGGCAAAAACCATCTGCATAACCTCGAACCCGAGGATTTGGTCGCCCTGACAATGGAAGCCGCCGCGATGGCGCGCGTGCCGTTGGCCGGGACAGAATGGTACCCCGGCAAACCCGGCACAGGCTACTAACAAAACCAACAGGGCGCGTCCGATTTCGGAACGCGCCCCTTTCAATTCCGACAGACCACAAGACGACAGGGAACATGCTCATGGCAATCGATCTCGCAGAATACGCCAAGAAGAACGGCGTCAAATATTTCATGATTTCATTCACCGACCTTTTTGGCGGACAACGCGCCAAGCTGGTCCCGGCTCAGGCCATCGCGGACATGCAAGAAGACGGAGCTGGCTTTGCTGGCTTCGCCACTTGGCTGGATATGACGCCCGCCCACCCGGACATGCTGGCTGTGCCAGATCCTTCTTCGGTCATCCAGTTGCCGTGGAAGCCAGAAGTTGCTTGGGTCGCTGGCAATTGCGTCATGGAAGACGAAGACGTCGCTCAGGCGCCGCGTAACGTTCTGCGCCGCTTGATTGACGAAGCCGCAGCAGAAGGTCTGCATGTCAAAACCGGTATCGAAGCAGAATACTTTTTGCTGACCCCGGATGGCCGCGAAATCTCGGACGAGTACGACACCGCTGAAAAGCCCTGCTACGACCAGCAGGCGGTGATGCGCCGCTATGACGTGGTGCGTGAAATCTGCGACTACATGCTGGAACTGGGCTGGGGTCCCTACCAGAACGACCACGAGGATGCGAACGGCCAGTTCGAAATGAACTGGGAATTCGATGATGTGTTGAAAACAGCGGACAAACACAGCTTTTTCAAGTTCATGACCAAATCGGTGGCCGAAAAGCACGGCTTCCGCGCCACCTTCATGCCCAAGCCGATCGAAGGACTGACCGGCAATGGCTGCCATGCGCACATCTCGGTTTGGGATGCGCCGGGCGCGGACTCCAAGGTCAATGTTTTCGCAGGCGAAGGCGAAGGCCAGACCGGTGAAGTCGGTCTGTCAGAGCGCGGCAAACATTTCCTTGGCGGAATCATGAAGCACGCGAGTGCGCTGGCTGCGATCACCAATCCGACGGTCAACAGCTACAAGCGCATCAACGCCCCACGCACCATGTCGGGCGCAACATGGGCACCAAACACCGTGACATGGACCGGCAACAACCGGACGCATATGGTGCGAGTTCCCGGCCCCGGCCGGTTCGAGTTGCGCCTGCCCGATGGTGCCGCGAACCCCTACCTGCTGCAGGCGGTCATCATCGCAGCGGGCCTAGACGGTATCCGCACCAAAGCAGACCCCGGCAAGCGTCACGACATCGACATGTACGCCGAAGGTCACAAGGTCCGCGGTGCGCCCAAGCTGCCTTTGAACCTGTTGGATGCTCTGCGTGAGTACGACAAGGATAAGGGTCTCAAGGCCGCGATGGGCGACGAATTCAGTGCGGCCTATCTCAAGATGAAGATGCAGGAATGGAATTCCTACGTCTCGCACTTCTCTGAATGGGAACGCGCGAACACGCTGGACATCTGATCCCATCAGCCTTTTGCAAACGGACAAGCCGCGCCCCCTTGGGCGCGGTTTTTCGTTCACGTGAACCGGTTCGGATCATAGGCTGTCATGTCGAAGTTCGGCGTGTTGCCCGCTATAATTTGCGCAATCAATCGTCCGGTCTTGGGTCCTGCGGTCAGACCCACATGCTGATGACCAAAGCCCGCAAATATACCCGACTGACCAATTTCTCCGATCAAAGGCGTGCTGTCCGCAGGTGTCGGCCGGAAGCCCATCCATTCCTGCGTTCCGCTACAAGTCAGATCCGGGAAAGCGCGGGACACATGTCTTTTGATCATCTCGATCGGTTTCTGGCGGGGCCCGGCATGATGACCCCCCAACTCAACCGTTCCGGCAAAGCGCAGACCCATGTCCATCGCGTTCACGCCGAATTTTCCTTCGGCCATCAGTAATGGATTGCGCGGCACTGCAGAGGGATTTTCATAAATGACATGATAGCCGCGCTCCGCTTCCATCGGCACGGATAAACCGAGCTTTCGCATCAGGTCCTTTGACCAGATCCCAGCTGTCAAAACGGCCGCTTCGCAATCAATTGATCCGACACTTGTCTTGATCCGCGCGATCCGCCCCTGTTCCAAAGCCATGTCCGTGACCTCAGCCCGGACAAGACGGCCACCCTGCGCTTCGAAATAGCGAGCCAAAGCGGCGACGTAGCCACCCGGATCCGTGATATGCCCTTGCCCTTCGATCATCGCCAGACACTGAATCGACGGGCCCAGAATAGGTTCTTCTTCGCGCACCTCTGCTCCAGTCAGAACCGTCGGCATTATCCCTGCCTGCCGCTTCATGTCCCAGCTGTAATGATCGGCTTCGAAAGCGCGCAGTGACGGGTACGCAAATCCACATTTGCTGTCCCGGACCCAGTGTTCCAGCGCTGTTCCTCGAACCAGTGATTTGTGCTGTTCGACTGTATCCCCAACCAGCCCGGATATGGCATCTACGATGCGGCGTGTGCCTTTGTCGGTGGCATGGCTGAGAAATTTCAGCATCCAGGGGGCCATCTTGGGCAGGTGCGACCAACGCATGAACAATGGACCATCCGGGTCAACCAAATAGCGTGGCGCTTCACGCCAGAGACTAGGTGAGGTTACCGGAGCGACGGCCCAAGCTGCCAGCAATCCTGAATTCCCAAAGGACGCAGCCTGCCCAGGTGTATCCCTATCCAGTAGCAGGACTTCGCGCCCCAAGCGCTGCAACCAGATTGCGGTTGAAACACCAACGATCCCCGCGCCGATCACAACTGTCGGAAATTGCTGCATTTCAAGGACATCTTTAAGGTTTCCGATACTCCACAAAAGACAGCCCAATCCGGCATCAATCAAGCCTAAAGTCTAGTTTACTGACAGGAAAAAAGATTGACCTACAGGGCAAGTTGGTAGTCCACTGAATCCAATGGATTCGAAGGAGACCCCGTTATGACCAAACGTGTTGCCGTACTAGGAGCCGGACCTTCCGGGCTTGCCCAGCTTCGTGCTTTTCAATCAATCAAGGAAAAGGGCGAAGACATCCCGGAAATCGTTTGCTTTGAAAAGCAATCTGAATGGGGCGGGCTTTGGAACTACACATGGCGTACGGGTCTGGACCAGTACGGTGAACCGGTTCACGGCTCAATGTATCGCTACCTTTGGTCGAACGGTCCAAAAGAAGGTTTGGAGTTTGCCGACTATTCCTTTGAGGAACACTTTGGAAAGCAGATCGCATCATACCCCCCACGCGCGGTTCTCTTTGACTACATCGAAGGCCGTGTGAAAAAGGCTGGTGTGCGCGACTGGATCCGGTTCGAAACCGCCGTCAAAAACGTGAGCTTTGCAGATGGAAAATTCACGGTCACCCTGCGCGACCTGCCCAAGGACGAAATGTACTCCGAGGAATTCGACCACGTGATTTGCTGCACCGGGCATTTCTCGACGCCGAATGTTCCCCAGTTTGACGGCTTTGATAAGTTCCCCGGTCGTGTGCTGCACGCCCATGATTTCCGCGATGCGGTCGAGTTCAAGGATCAGGACATCCTGATTATCGGCACCAGCTACTCTGCCGAAGATATTGGCTCCCAGTGTTGGAAATACGGCTGCAAATCCGTGACCGTGAGCCATCGCACTGCGGCCATGGGCTATGACTGGCCGGACAACTGGCAAGAGGTGCCGCTGCTCACTCATATGGACGGCAAAACGGCGCATTTCAAAGATGGCACTTCGAAAGAGGTGGACGCGGTGATCCTGTGCACCGGGTATCAGCATCACTTCCCCTTCATGGAAAACGATCTGAAATTGGTGACCGCAAACCGTCTGGCCACGGCAATGCTGTACAAGGGCGTGGCTTTTGCGCCAAACCCGGCACTGTTCTACATCGGAATGCAGGACCAGTGGTTCACCTTCAACATGTTCGACGCGCAGGCATGGTGGGCGCGTGACGTGATCATGGGCAAGATCGCACTACCCGATCGTGCCACCATGGACGCCGACATCGCCGACCGCGAAGCGCGCGAAGATGCAGGTGAAGACGACTATGACGCGATCTGGTATCAGGGTGACTACGTCAAGGAGCTGATCGCGGAAACCGACTATCCCAGCTTTGATGTTGAAGGCGCTTGCATGGCTTTCAAGGAATGGAAGGGTCACAAGAAAAAAGGCATCATGACATTCCGCGACAACGGCTACAAATCCGTCATCACCGGTACCATGGCCCCCAAACACCACACGCCATGGAAAGATGCGCTGGACGACAGCCTGGAAGTCTATCTGCAAAACTAATTGGCACCGCCGGAAGAAACGAACCGCGCGATTTGAGCGCGGTTCGTAGGTGTTTGCGAACTAAGACTGGAACGCGCTTTAGCGCCCGTTTTTCAACAGTGTTTCCGCAGCCAGTCTGCCAAAGGCATTCGCCGCCTTGGGGCTTGCCCCTGTAATCAAGCGGCGATCCACATGGCATGAGGCATCCGCTTTGGTGTTGATGATCTGCGCGCCAAGCGCCGTCAGCTTTTCACACACCCACCACGGCATCGGTCCGGGCAGATAGCCGATCACAGGGGTTTGTTTGTCAACCGAATCCGGGAAGACCGTCATCTTGTAACCATCATACAAGAACCCTTCCTCGGTCTTTGCAGCCAACAGAGCGGCTGGGCCGTGACAAAGTGCCAAGGTGAACAGATCCTGTTCATTCGCCCAGTGCAACACCTTGCCAAGGTCGGCATTCTCGGGCAGCCCAAGCATCGCACCATGGCCTCCTGGAATGTAGACAGCGGCGTAGGACACCGCGCCATCCATGTCCTTTGCAACGAAATCAGCCAGGCTGCGGGGATTTGCAAAGGCATCTGCATAGTCACGATAGAGTTGTTTTACCGCTGCATCCTCGGCTGGCATCGCCCAGTTTTCGATCGCGACAGGCGCGCCAGTTGGCGTCACAACATCAATTTCAAAACCAGCATTCATGAGATGCAGCATTGGCAGGCCCATTTCGACAGGATGGTTCCCTGTCGAGAATTTCTTGCCGTTGGCCATCGTCATGTTGCGTTCTTCGGTGCAGATCATCAGCACGCGGTTTTGGCTGCCAGTATAGGGCCTAGTGTAAGCCCCACCATCATAGTCTGTTGTCGCGGATGTGCCCAACTTGATCGCGAGTGGGGAGGGGCTGAAAGCCCCGTCTGACGTCGGGGTTGGTGAGGCCCGAAAGAGTGTGCGCAGAATACCCATATCAGTTGACTTCAGTGACGATGGCATCACGGGATTTTCGGACTTTGCCCATGGGGGCAAGCCAATCACCGCTTTCGTCTCGGTAGCCCAGAGGCATCAACACGACTGAGCGCAACCCGCGTTCCTTCAGCCCGAGGATCGTGTCCACGGCATCAGGGTCAAATCCTTCCATCGGCGTGCTGTCGACCTCTTGCTCGGCGGCAGCAACCAGAGCAATGCCAAGCGCGATATAGGCTTGGCGCGCCGCATGGGCATAGTTCACTTCGGCGTCGCGCGGCAGATAATTGGATTTCAGATTGTCATAGTAGGCGTGCAGCATAGGCAGATCACCCCGTTCCGAGACATTCAGAGCCACGACGTGATCGATCCGTTCTGCCGTGTAGTTGTCCCACGCTGCAAAAACCAACAGGTGAGAACCATCGGTGATCTGCGCCTGATCCCAGGCTACTTTGCGGATTTCCCCCAGAACGTCGGGATTGGTCACGACAAATACTTCGAACGGCTGCGTGCCGCTGGAGGTTGGCGCCATGCGGATCGCATCGACAATGGCATCAACCTTGTCCTGCGGAACAGCTTTGGAGGGGTCCATTTTCTTGGTTGCGTAACGCCAGTTCAGAAGATCATTCAGTGGCTTTGTGGTCATAGGGAAGGTCCTGTTGTCAGCGCCTCGTCAGGGCAGTATACATTTGTAACTGACTATCTATGGGGAACCGAACACTGCCACAAGAAGGCACATTTCTGACCCTCGGTTACACAAAAGGAACTGCCGTGCTGGATGAACGATGCCCTGACTGCAAACGCATCAACGAGGTGCTTTCGCGTGTTGGCGACCGATGGAGCGTGCTTGTCGTGATTTCACTGGCAGAATACGGGACGCTGCGGTTCAATGAACTCAAGCGCAACCTCGGCATCTCGCAACGGATGCTCAGCCTGACGCTGAAAGAACTGGAGCGCGACGGGCTCGTCAATCGTGTCTATCATCCGACGATCCCGCCAAAGGTTGAGTACAACCTCACCGAAATGGGTCAGTCGTTTCGAGAGCCTGTCAGCACCTTGGGCTATTGGGCATTGGACAACCTGGCCAAGATCGATGCCGCCCGCGAAGCCTATGACGAGGCCAGCGCGAAATAGGCGACCTTTGGCGTATCCGTGGTGGCGCCAAGCAAAGCTGGCAGTATTATTCGCCCATCACACGCAGAAAAATCAGTGTCTCCTGACGGGCGCCTTTGTCTTTGATCGACAGACTGAAGGATCGCCCATTTATGGTGGTCGTCAGTTGCTCAAAGCTGTCGGGATGGTTGACCGATCCTGTATCACGGATCACCGGACCGTCTGTGCATTGGGTTAAGCCGTCGACCAATTCGGAAAACGCAACCTGCGCAGCCTGCGCGCGGTAGTCAAAAGGCCAATGGCAATCGCGCGATTGGCCGCCACCCAGCTGCCGCGACGTGGTGCAGATCGCCGTGGCCCCATACAATTCAAAAGCCGCATCACCTGCCGCAAAGGCGTGAAACTTGGCACAATTGTCCGCCCAAGCGGGAAACCCGGCGCAGGCACAAAGAAGCACAAACGCCCTTGTGCCATTCATTGCGCCGCCAGCTGCTGCCCCTCCAATACTTGAAACGGTGTCGGTGGGGTCTGTTTGGAAACCCAGTAGAAAGTGTCGCCGAACTCCATGATGAACCAGCCTTCCCATTCGGCGTCGCGTGGCCAGATGCTCTGGTATTCCTGTGCCGCATCATCAACACGCCATTCCCCTCGGGTCGATCGCGCGCCTTCCTGGGCGTAGATCGTCACACCATCAGCCCCAAAGAACTGTCGGTACTTGGCCCCTTCCCAACGGCCTACCGCCGTATTCCCCGTTAGCAAGTCACGGATTTCGGCCCCTGTCAGTTTGACGGCCTGTGCGTCTGCCTGAGGCGACCAAACGCCGAGAACCAAGCTGGCTGCGATCATTGCGTGTTTCATGGGGTTTCTCCTACGCGCCAATCAGGCAGATCATTTACCAACATCAGCGCCGCACGGCGGACCGTTCTGCGCAGGTTCTCAACAGGCTGGCCAATGTGACCACAATCCTGCAAGGCCTGATCCCACATGGCCAGCCACATTTCTGCATCAACCTCACGGATGGGAACATGTGCGTGGATCTCGCGCAGATCCATATGGCCATGTCGTTCGCGATAATATGCACGGCCGCCCATGAACCCCGACATGAATTCTATCTGGGCTTCGCGCGTGTGATCCACGCCATGTCCGCGAAAATGCAATCGCTGCAAGTCGCGCGCTTCCGGCCTCGTTTCGACCAGATCATAAAAGCGGGTGACCAGACGCCGAAGCGCTGGTTCACCGCCGATTTGCTCGATCAGGGCCTCGTGCCTGGGCCGGCTCATGATCTAGGTTTGGTTTTGCCCGGATCATAGGCCGCCAGATCGGCGCGTACGGTTGCAGGCAGCCTTTTTTGATGGCCATCCAGTTTCCCGATCTCGACTTCGGTTCCGGCCTCGGCATGGGCCACATCGATGCGGGCCATGGCGATGTTCCGCCCAAGCAACGGAGAACGCATGGATGAACAGATTTCTCCGACCTGCGCGCGACCAATGTGGACACAATCGCCGTGTCCCACGTCCACGTTCGACCCTATGTCCAGACCAACCAATTTGCGCATCGGATGCTCTTTGCGGCGGATCAGGGCATCGCGGCCGATAAAGTCGTCTGTTTTCGATTTGAGCGGGCAAGTGAACCCGATCCCGGCTTCGAACGGGTCAGTCTGATCGCTGAAGTCATAGCCGGCAAAGATCAGTCCTGCTTCGATCCGAACCATGTCGAGCGCTTCCAGTCCCATGGGTGCAAGACCATGTCCATCACCGGCAGACCAAACCGCATCGAAAACAGCACCTGCGTGTTTGGGGTGGCAGAAAATCTCGTAGCCAAGTTCACCGGTATATCCTGTCCGGCTGACAACAATCGGGATCCCGTCGTGATCGCCTATGCGAGCCGGGGTAAAGCGGAACCACGCCAGATCATCAAAGTCGGGATGATGCGGCGCAGTCCAGACGATCTTTCGCAGGATGTCCCGGCTTTCCGGGCCCTGAACGGCGATGTTGTGCTGCATATCGGTCGAAGACCGTACCAGAACCTTCAGGCCCAGTTTTTCAGCCTGCTCGCGGATCCATTCCCCGCCGTAATCCGACCCGCCGATCCAGCGGAAATTGTCCTTGCCCAACCGGAAAACGGTGCCGTCGTCAATCATGCCACCATGCTCAAAACACATGGCCGAATACACCACGCCACCGACAGGCAAGGTTTTCATGTTCCGGGTAAAGATATACTGACACAGCGCCTCGGAATCCGGTCCGGTAATTTCGAACTTCCGAAGTGGCGACAAATCCAGAACCACCGCTTTTTCGCGGCAGGCGTGGTATTCCTGAATCGGGCCTTCGGTCGACATGCAATTGGCCAACCAATAACCGTTGTATTCGATGAAGTTGTCGGTGAACCGGTCAAATCGGTCATGGAACCCGGTTTGTTTTGTCATTTTTGGCTCCGCATCAGGGGTTGGCCGGTAGGCCACAGATCGTTGAAAGGTTTCCTTGCCGCTGTAGGTGCGCACATGGATGTCGGTTGGGTTCCAGCCATTGGCCGGGCTGGTGTCATCGGGACAGGCCGATGAAACACAGACCAAATCGGTCAGTGCACGCAGCAACACGTAGTCACCGGGTCGGGACCACGGCTCATCGGAGTACATGACCCCGTGTTCATCCAGTCCAGTGTTGAAAAAGAAGTTGATCGCCATCCAACCCGCGCGAGGTGTCACGCCATGTTGGGCAAGTGCGCCGTTGAAGTTGTCCGAGCAATTGATGTGTCCCGGATAGCCAATGTCATCATAGTACTTAGCGGCGCAAGCCAACGCGAAAGCATCGTGCCGACCGCAAGTATCCTGAATGACCTCGAGAAGCGGGACCATGTCCTGATCGTAGTATTTCGCGTGCAGGCCCGGCATTGGATAGGCGTGCTCCATCAGGGTTCGCGTCGTGGTCACGTCCAGCGCGTGTTCGATCCCCTTGTCCAGCTTGCGCGCATCAAAGCACTGAAAATCGGTACACTGGCGACCATCAACGTCCAGCACCTGAATGTAGTCCCCTGCTTTGACAAAATAGGACTGCGCTGTCTGCGAATGAACGCGGATGTCCGCCACCGGATCTGCAAGCGGGTCAGGCAATTCGAAACGTGCCGTTTGCTTGATCACGGCGCGTCGAACGTAAATCGTAAGAGGCGTTGCCGTGTCCTGAGCCTCGAAGTCCATGATCCCGCTGGAGTTGGGATGCGGCGCCGCCACGATCACAACGCCATCCCGCTGCGCCTGAAATTCGGCCTTATCACCCGCGGGAGAGGCGGCGCCAAAAACCGTGATCGCTTTGCATTGAGCGAGATCGATGGAACGCGCTTCCAGACCCAGCCGCAAGGACCGCAGGCTTTGATCCGATCCGTCCAGCAAGGCCATCAGTCCGACCGGCACTTCCGCACCCGCAGTCGCCAGAAGCGCCGGATCGCTCACACCGTCGGGGCCACAGGCCACGATCTCGCAGGGCTGCCCACCTTCCGTATTGATCACTTCAATCCGGTCGCCCGTTTCGACCCGCAACAGGATTGCGCCACACCCTTCGACAACATAGCGTTCGGTTCCCGGCGGCATTGAAAAAACGGCGGGTTCATAGATGGCGCTGGGTTTTGGCGGACCCGGTGTCACCTTAGGGTACAGATCATCCAGCACGTTGAACCTCCATTTCAAATTTCCGAAGGCAGGCCCTCAAAAATTTGCATCTGTGGAATAAAAGTTTAATCATGAGAATATCACCTCTGAGCCCTCTTGCAAGCATCGGAAGCCCTTCATGACACCATCTTGCGCATTTCAAGTGCCGGTTCACAGATGACGGCATTGGGTTTGGGTCTGATCGCGGCGCTCTGCTGGGGTCTGCATGACATCACGATTCGGTTTCTCAGTCGATCCGCGCCCATGATGGCCTGTTTGTTCTGGGTCTTGCTGGTCGGCGCACTGTTTCAGTTCGGCGCATCCATCGTATCCGGAACCCAACTGGAAATGGACGGACGCGCGGTCTGGCTTTCAATCGGATCCGGGATCGCTTTCTTGCTGGCCAGTGTCGGCCTATATTTTTCATTTGCACGCGGCCCCGTGCGCCTGGTTACGCCAATCGTTGCGTGCTTTTCGGTCATCTCGGTGGGTTTCGCGATCCTTGAGGGCAATACCCCGGCATGGGATCAGGGAAGCGCTGTGCTGATACTGTTGCTTGGCATTGCCATCGTGGCGTTTTCGGCGCCAGCAGACACTCAGACCTATCCACCAATCGGGCCGACAATCGCCCTTGCCGCTATGGCGGCCTTTGGGTTCGCCTGCACATTCAAATTAGGGCAAATGGCATCTCAAAGCGCGGACGAGCTTGTCTCGACCCTGCTGGCCCGGATAACGGCAACCGGATTGCTCTTTGCCGTTCTGATTGCACGAGGGCTTTCGATCAACCCCGGGCGCGCTGCCGTGTTGCCGCTTCTGGCAATGGCCGCGCTGGACAGCATTGCAATCTACTCAGTGATTGCGGCGGCGCCGCTGCCCAATCCGGAATACGCTGCCGTGGCCAGTTCCACCTTTGGGTTGCTGACAATTGTCCTCGCGTGGATCCTTCTCGGAGAATCCCTGAGCAAACTGCAAAGCTTTGGATGTCTGCTGACCTTTGGCGCCGTCGGTTATCTGGCGCTCTAGGTCAGCCAGCCCGACGCGATCTGGCGTTGGTGGGCGATTGTGGCATTTCGCATCAGAATGGCAACAGTCACAGGCCCGACGCCGCCCGGAACTGGTGTAATCCAACCGGCCACTTCCTTGACGGCCTCTGTATCCACGTCGCCCAGAATGCCATCAGGGGTCTGATTGATCCCGATGTCGATGACCACGGCTCCGGGCTTGATCATGTCCGGGCCCAACAGATGCGCCTTGCCAACCGCCACCACGACAACATCCGCCCGACGCGAGTGCATCGCCACAGAGCGCGTCATGTGATGGCATACCGTGACTGTCGCGCCCTCTGCCATCAACATCATCGCCACCGGCTTTCCGACGATCTCGGAATGACCGACCATGACGACTTCCAGCCCCTCCATGTTCAATCCTGTTTCACGGATCAACTCGACAGCAGCAGCAGCCGTGCATGGCGCGAGGGCTACATCATTGTAAATGATATTGCCGATTGAAGCGGGGTTCATGCCTTCAACGTCTTTCAAAGGATGAATAGCGGATTGGAGTGATCTAAGGTTAATATGATCCGGAACCGGCCTTTGCAGAATGACCCCCGCTGGGGTCATCGTTCATCTCGTGAAGGCGCGCCTTGCATTCCTCTTGGGTGACATCACTGCCCCAGAATTCCTGATCGAAGGGCAGTTTCAACTGGTGGGCCACACGCGCCTGATTTCGCACATAGACAGCAACTTCTGCCACTTCCCCGATGGAAATAGACACCAATTTGCCGATGGACGATTGCGAAGCGATGTATTGCGCCGCTTCATCCAGAATGCGCTGACGGACAGCGGCACCTCTGAGCAGCCTGGGATCGTTGTCCTTGGCCATTACGCCGTTAGACCTTTTGGTTCATTTAATTTATTTGCTCTGCAGCATGCGGTGAGAGTGTTTGCGAGCAGGCATGCGATTGTCATGG
>JAHDIS010000106.1 GCA_020630695.1 Paracoccaceae bacterium | reverse complement strand
GGCGCGGTCCTATGGGATCAGCCGCGAGGTGCAGGATGAATACGCCGCACTTTCGCAAGGTCGGACCGCCCGGGCTCAGGCCGCTGGCGCCTTTGATGACGAGATCGTCCCGATCACAGCGATTAAGCGGGTCAAGAACCGCGAAACCGGAGAGGAAACCCTGGAAGAGGTGACCTTGTCAAAAGACGAAGGCAACCGGCCGGGCACGACGGCCGAAACTCTCGGGGCATTGAACCCGGTTGTCGAAGGCGGCGTGATCACTGCCGGAAACGCAAGCCAGCTTTCTGACGGGGCCTCGGCGTGTGTGCTCATGGAAGGCAAAATGGCTGAGCAACAGGGCCTCACACCGCTGGGTATTTATCGCGGCATGGCTGTTGCAGGAAACGCACCGGAAGAGATGGGTGTCGGCCCGATCTTTGCAATTCCAAAGCTGCTGAAGAATGCAGGTCTTCGCATCGAAGACATCGGCCTTTGGGAGCTTAACGAAGCCTTTGCCTGCCAGGTTCTGTATTGCCGTGACCGTCTTGGGATCGATCCCGAAATCTACAACGTGAACGGCGGTGCGATATCGATTGGCCACCCCTACGGCATGACAGGTGCAAGACAAGTCGGGCATGCTCTGATTGAGGGGAGGCGTCGTGGCGTGAAATACGTGGTGACCTCCATGTGTGTCGGCGGAGGCATGGGCGCCGCAGCACTGTTCGAAGTCGCCTGAGCCATGTTTCCTGTCACCCGTAATCGGTGATAGCCCTTTCAGCGTCATGACCAATGTCGCGCCAACGATCCTTTCCACGGTTTCCAGCCAGTTTGTCGATGACTGGCTGGCGGCGCTGCGTGCGCTGTGCACAGAGGCGCACATGGCGTCCCTGCTTGGCCGGTCCGGTCTGAACGCGGATACGCGCGCGCCGAATGGTCGCGTCACGCTGGATCAGATCGTATGCCTCTATCAACTTGCCGCAGTTGAGACCGGTGACGAGATGATGGGGCTTTGGAGCAGACCCATCCGGCCGAGGGCCCTGCAACATCTTCTGACCACCGTCAGGGAAGCCACGTCTCTTGCTTCTGCACTCTACCGGTTTTCCACCTTCTGGAATTTGCTGCTGGATGACTATCAGTTTGATCTGGATGATACTGACAGCGTTTTGGTGCTGACCCTGAAACCACAAGGCGACGTGCCGCTTCAGCGGTTTGGGCATATGTTGATCCTCAAACTTGCCCACGGGCTCATGTCTTGGCTGGCAGGGCATGAGGTTCCGGTTAAGGCTGTCGATTTCGTGTTTGACCGCCCGGACTTTGATCAGGATTACGCGATTATCTTTCCTGCACCGCTGCGGTTTGGCCAGCCCGCCACCGCAATCTCGTTCGATCCGAATGCACTGGGTCCCGTGCAGACGCGCAGCACCGCTGATCTTGACCGGTTCCTGCAAAACGCGCCCCGGGACTGGATCTTCACCTCGTCGCGCGAGCACACCCAATCGCTACGGGTGCGCACCTATCTGGGGCAGGCGGGATGGGACACGGCGACCCTGACCCGGACAGCATCCGCAATGCACATGGCCCCGCGCACCCTGATCCGTAGGTTGCAGGCGGATGGCACGTCGTTTCAGGCGATCAAGGATGCCCTGCGCCGCGACATCGCGATCCGCGACCTGCAGGCGGGGCGCAAAAGCGTTGAGGCCATCGCACATGATGTCGGATTTTCCTCGGCGGCTAATTTTCACAGGGCCTTTCAACGCTGGACCGGCAGCACGCCAAGTTCGTATCGCAGGGCGCAAGGGTAAGTTGCTCGTTTTGTCACTTTTGAACAATACCCTGTCACCACGCGAGATAGAGCGAAGAAGTTTCTCCTGCTAAATCTTGCGTAATACAAAGTGTTCTCACCTGATTCTCCTCTGGAAGCTTGACCTGCTGCCTGCTCAGCAAGTGCTGAAGTGTGGCGTCATATGAAAAGAACCGCCCATCAAAGGACCGACCAATGTCAGACAAACTCGCCACCATACTCCAGGCCGCACGCGACCACGCCGAGCAGGTCATCCTGCCCAATGTGGACGCCTGGAACGCCACGAAGACATGGCCCCGTGATGCGTCTGATAAGGCCGGGGCCGCTGGCCTGACGGGGCTCTACGCTCCCGAAGATTTTGGCGGCCAGGGCTTGCCGCTTTCAGAGGGCATTCAGGTCCATGAACAACTGGGGCTGGGCGATGGCGCTTATGCCTTTGCCTTGTCGATGCACAATATCTGCACCTTCGCGGGCTGCGGATACGGCACCGATACCTTCAAAGAAAAATGGGCGCGCGACCTGACTTCGGGGCGCAAACTGGCGAACTTTGCGCTGACCGAACCGCAATCGGGATCGGACCCGGTGAACATGTACAGCCGCGCCACGATCAATGGCGACGGCACCTGGACGATCAGTGGCGCGAAGGCATGGGTCAGCCTGGCGACCGAGGCCGATATCTATTTCACCGTGGTCAAAACCAGTGACGCACCCGGCCACAGGGATATGGCGATGATCGCTATTCCCGCCGACGCGCCGGGCCTCAGCTTTGGCCCGCTCTACGACACACCGTCCTACAACTTCCTGCCTCTGGCCGAGATGTATATGGACAAGGTCGTGGTGAGCGAAGACAACATCATCCTGCCCATTGGTCAGGGCCTGCAAGGTTCACTCATGGCGATCGACATCGCCCGCGTCTCAATCGCGTCAGGATGCTGTGGATTGATGCAGGCTGCCCTGGATACGGCGCTGTCCTATTCCAGGAACCGCAAGATGTTTGGCGGCAGGAACCTCGATCTGGACGGGATCCAGTGGATGCTGGGCGAGGTTGCAACAGATCTTGAAGCCTCCAGGCTGCTTTATCGCAAGGCGGCGGAATCCCTGGGCACGCCCGAGGGCCCACTGATGGCCGCTCATGCCAAACGGTTTGTGCCAGATGCCGCAGTGAAGGCTGCGAACACCTGCACGCAAGTGCTGGGCGGCATGGGGCTGTTGCAGCCATATGGTCTGGATCGTTTGTCCCGCCTCGCACAAATGCTGCGGATCGTGGACGGTACAACCGAAATCAGCCGTGTAGTTATCGGGCGGGCCCTGCAAAAACGAGCGGCGACCTTGCCTGATCTGCCAGTACCGAAAGGATTTGGTGAAACCGGCTGAACATCCCAGTTCCCGGAGAAACGGAACCCACCTGAAAATCTCTTCAGAAATCGGTAAAATCGAATGTCCGGCCGTATACGTGTGGCCGGTTACTCGAGATTGCAGACCTTGGTGCAAACGCAGCGAATTGGTGCTTTGTCCCGCATCGCGGTCATTGACCACCGTAATGACTTTGCGCTTGCAGCGAACGGCAGCTAAGCGGACTGCGACTGCAGCATCGAAGCGTCACCGTCAAAGGCAGCTTAGGGCCGTTCAAAAAAAATGCGTGCCGTGACCTTCAAAATGCAGGTTAAGACTTTTGATCTGCTCAACGTCTAAACGCCGGCGGCCGCTTTCAGCTTATCCAGCCGTTCATCGGCTTTCGCCTTAATGAATGATACATTTTCCGTGGTGTTCGTTTCAGCGGCGGTCCTCGCTGAAGCATGGTGTTTCTTAATCGCGCGCGGTCGGACCGTCAGGCTCCAAATTGCACAGTAGAGGAAAACTGCGAGCAATGTGATAACGATCAGGTTCAATGTAGTGAATTGCCCTTGAGCGAGACCGGCCACAATTCCCAGAAGGCATGCCCACAGCAAGCTCTGATTGATTCCGAAACGGATGAGGCCAAAGCGCTTCCGGATGTGTTCCGGGCTTCTTGGGTATGACCATTTCCTGTCAGCTGTATGGTTTTTGTAGTATATCTCGCAACCGTCGGTGTCCTTTACTACCGTCACGACATCGCCAACGTTGAGAAAGCTGGCACTGGGGATGGACACCCTTTCTACGCGTTCGTCGGTAAGAAGCATTGTCGCCTTGAGCGTGTTTTCGTTCGACTGAAGATCCGTCATAATGCCGCCGCCAACAGCCTTGTTTTCTAGGTAATCGATCGATGTTTCCTGCTGACCGCGGTCCGTTCGGTTTGTTTCCTCGATCTCGACGATTTGGCCCGTAAATGCCTGCATTTCTTCCTCTTTGGTAGAAGGCAAAGAAGCTGTCTTTCTCTCACCTGTGACTATAGTAAAATTGCTACTATAGTCATTAGATTCAATGCACAACCTCCCCGATACCGTTGGGGATGGAGCGCACGAACGAGAAGCTGATATGGGCCTTTGCAAAGGCACTCAAAGAACGAAGGAAGGTGGTCGGCCTTTCACAGGAAGAGCTCGCCTTTCGCTCGGATCTCTCGACAAGCTACGTGTCTTTGCTTGAGACACGGAACCGGCAGCCGACATTGACGGTTATGGATGCTCTGGCCCGGGAACTTGGCCTCACCCTCGCCGAACTGGTACGTTTGGTCGAGAGCAACATGGACGGCTGAGACCTCGGTTCAATGGCGTTATTTTTTTT
>JAHDIS010000105.1:461-4664 GCA_020630695.1 Paracoccaceae bacterium | reverse complement strand
GATGGGCATGCCGCTGAAGGGCATTGCGTTACCGGGCTTGATGTCGGCCTTGGCCGAGGCGATGATCTTGTCGCCAACACCCAAACGCTGCGGGGCCAGAACGTAGGCCTGCTCGCCGTCATCGTACTGGATCAGTGCGATGAATGCGGTACGGTTGGGGTCATATTCGATGCGGGCAACGGTGCCTGCAACGTCGAATTTGTTCCGTTTGAAATCAACGATCCGGTAGAGGCGTTTCGCCCCGCCACCGCGGCGGCGTGCCGTGATACGTCCGGTGTTGTTCCGGCCGCCCGATTTCGTCAGACCCTCGGTGAGGGCTTTGACAGGACGTCCTTTGTACAGCTCCGAACGGTCGATCAGCACCAGCCCGCGCTGGCCCGGCGTCGTAGGTTTGTACGACTTGAGTGCCATGCTTTCTGTCTTCCGTTAGCTTCGCAGCCCTTTCGGGCCACTATGTCATGGGTCTTGCGACCCGAGGTATAGGCCCCCGTAGGTGCCCGGTTCTTGGCGTTCTTACGAACAAAGGCAAAGCCCCGGACGAATCCGGGGCCACTGCCGATGGCGTCTGATAGGGGATGGTATGGTTGGGGTCAAGTGGGCCGAGCACGAAAGGCGGCTTCGGGGGACTTTGCTACTGCGAGTGCATAGCCCGACAGACGCCCCAAGACGCGAGGGCCTAGTGTAGCTCGGGCAATGCCCGTCCGGCACCTGATCTCATTTTGGATTGATAGCGATCGCTCACCACCACCAAGAGATACGCCAAAGTTTCGTTCTCGACGGTCCACTCCCGCGGCTTACGTCCGCGCTCGATGCGTGAAACTTCGACTTAGACCGCACAAGTCTTGCAAAACGGGGTCGCAGGCAGCGCCGCCAACCTTTCGGTTGAAATGCTGTTCCCACACTGTACGCATTCGCCATAGGTGCCCTCGTCCATGCGCGCCAAAGCTGCGTCGATCTGGCGTAGTTCGGCGGCGTCGTGGGCACCAAGTGATTCCAGCACTTCATCGCCCTGCCGCTCGGAGGCGCGGTCTTCCCAATCCTTGGGTGGTTCATCGTCGAGTTGGTCTTCGATCTGCCTGATTTCTCCGACCAATTCGGTGCGCCGCGTTTTCAAAATCTGTTCTTGTTGGCTCCAATCCGTCATTTTGCGCTCCTCTTCGCTGTTTGTTGAATACGATAGGCTGCGGGGACAGATGCCGTCTTTGATCTAGGCCAAAAGAAAAACCCCGGCCACGAGGCCGAGGTTTCATGTCATTTGATATACGTGGCGAATCCGCCCGTTAGGCCCTCAGGGCACGAGCCTGCGCAAACGACATCAATTGCCGGGATTTTTCGTCCCACAGGTGAAGCCGCGCATTCGCAAGGCTTTGACGAATGGTCATGCGGTTGCCCATGGCCAGTTCCTGATGATCGCGCAGGACCTCAGGCAGCCGGTAAAAGGGAATGCGGCTGTAAAGATGGTGTACGTGGTGAATGCCTATATTCGCACTGATCCAATTCAGCACTGGCGGCAGCACGTAGTGAGAACTGCCATGCAGTGCAGCCTCATGCATGTCCCAGCCGTTTTCGGATTCCCAATAGGTGTCCTCGAACTGATGCTGAACGTAGAACAACCACACGCCGGCGGTCGCCGCCAAAAGCGTAGAGGGTACAAAGATCAGGACAATCGGGGCCCAGCCACCAAAAAAGTAGATCACACCAAGCGCCGCCAAAATTGCCAAGTTGGTCAACATGGCGCTGCTCCAGAACTTGGCCTTGTCAGTTAGCCCCAAAGGCAGCCTGTTCTGGAAAAAGAACAGGTACAGCGGGCCTAGACCAAACAGCACCAAGGGGTTTCGGTACAACCGATATTTGAGCTTTTGCAGCTTGGACAACGCGTTGTATTCGGCGACAGTCTTGGTGTGAATATCGCCAATCCCGCGACGACCAAGGTTGCCAGAGGCGCTGTGATGCATGGAATGGGTACGTCGCCACACATCATAGGGGGTCATGGTCAAGACCCCCAGGCCGCGTCCGACCCAATCGCTGAGATCGCGTTGCTTGAGAAATGCGCCATGTCCCAGATCATGCTGAATGGCAAACAGCCGCAGCAAAAAGGCCGCATTTACCAGCGAAATCGCAAGGGTCAGCCACGCACTGACGGACAAGGCCGCCCATGCCAGAGCCCAAAGACCAACAAAGGGTACCAGCGTGATGGCCAGCTCAAAGATGCTTCGCGACGTGCTCGGGTCGCGATACTTCGCCAGTACTTTGATCCAATCCCTTGCGGGGCGGTCTTTGGGCTCTTTTGTCGGTGCATGGGAGTGGTCAAACATGCCTGCTCATTCCTTTAGGATGCACCAGTCATATAGGTCAGTCTCAGTTACGCAATCGTTGCCTGCCAGAAAAGCTACGAAAGGTCCGGTCAGGGTGTCGCACTTCTTTTGGACCGACCTGCGAAACGAGAAGGCCCCCGGCTATTGCCGAGGGCCTTCCCTAAGTCTTTTCGAACCGATCAGAGACCTGTCGAGACGTCGATTGTGTTGCCTTCTTCAAGCATCACATAGGCTTTCTTCACGTCTTTCCGCTTGCCCATCTGGCCGCGGAAACGCTTGGTCTTGCCTTTGGTAATCGTCGTGTTGACCGCTTTCACCTTCACACCAAACAGAGCCTCAACGGCCTCTTTGATCTGTGGTTTGTTCGCATCGATCGACACTTCGAAGACAACCGCGCCGTTCTCGGACGCCATGGTGGCCTTTTCAGTGATGACCGGCTTGCGGATCACATCGTAATGTTCTGCCTTAGCGCTCATTTCAGACGAGCCTCCAGTGCTTCGACACCAGCCTTCGTGAGCACCAGCGTGTCACGCTTGAGGATGTCATAGACGTTAGCGCCCATGCTGGGCAGCACATCCAGACCATCAATGTTGCGGGCGGCCTGGGCAAAGCCCTCGTTGACCTGCGCATCGATGATCAGGGCGCGCTTCCAGCCCAGACCTGCAACCTGCTTGGCCAGAGAGGATGTCTTGCCATCGCTCTCGGCGTTGTCGATCACGATCAGCGCGCCTGCTTTGGCCTTGGCCGACAGAGCGTGCTTCAGACCCAGTGCGCGGACCTTCTTGGGCAGATCATGCGCGTGGCTGCGCGGTGTCGGGCCCTTGTAGATACCACCCTTGCGGAAGATAGGCGCCTTGCGGGAACCGTGACGTGCGCCGCCGGTGCCTTTTTGGCGATAGATCTTCTTGGTCGAGTAGCTGACTTCCGAGCGGGTCTTGACCTTGTGCGTACCGGCCTGCGCTTTGTTACGCTGCCAGCGGACCACACGGTGCAGGATGTCGGCGCGCGGCTCGAGATCAAAGATCTCGTCCGTCAGTTCGACAGATCCAGCTTTACCGCCGTCCAGTTTGATCACGTCAAGTTTCATGCCTCGCCTCCTTCTTCAGCGGGGGCCTCTTCAGCCGCGGCTTGTGCAGATTTCAGCGCAGCAGGCAGAACGACATTCTCGGGCGTCGGCTTCTTGACCGCGTCCTTGATTGTCACCCAACCACCCTTGGAGCCAGGAACGGCGCCTTTGATCATGATCAGACCACGATCGCTGTCGGTCTTGACGACCTGCAGGTTCTGCGTGGTGACACGAACGGCACCCATGTGGCCGGCCATCTTCTTACCTTTGAAGACTTTGCCGGGATCCTGACACTGACCAGTCGAACCATGCGAACGGTGCGAAATCGAAACACCGTGCGTGGCACGCAGGCCGCCGAAGTTGTGCCGCTTCATGGCACCGGCGAAACCTTTACCGATCGTGGTGCCGGACACATCAACGTACTGACCTTCAAAGTAATGGTCAGCGATGATTTCCTCGCCCACTTCAATCAGGTTCTCAGGGCTAACGCGGAATTCAGCGATCTTACGCTTTGGTTCCACCTTGGCAGCCGCAAAGTGACCGCGCATAGCCTTGGATGTGTTCTTCGCCTTGGCGGCGCCTGCACCGAGCTGAACGGCGCTGTAGCCATCCTTGTCTGCGGTACGCTGAGCCACGACCTGCAGCTGATCCAGCTGAAGAACCGTGACGGGGATCTGCTTGCCGTCTTCCATGAAGAGACGGGTCATGCCGATCTTTTTTGCAATAACTCCAGAGCGCATTGTCTGTAGCCCCCCTTACACCTTGATCTCGACGTCAACGCCAGCGGCCAGGTCGAGCTTCATCAGCGCGTCCACGGTCTGC
>JAHDIS010000105.1:0-451 GCA_020630695.1 Paracoccaceae bacterium | reverse complement strand
TATCGAGCAGACGCTTGTGCGTGCGGATCTCGAACTGATCGCGGGATTTCTTGTTCACGTGGGGGCCACGCAGAACGGTGAATTTTTCGATCTTGTTCGGCAGCGGGATCGGACCACGCACCTGCGCGCCGGTCCGCTTTGCGGTGTTCACGATCTCTTGCGTCGACGCGTCCAGGACGCGGTAGTCGAACGCCTTGAGCCGGATCCGGATGTTCTGGCTTTGCATGTTTCTAGCCTATCTTGGCGTTTGGATTGAGAGGAGGAAGCCGGACCATCCGGCCCCCTCTTCGAACCCGTATTTCCAGAGGCGCGAAAGCGCGCCTCTTTTTTAGGTTTGTCGGCCTTGGCAGGGCAGGGTTGGATCAACCCGCTGACTGCCTCGGCAACGGCGTATAAATTTACGCGACGATTTTGGCGACGACGCCGGAACCGACGGTGCGGCCACCTTCGC
>JAHDIS010000062.1 GCA_020630695.1 Paracoccaceae bacterium | reverse complement strand
CGACACGAGGATTTTCAATCCACTGCTCTACCCCTGAGCTACCCGGGCACGGGATGCGCTTTTGGCGCTGGGTGCGGGCGGTCTAGCCGAGGTATTTGGCAGTGTCCAGAGGGTTGCGCAGGTTTTTTGCATTGAAAGGCGCATCAACGGGCCGAGCCCCTTTATCCTTTGGCTGCAACAGTCTAGAGCCCAAGCATGGCCATTTCCTTTTCTTCTGTCTCTGCGCTGTCGCAGCACGGCTATGACGCTGTGATCGATGTGCGGTCTCCTGCTGAATTCGAAGAAGATCATGTGCCCGGCGCGGTCAATATGCCGGTGCTCAGCAATGAAGAGCGCGCGCGGGTTGGCACGGTTTACAAGCAGGATTCTGCGTTCAAGGGACGTAAGGTCGGGGCTGCATTGGTCTTTCGCAATGCGGCTCGGCATATCGAGACGCATCTGTCTGACAAGGACGGCGCCTGGCGGCCTTTGGTCTATTGCTGGCGCGGTGGGCAGCGGTCAGGTGCATTCGCTTGGATGCTTCGCGAAATTGGGTGGCGTTCCGAGACCATAGAAGGCGGTTACAAATCGTACCGCCGCATGGTGTCGCAGAGCCTGTATGAACAGCCATTGCCTTATCGGTTCATTCAGCTTGGCGGGCATACTGGCACGGCCAAGACGGCCCTTTTGCCGCGGCTCAGGGAATGCGGTCTGCAGGTCATCGATCTCGAAGGGCTCGCGGGCCATCGCGGTTCATTGCTGGGTGAGATGCCGGGGGGGCAGCCAAGCCAGAAGTCCTTTGAATCCGCATTGATTGGAGCGCTAACCGCGTTGGATGCCGACCGCCCGGTACTGGTCGAAGCCGAGAGCAGCAAGATCGGAGCCCGGTTGTTGCCACCCAGCCTTTGGGAAGCCATGAGGCAGGCCCCTTGGATTGAAGTCACCGCGCCAATCGAAGCACGCGCGTCTTATCTGGCGCAGGCCTATGCCGATATTTTGTCGGAGGCGGACCCGCTGATGCAGAAACTGGATCCCTTGCGATACCATCGCGGAAACGCGCTGGTGGATCATTGGAATTCGCTTATTTCCCAAGGTGATAAGCTGGCGTTGTGCAAATCTCTGGCCGAGGATCACTATGATCCTGCCTATACCAAGAGCAAACAGGCCTACGCGCCGCGCATTTTGAGCCGGTTTGAAACAGATAGTTTGACAGGCGATGCCCTGGACGCCTTGGCAGCACGCATTGCTGCGGCGGTTCAGGCAATGGATATTTGACCGGCGTCTTCCGTTAAGGCGCCGATTTGCGCAGCCTCATAGCCCGCGTCAGCCAATGCTTGCAGGATCGGCGCGGTTTCCCCTCGGATGGCCGCTAGCAGGCCACCGCCTGTTTGCGGGTCGAACATCAGGTCCAGACGAGGATCCTCTGGATCAGGGGCGCTGATATGAACAGCGGCACGGTTGATCGGAAACAGCGAGGATCGAACGCCTGCCTCGGCCAGGGCTTCGGCCCCTGCAATCAACGGGACCGCGTCCAGATCGATTTGAGCGCCAACTGCCGATCCGGCGCAGATATTCGCAATATGCCCGGCAAGGCCAAACCCGGTTACATCCGTCATCGCTTGTGCGGCCGACAGGATTTCAGCGGCTTGGCCTTGCGGCATCATCATCGTGTTTAGCGCATTCTCAACCGTTTCGCCTGATGCCAGCTTGGCCATTTCCGCTGCCATGACGACGCCAGAGCCAATCGGCTTGGTCAGGATCAGATGGTCGCCGGGGCGGGCGCCGGTCAGTGTAATGGGGGGCTTGGCGCAAAGGCCTGTCACCGTGAACCCGATTGTCAGCTCGCTGCCTTGGGTGGTGTGCCCGCCAACCAGTTCGGCTCCCGCATCGCCAAGAACGGCGCGGCTGGCCATTGTAATTTCCCGCAGGCTGCGCTGGGCGAGCGTTTCGGACTGGCGCGGCAGGATCACGTTGATCGTGGCGGCCTGCGGTTTTGCGCCCATCGCCCATACGTCGCCTAGCGCGTGAACGGCTGCGATCTTGGCCAAAACGTACGCATCTTCGGTCATGGCCCGCAAATGATCCGTGCTGATGACTTGGCGGGTCTGGCCAGTTTGCAAAATCGCGGCGTCGTCGCCGGGGGCGTCGCGATCCCCAAGGGCGGCGATCAGGGCAGGGCTGCCGACCTTGGCGCCGCAGCCGCCGCACATGGGCTTGTCTCCCAGTACTTCGCGGCTGCCTGAGGCCCTTGGCCATGGAAGATCGGGCGGCGGCATCTGTGGAAGTGTGCGAAACTTCTCCATAAAGGCTTGGTCGATCCGGTCCTTCCATTTCCACAAGAGCGGCCCGGACAGTTTCAGACCAAAGCGATCCGCAAGCGCGGATTTTTTGCCCAGCGAGATCAGTTTAAGGTAGTCGCGTTGCGGCACGTAAGGCTTAAGGCCGCCAGCATCCGAAAGCGTAGCGCGCAAGTTGTTCAACAGCGTGGGGGCCTGACGTACGGCAAAAACACCGGCCTTTGGGCGTGGGCTGGCCGACATATGGGCGCAATCCCCGACGGCGAAGACCGATCCATCAGAGCTGCGCAGGCGATCATCGACGCGGATAAAGCCGCCTTCCAGATCAAGCCCGGTTCCGGCGATCCAGTCGTGCGGTTTCGCTCCAGCGGCCCCGGTGACAAAAGCGGCTTCGATCACTGAGCCATCTTCCAGCTGCACACCCTCCGCGGTTACGGCGGCAATTGCGGCCTGCTCGATCAAAGTGACTTCCTGATCTGCTAAGGCTGCTCTCAGGGCATTGGCGGTTTTGGATCGAAGGGCTGACAATGCGTTTGAGCGGTCAATCAGCGTTACCTGCGCAGCGCGGCCTTTTGATTTCAATGCAAATGCCAGAGCCATCGCAATTTCAGCCCCGGCGACGCCCGCACCTATAACGGCAACTGTGGCAGGGCCTTTGCCATCCAGAAAACGGGCCCAGGCCGAAGCAAACGGCCCGAGCGGTTTCGCTGGAACCGCGTGCTGGGCAAAACCGGGCAGGGCGGGCATAGCCGATGTGATGCCAACATCAACCGAGGCAACGTCAAATCCGATTGGGGCGCGTCCCGGTATCGAAATCGTACGGGCCTGCAGGTCTATGCCGTCAACTGCGCCCAGCACCAATCTTGCGCCGGCAAAACGGGCAAGCCGAACCAGATCGATGTCCAGTGCGGCCCGGGGATAGTGGCCAGCCAGATGGCCGGGCAACATCCCCGAATAGGGCGCTGTAGGGCCCGGATTGATCAGCGTTACCCGCACGCCGGGTAGAGGGTTCATTCCCCAGACCCGCAATACCAATGCATGCGTGTGACCGCCCCCAATCATGACGAGGTCGCGCGAAAGCGGTAGTGTAGGGCTATGCATGGGACCTCTCCGCATTTTGACATGCGGGGCTTAGCATGTGAATTTCGTGCCGCCTATTGGCGTTTTCGTGATGCGTGCGTCAGCTTTCATAGCGTGTCCCACCCCGGCGGTTGGTGTCGATGGGCAGCTTCATGTGCAGAGGTTGGTGGGCACGCTGGGCGCAGGCCTGCCGGGGGCAGACGTGACAGTTGATCCCGATCGGGCTGAAGACGTTTTCGCCGCTGGTGTCGAATGCGCTCGCATAGCCGATCTCATCGAGATGAGCGACTTCGCACCCGATGGCAATCACAAGGCGCCGGTCCTGCACTGTTGAGCCAAAGGCAGGCCTGTCGGATGTGCGTGACAGGGTGAAAAAGCGGCCGCCATCAGGCAGTTCCACAAACTGTGGGATCATGCTCCCGGGGGAACGAAAGGCGCTGTGCACATTCCAGACAGGGCAGGCGCCGCCTTCTTCAGCAAGGGTAAAGGGGGTGGCGTTGAACCGTTTGGTGACATTCCCGGCCCGGTCGAGCCGCAGGAAAAAGAACGGCACGCCACGTGCGCCATCGCGCTGCAGCGTTGTCAGGCGGTGGCACACCTGTTCAGCGCTGACACCAAAGGCCGCAGCCACGCGATCAACATCGTACCGCGTTTGCTTTGCCAGCCTCAGAAAGGGCGCATAGGGCATCAGCAGCGCCGCGGCGAAGTAGTTGGTCAATTCAACCAGCAAGCGGGCGCGTCCATCTTTGGTGTCCAGCGCACTGTCCTTGACCATGTCCTCAATCAGCGGACCTGCTTCGACCAGACCGAGAACATGGGCCAGTTGGAATATCCGGTTGGGATGATCGAGCGCCTCGGAGAGCTGCACACGCGATTCAGCTTCATCGAACAGACGCAGACTGCCTGACATGTCTTCGACCCGCAGAACCTCGGTCAGGATGCCATGCTCGACCCGCAGCTCTCTTTTGAGAAGGGTATAGATGTCGTCTGTGCTGCCGCCGATCCGGGTGCGCAATGCTTCGGCCGTTTCTTCAAGGATAGGAAAGTGATTTCCGTGATCTCGAAAGTAGTCGTGGATTGAGGTTTCCGGGGTCACACGAAGAAGCTGTTCCGCCGATCCTGTTCCGGACAGTCGTTTGACCTGTTCTACAAGACTCCTGTGGCTTTGGTAGAGGTCAAGGAATTGCGAGACGAGAACCGGCGCATGATCCTGCGCGGCGCGCAATTCGGCCAGATCGGGCTGGGCCCCGATAAAAATCGGGTCACGCACCGCGGCCCGAAGTTCCGCGAGGCGGGTCGTGTCGGTTTCGGTCACCAGCGTGCGCATGTCTATGCCGTAGTGTTCGGTCAACGACAGAAGCACGGCGACGGACAGAGATCTTTGGTTGTTTTCCAGCAGATTGACGTAGGCCGGACTAATGCCCAGCCGTTTTGCCATCTCAGCCTGAGTGTGGCCGTGCTGACGGCGCAGTTGGCGCAGTTGTGGGCCGACAAGTGTTTTGCTCATGTTTACATATTTACAAAAAATAAAAATGTAATTGCAAGATTTAACATGAAAACACGTTTTTTGGTGAAATAAAATTACGTGGCCATAGGTTCTCGATCAGGGCTTGCAAGGAAAGGCGCGATTCTAGCGTCACGGGGGGCGGGTCGATCATGTCGGGAGGATACAACATGGCATACACATTCACACGTCGCGTTGCGATGGGATTGGCAGCCTCGGCTGCTCTGGTCGCAACAACTGCTACAACCGCACTCGCCGAAGGCTGGAAACCCCAAAAGCCTGTCGAGATGGTGATCATGGCCGGTCAGGGCGGTGGCGCTGATCGTCTGGCGCGTCTGTTCCAGTCAATCATCCAAAAGGAGAGCCTGTCTAACATGCCGATCCTGCCTGTGAACAAGGGCGGTGGTTCTGGCGCTGAGGCGCTGCGTTACCTCAAAGATAAAGAGGGCGACGCGCATACGATCATGGCGACGCTGAACAGCTACTACACAACGCCGCTGCGCACCGACATTGGTGTGAACATCGAAGAATTCACCCCAATCGCGCGCATGGCCGAAGACACCTTTATCCTTTGGGTCAATGCCGATGCGGGCATCTCGAACCTTGACGAATACGTGGCTGCTGTAAAAGCCTCGGGCAAAGACTGGAAAATGGGTGGCACCGGAACCGGGCAGGAAGACAGCCTTGTGACCGCGATGCTCGAAAAGGAATTCGGGCTTGAAATGACATACGTGCCCTTCAAAGGGGGCGGTGACGTTGCCAAGAACCTGATCGGCAACCACATCAATTCCACGGTGAACAATCCATCGGAGCAAATGGGTTTCTACAAGGCAGGCAAGTCGATCCCGCTGGTCGCCTTTACACCTGAACGCCTTGCCGCGTTCCCGGACGTACCAACGGCCCGCGAACTGGGGCATGACATTGTCTACGCCATGCAGCGCAGCTTTGTTGCGCCAAAGGACATGCCGGCTGAGGCAGTCGCCTACTATACAGCAATGTTCAAAAAGCTGTCGGAAACCGAAGAATGGCAGACTTACACTTCTGAAAAGGCTCTGATGCCTGCCTATCTGACGGGTGACGACCTGCAGGCCTACTTCATGACCGAGCGGGACAAGCATCAGGCGATCCTGTCCGCGATGGAAGGCAATTCCTGAACGATCTGATCCAGAAAATTGCAACCGGGCTGCCGCTATCGCGGCCCGGTTCACCATTTTGACGCGCGAAGGAATTGGGGATGTTGGTTGCAGATCGCATCATAGCTGGGGCCATCATGGCACTGTCCGCGTATTTCATGTGGCACGCGGTTGCCTTGCCCATCGGCTGGGAAGGGGAAACAGGCGGTCCGGGTGGCGGCGCGTTTCCGTTTTGGCTGTCGTTGATCATGATGCTTTGCGCAGGCGGGATATTGCTTCGCAGCTTTGCCGCCGACGCGGTTGCCAGCTTTCAGTTTGACCGCTCGATGCTGCGCAGCGTGGTTGCCGTGGTTGCGGCGCTGGTCGTCTGCATTGCACTGATCCCGATCGCGGGCGCCTACATCGCTATCCCGCTGTTCTTGCTTTGGTATCTGAAGGTGTTCGGTGGGCATGGCTGGTTTCTGACCCTGTCGATATCCGTGCTGACACCGGTCTTTTTGTTCTTTTTCTTCGAAGCGACGCTGAAAATCCTGCTGCCAAAGGGCTTTACCGAGCCGCTCTTCTTCCCGCTCTACGCGATGTTTTTCTAAAGGGGCTTTCCAATGGACGTACTTGCGCTTCTGGCCGAAGGCTTTGCAACATCACTGTCGCCACTCAACCTGATGGTGGTCATTCTAGGGGTGACTGCCGGGCTTTTTATCGGCGCGATGCCGGGTCTCGGATCAGTCAATGGTGTGGCAATCGTGTTGCCTTTGACATTCATTGTGCCGCCAAGTTCGGCCATCATTCTACTCGCCGCGATTTACTATGGGGCCATGTACGGCGGGGCGGTTTCGTCGATCCTGCTGGGTATACCGGGCGCATCCACTGCCGTTGCCACCACTTTTGACGGACGGCCCATGGCCCAACAGGGCAAGGCCGGGCTGGCTTTGATCGCAGCGGCTGTGGCCTCGTTTGTGGGCGGAACCATTTCGGTGATCCTGTTCACGCTCTTTGCCGCGCCGCTTGCAGATGTTGCGCTGGCGTTTGGTCCGGCTGAGGAATTCGCCTTGGTCTTGATGGCCTTCACCACCTTTGTGGGGCTGGGCGGAGACGACAAACTGAAAACAATCATCATGATCTGTCTGGGTCTGGTCCTGTCCACGGTTGGGCTGGATCTGATTTCTGGCCAGCCGAGACTGATCTTTGGCGACATGCCGGGCTTTTACTCTGGGATATCGTTCCTGGTTCTGGCCATCGGTGTCTACGGCGTCGGCGAAGTTCTCTACACGATCGAAACCTCGAAATCCTCGCCGCAGGTCACCCCCGCCAAGATCACCTTTGGCGAACTCGCCTTGGGCATAAAGGCGATGGGCCGCATTTGGAAAACCATGAGCTTTGGTTCATTCATGGGCTTTTTCGTTGGAATGCTGCCAGCCGCTGGCGCTACGCCGGCATCCCTGATGGCCTATGGCGTCGCCAAGCAAACATCCAAGCACCCTGAAACCTTTGGCAAAGGCAACATCGAGGGTGTTGCAGCACCCGAGACTGCCAACAACGCGGCCTCAACCGGATCGCTTTTGCCGATGCTGACGCTGGGCATTCCCGGCTCGCCCACAACCGCGCTGCTTTTGGGCGGCATGGTGATGTGGGGGCTTGTGCCGGGCCCGATGCTGTTCATCGAACAGCCGGATTTCGTCTGGGGGCTGATCTCATCGCTCTACACGGCCAATTTTGCGGCGGTTCTTATAAACATTGCCCTGATCCCACTGTTTGTCTGGGCACTGCGGATGCCGTTTACGGTGCTCTGCTCAATCGTACTGGTGCTTTGCATCGTGGGCGGCTTCGCGCCGAGCCAGAAAATGCACGACGTTTGGCTGATCGCGGGTTTTGGTGTGGCAGGGTATCTTCTGCGCAAGGCGGATTACCCGTTGGCGCCGCTGGTGCTTGCACTGGTGCTGGGCCCGCTGATGGAAAAGAGCTTTCGCCAGACGCTGATCGCCGAGCAAGGCAACGTGTTTGCCTTTGTTGAGCGGCCCCTGTCCGGAACCTTTATTGCCATTGCCGCGCTTTTCTTTGTGCTGCCCTTCATTAAGTATCTACGCAAGGGCACCCGCAGCGGTATCGCACCAGCGGAGTGAACACGATATGACTGGAACGAGAAACGACAAGGAACGGATTCATGGGGACAACTCTAAAGCAGCTTCTGTCTACCCATCCCGGGGAAGCACCGGCCATCGGAGCGCCGGGCAAAACCTGGCTGAGCTATGGCGGGCTGCGTGCTCTGTCGGATCAGATCCGCAGTCAGCTGCGCGCCGCGGGCGTGGGCCGGACGGATCGGGTGGCCATCGTGCTGCCCAACGGGCCAGACATGGCGACGGCCTTTGTCACTATCGCGCAGTCAGCCACGACAGCCCCACTCAATCCTTCGTACCGCGAGGATGAATACGCGTTCTATCTCGAAGACCTGAAAGCCAAAGCCATTGTGCTGGCCGCAGGCGAAGAGGGCCCGGCCTTTGCAGCAGCGCAGCGACTGGGGATCATGGTTCTTCGCTTGCAGAGCGATGCAGAGGTTGCAGGGCAGTTTTCGTTGTCCACGGAAGGTGGCACAGAGGTTGCCGATGAGGCGCCGGGCGAAGATGACGTCGCCTTGATCCTGCACACCTCTGGCACCACGTCGCGACCCAAAATCGTGCCGTTGCTGCAAAGCAATGTGGCGGCATCTGCGCAGCATATTGCACATTCCCTGACCCTGTCACCGGCTGACCGCTGCATGAATGTCATGCCGCTGTTCCATATCCATGGATTGCTTGCAGCGGTTTCCGCGTCGCTGGCGTCCGGTGGTTCGATCTTTTGCACGGCGGGGTTCAATGCGATGAACTTCTTCGCGATGATGACCGAGGCACGCCCGACATGGTACACGGCTGTGCCGACAATGCATCAGGCGATCCTGACCCGTGCCGGGCGCAATGCTGAGGTGATCCGTGACGTGCCGCTGCGCTTCCTGCGCTCGTCTTCGGCTAGCCTGCCAGCGCAGGTCATGGAACAGCTGCGTGAAACCTTTGGCGCGCCAGTCATCGAAGCCTACGGGATGACCGAAGCGGCGCACCAGATGTGCTGCAATCCGCTGGAACAACAAAAACCCGGCAGTGTCGGTGTCGAGGCAGGCCCGGTGGTGCGCATTGCGCACGAAACTGACAACGCTCTGGTCGATGGCACGGGCGAAGTGGTGATCTCTGGCCCGAACGTGACACCGGGTTACGAAAGCAACCCTGACGCCAATCAAAAGAACTTTTTTGAAGCGGACGGACATCGCTGGTTCCGCACCGGCGATCAGGGCGCTTTTGATGCAGATGGTTTCCTGCATCTGACCGGAAGGCTCAAGGAAATCATCAACCGGGGCGGTGAAAAGGTCTCGCCGCTCGAGGTGGATGGCGTTTTGATGGACCATCCGGCCATTCAGCAGGTCGTGACCTTTGCCTTGCCGCACCCAAAGCTTGGCGAGGAAGTGGCGGCTGCCGTGGTTCTGCGCGATGGGCACGAAGCGACGGAACGCGACATCCGCAACTTTGCGCTGGAGCGGCTGGCCGATTTCAAAACGCCGCGCAAGGTTGTGATCATGGATGAGATCCCCAAGGGCGCAACAGGCAAGATGCAACGCATCGGGTTGGCCGAAAAACTGGGGCTGGCTGAGCCGGCCTGAGCAATTCCCGGCGGCGCGCCTGATGGCAGCCGCCGGAAATTTGCGTATTTTCAAAAAGAAGAAGAAAAGAGGTCGCGCCAAATCCGGTGAGGCCAGTGCAGGGGACTGTGATGAAAATTTGTGTGTTCGGAGCAGGCGCGATTGGCGGCTACATGGGCGTAAAGCTGGCACAGGCGGGCGCAGATGTCAGTCTGGTTGCAAGGGGACCGCATCTGGCAGCGATGCAGGCCAAAGGGCTGAAGCTGGTCGAAGAAGGCGGCAATGAAACCGTTGTGCAGGTCACGGCGTCGAATGATCCGGCGGATATCGGGGAACAGGACTATGTCATCGTCACGCTCAAGGCGCATTCCGTGCCGGGTGTCGTGGACAGGATGCAGCCTTTGATCGGGCCGAACACAACGATTGTCTCTGGTGTGAACGGTGTGCCTTGGTGGTACTTCCACAAGATCGGGACCGACCTTGAAGGCACGCGCCTGCAGACTGTTGATCCCGGCAACAAGCAGTGGGATGGCTTCGGTCCGGATAATGTTTTGGGATGCGTGGTTTATCCGGCTGCAGAAGTGGTTGAGCCGGGGGTGATCAAGCACATCGAAGGCAACCGGTTTTCTCTGGGCGAGCCGGACGGATCGAAATCAGATCGCGCCATGGCGCTCAGCAAAGCGCTCGCGTCGGCTGGATTGAAAGCGCCGGTGCGCCCGCGTTTGCGTGACGAAATCTGGGTCAAACTTTGGGGCAATCTTTCCTTCAACCCGATCTCGGCGCTGACCCACGCGACGCTGGATGTGCTGTGCACCGATCCGGGCACCCGTGCAGTGGCGCGCGGGATGATGGTAGAAGCGCAGGAAGTCGCTGAAAAGCTTGGCGTTAAGTTTCCGATCGATGTTGAAAAACGCATAGACGGTGGTGCGGCCGTAGGCGCGCATCGGACCTCTATGTGGCAAGATCTGGATATGGGGCGGCCGATGGAAATCGACGCTTTGGTTGGCTCGGTTCAGGAGCTGGGACGGATCACGCAGACTCCCACGCCGACGATTGATACAGTTCTGTCATTGGTCCAGCTTCGCGGTCGCATGGCCGGTTGCTATGGATAAAGTGTGGTCCAAAACACGACGATCATAGACGGCAAGTCACTGACGAAAAACATATTCTCCTTGTTTTGGCCTGACTTTGGGTCAACCCCCGCTTGCCATGCTCGGCGACTCGGGTTCTACTACCCAAGTCGACTCCCCCCTTGTCGGAGGGAGACTACTCAGGGAGACAATCATGAAAAAATTCGTACTTGGTGCTATTGCTGCGGCAGGCATGACCATTTCCGGTGGCGCTTCGGCGCAGGAATTCATTTCAATCGGCACGGGCGGCGTGACCGGCGTTTATTATCCGACCGGTGGCGCGATCTGCCGTCTGGTGAACAAGTCTCGTAAAGAGCATGGTATCCGCTGCGCCGTGGAATCCACAGGTGGTTCGGTCTACAACATCAACACCATCAAGGCTGGCGAGCTGGAGTTTGGCGTTGCGCAGTCTGACTGGCAGTACCACGCCTATAATGGCACGTCCAAATTTGCGGACAACCCATTCCCAGAAGTGCGCGCCGTCATGTCGGTGCACCCAGAGCCCTTTACACTGCTGGTGCGCGGCGACAGCGGCATCGACAGCTTTGAAGGCCTCAAGGGCAAGCGCGTAAACGTCGGCAACCCCGGTTCCGGTCAGCGCGCAACCATGGAAGTGGTTATGGAAGCCTTTGGCATTGGTATGGACGACTTTGCACTCGCGACCGAGTACAAGGGTTCGGAAATGGCCAAGCAAATCTGTGACGGCAACATCGACGCCATGATCTACACGATCGGCCACCCGGCTGCTGCGATCAAAGAAGCCACTACCACATGTGACGTGAAACTGGTGAACGTGTCCGGTGCGGCGATCGACAAGCTGGTTTCTGACAACCCATACTACCGTGTCGCAACAATTCCCGGCGGCATGTATGCAGGCAACGATCAGGAAACCACCACCTTCGGTGTTGGTGCGACCTTTGTGACATCTGCCAATGTGCCAGAAGAAACCGTTTATGTCGTGGCAAAGGCTGTGATGGAAAACATCGACGATTTCAAACAGTTGCACCCGGCGTTCGCAAACCTTGATGCAAAACAGATGGTCAAGGACGGCCTGTCGGCACCGCTGCACCCCGGTGCGGAACGTGCTTACAAAGAACTGGGTCTGATGGACTAATCAGTATTTGGATGCGCCCGGGGAAACCTGGGCGCATTCGCCTTTTAGGCAATTTTCAAAGACATACGTTTTCCGGGGGGTAAGCATGAGCCAGAATGCGAACGAGGCGCGCAGCGCCGACGATATGGTAGCCGAGGCCGATACCGGCGCGCGGAACCCATCGACCAAATGGCAGGCCAATCTGATTATCGGCACCTGTATCGTCTGGTCCCTGTTCCAGCTCTACATCGCCTCCAAGTTGCCGGGCATCGTGGCACAGGCCACCGGCATGTCGATCTTTGCGAATATCGTGGCGCAAGCCCGTTTCGTGCATTTGGCGTTTGCCATCATGTTGGCAACGCTGGCCTTTCCTCTGTTCAAATCCTCACCAAGAGATCGCATTCCGCTCTATGACTGGGCGCTGGTGATCCTGGGTGTTGCGGCCTGTTTGTACCTCGTGGTTTTCCGCTTTGAGATCGCAGACCGTCCGGGGCTGTGGAACAGTACAGACGTCACCATGTCGATCATCGGCATGGCCGTTCTGATGGTATCGGTCTACCGGTCACTTGGGTTGCCTCTGGTTATCATCGCCAGCTGTTTCATCGCATTTGCCTTCTTTGGCGGGTACTCGGAATGGGCGCGCAACATCACCAACTACGGCGGCTCTTCCCTCTCCAAGGCCTTGGGCCACTACTGGATGCAGACCGAGGGCGTCTTTGGTGTGGCGCTGGGCGTGTCCACTTCCATGATCTTCCTGTTTGTTCTGTTTGGTGCGCTTCTGGATCGCGCCGGTGGCGGGAACTGGTTTATCAAGGTTGCCATCGCCCTGCTGGGTGCCTTGCGCGGCGGGCCGGCCAAAGCGTCGGTTCTGTCTTCAATGATGACCGGGATGATTTCGGGCTCGTCCATCGCCAACACCGTGACGACCGGTACCTTTACAATTCCGCTGATGAAGCGCATCGGCTTTCCAGCTGAAAAGGCCGGTGCGGTCGAGGTTGCAAGCTCGACCAATGGTCAGCTGACCCCGCCGGTGATGGGGGCTGCGGCCTTCCTGATGGTGGAATATGTGAACATTCCTTACATCGAAGTAGTCAAGCATGCCTTTTTGCCAGCGGTCATCAGCTATATCGCTCTGCTCTATATCGTGCATCTCGAAAGCCTGAAGATGGGCTTGGAAGGGTTGAAGAAACCCGGCCGCCGGATCGGCGTCATGATGATCATGATCCTCTTCTTGTCGGGCTTTATCTTCCTTGGAATTCTGACCTTTCTGATGATCGGTCTGCGCGCTGTTCTTGATCCGGTCATGGGCGAGTCGGTCTATGCCTCAGTCGCTTTGATTGCGGTGATCTACATTGCGCTGCTTTGGGTCGCGGCCCGCTATCCCGAGATTGAGGATGACAGCGACAGCGAAGGTGCCCCAGTGGCGCCGCGGCTGACACCGACCCTGATCGGTGGCCTCTACTTTGCCATCCCGATCTTTATCCTCGTGTGGAACCTGATGGTGCGCACAGAAGGATTGGAACGGTTGTCGCCAGCGCTTTCGGCCTTCTGGGCAACGGTCTTTATGATCATCATTGCCCTGACGCACCGCCCGATCAAAGCGTTCTTCCGTGGGCAGGGCCATGCCGAAGCGCTGGTGCAGGGCTGGCGCGATTTCGTGAACGGCCTGATCCTTGGTGCGCGCAACATGATCGGGATCGGTGTCGCCACCGGTGCTGCGGGTATCATCGTCGGCACTATCAGCCTGACCGGAGCCCATCAGGTCATCGGACAGGTGATCGAGGTGATTTCGGGCGGCAACCTTATTATCCTGCTGGTTCTGGTGGCCGTGCTGTCGCTGATCCTTGGAATGGGCTTGCCGACAACGGCAAACTACATCGTGGTTTCCAGCCTCATGGCGCCGGTTATCGTCAGCGTGGGTGCGCAGGCGGGTCTGATCGTGCCGCTGATCGCTGTGCACATGTTTGTCTTCTACTTTGGCATTCTGGCGGATGACACGCCGCCCGTGGGTCTTGCGGCCTATGCGGCGGCTGCGATCAGCCGCGGCGATCCGATCAAGACCGGTGTGCAGGGCTTTGCCTACGACATCCGTACAGCGCTGCTGCCGTTCCTGTTCATCTTCAACACCGATTTGTTGTTGATCGATGTGGGGCCACTCAAAGCGGTCTTTGTCTTCTTCATAGCGCTGACGGCCATGCTTCTCTTTGCGGCGGCCACGCAGGGCTATTTCATAGCCAAGTCGCGAAAATGGGAAACGGCGGTTCTGCTGTTGATTGCCTTCATGCTGTTCCGACCCGGGTTCTTCCTGAACCAGATCTCGGATCAGTACATCACTGCCGAAGGCCCTGCTGCCTTGACGCTGATGGAGGGGGCCGAAACTGGCGAACAGGTGCGCCTGACCATTTCCGGACCTGATTTCGACAACGGCGAATTGCGTCCGACGACGATCACGCTTCCGGCGATGGCTGGCGATGCAATGGGGGCTTTGACGGATCAGGGCCTGACTGTGCTTGAAGAGGACGGCAAGCTGCTGCTGGACGAACCTTTCCCCGGCACACCGCACTTCGAAACGCTCGGCGTCGAATATGACTACTACGGCGATTCACCTGTGGTGATCTCTGCCGTGCAGATCGAAAACGAACGTATGGCCAAGGAATGGTTCTTTATTCCGGCTTTGTTGATGCTGATCGGGATTGTTCTGGTTCAGCGTCGCCGTGCGACACAACCGGCCTTCTGAGGAGACAGGATATGTTCAACAAGATTCTTCTGGCCATTGACCTCAATGAACCCAAAGGGGCCGCACGGGCGGCGGCGGCGGTGCAGCGCATGGTTGGGCAAGAGCCTGCTGAAGTGCACGTGATCAACGTGGTACCCGATATGGGCATGGCGATTGTTGGCGCGGCTTTTGCGGCAGATCACAGCAAAACGATGAAGCGCGAAGTCGGGGAAGCCCTGGCTGAATGGGCCAAGGATGCGCTCCCCGGTCTCGAGCCGACGCTGCATGTTCAGCAGGGGACAATCTATGACATGATCCTGCGATCCGCGAACGATCTGGATGTCGACGCGATCGTTGTTGGGGCCCACCGGCCCGAGTTGCGGGACTACCTTATGGGTCCCAACGCGGCGCGGGTCGTCCGGCATGCGCGTCAGTCGGTTTTCGTGGTCCGATAGGCACCTTTAGGCAGCAAAGGGTCGATCTGCGCGGGCGCTTCAGTGCGCCCGCGATCCGTAAAGCCTGCGCATAATCAATGGTGTGAGGTACATTGGCAGCTGATAGCAGCCGATGAACACCATTAACGGTGCGGTTACTTCGGGCGGGAGTGACACCAGAAAAAGCGCGACATTCCGGTTCCCGGCGATCAGGGATATGGGAAGCGCATGGTCGCGGGGCATTCTGTTGCGGGTCAGGCGCCAGACAATGGCCTGACCGCCGAGGTTGGCCAAGAGAACAAAGCCCAGCCAAAAGGCAACCTTGCCCGGCTCGCTCAGCGCCACGGTGCTGACCTGTGGCATCAGACCGATCACAAAGACCGCAAGCGCGATTGCCGAAACACCCTCAAGGCGGGCTTCCTGTGTGGGTGACGGGGTGCGCAGAAAGTTCCGCCGCAGGGCCATTGCGACAACCGTGACAACGCTGATGGTAATCAGCAACGTCAGGGCCGCGCCGCTTACGGCCCCAGATCCGCCAAGCGCTGGCAGGAGCCAGAACACGGGCAGGATTGTCAAAGGCATAAGGGCGGTGCCCGCCACCATCAAACGCATGGCGTGATCCGGTGCGGCTCCAAGCATCATCGAGATGTTCGGGCTGCCCATGATCGACGGCGCTGCCAGCATCAGCGTCAGCGCCAGAACTGGCAGGCTGTCCTGTATGCCCATTGCACGAGCGAGCAGAACCACGGTCAGTGGCGCCATCAATTGCAGCGCCAGAGCGGTAAGCAGAACACGCGGCACGTCTGACAGAGATCCGATCAGCGCCGAAGGCCGGATGCGCAGCACTGAGACGAATAGCAGGACGACCACCAAGACAGGTAACCATGGTCGCAGCACCGCCGCCAAAGAGGGCAGGGCCAGCCCGACGGCCAGCCCTGCAACGAGTACCCATGGCCCGTGTCGGGCCGCGGCGATCAACGGATCCACGTGTTATCCACCCGGACTTTGCCGAACGTTGTCTGGTAGCCAAGTTGCCAGATCAGGGAACACGATGAGGACGAAAACCATCAGCACCATGATCAGGAACATCGGGATGGCCGCTTTGGCGATGTAGCCCATCTCATGGTTGGTCATGCCCTGCAGCACGAACAGGTTGAACCCGATCGGTGGCGTGATCTGTGCCATTTCCACGACGACCACGATAAAGATGCCGAACCAGATCATGTCGATACCTGCTTCGCGGACCATGGGTTCGACCACAGCCATGGTCAGCACCACCGAGGAAATCCCGTCAAGAAAACAACCAAGGATGATGTAGAACACCAACAGCACCATCAGCAGCTCGAAACGGCTGAGCTCAAAGGTGGCGATCAGGTCGGCCAGGCCGCGCGGCAGGCCGGTAAAGCCCATCGCAAGACTTAGGAAAGCCGCACCGGCGAGGATCAGCGCAATCATGGCGCTGGTGCGGGTGGCCCCCATCAGGCTTTCGGCAAAGGTGCCCCAGTTCAGCGAGCCTTGAACCGCCGCCAGAACAAGCGCGCCGATGACGCCGATTGCCGCTGCTTCGGTTGCTGTTGCGTAGCCCAGGAACATTGAGCCGATCACGACAGCGATCAGGCACATCACAGGGATCAGAAACCGCGAATTTCGCAGCTTTTCGGCAATAGTCATGCCGGTGTCCTGCAGCGGTTTCCAGTCACGTGCGAGCAGCGAGTAGGCCGCCACATAGGCCATGAACATCGAGGCCAGAACCAGTCCCGGCAAGATGCCTGCAAAGAACAGCTTGATGATGCTTTCGTTGATCGACACGCCGTAGACGATCAGTGTCAGCGAAGGCGGGATCATCAGACCCAGTGTGGCAGCGCCTGCCAGCGTGCCAATGACCATGTGTTCGGGGTATTCCCGTTTGCGCAATTCCGGGATCGACATTTTGCCCACCGTGGTCAGCGTCGCAGCGGAAGAACCAGAGACCGCCGCAAAGACCGTGCAGCCCACGATGTTGGTGTGCACCAATCCTCCGGGTAGCCGGGCCATCCATGGCGCCAGTCCACGGAACATGTCTTGGCTCAGCCGGGTTCTGAACAGGATTTCCCCCATCCAGATGAACAGCGGCAATGCGGTGAGTGTCCAGCTTGAGGACGCGCTCCAGATGGTGGTTGCCATCCGGTCCCCGGTTGGTCCCGTGGCAAACAACTCCATCCCGACAAAGGCAACGCCGATCAGGGCAAGCCCGACCCAGACGCCTGCGCCGAGCAGGGTAAAGAGCACAAAGAGAAACAGGATGATGACATAAGCCTGATCCATGGCACTTACTCCGATTGGCTGTCAGTGACGTCGCGCACGATGCGGTGCTGTCCGGTCACAAGAAGGGAAATGAGATTGTCCGTCAGAGCGATGGCCAGAATGACCATCCCGACGAGCATTGTGCTTTGTGGAATCCACAGCGGTGTGGCGTCCTGTCCTTGGCTCACGTCGTTGAATTTGATCGCGAAACCCAGCATCCGGTAGGCATAGTAACTCACGTACCAAGCGGCAGCGGTTCCTACGGCAAAACAGAAGATTTCCAGAAAGTAGCGACCACGCGGGGGCAGGGCATTCAGCACGATGGACACGCGAATGTGGCTGCCCTTCATCAAGGCATTGGCAAAGGCAAAGAACGACGCCGCGGCCATTGCATAGCCTGCGTAGTCAGGCGCGCCGGGAAAGACCTCTCCGGTCCAACGAGCCAGCATCTGAAGTACAATCAGTGTAAGGATGATAATCAGGCACAGCGCGGCAAGTACGCCCGCTGCCGTGTATAGCCCGTCGAGGGTTTTGCGTATCATGTCGGATTTCCAAGCATAAAAATAGCGCTCCGCCACAGACGGGCGGAGCGCCTTGGTTTGCTTACTGCATGGACTTGAAGGTTTCGACGATGGATGCGCCGTCGTCACCTGCTGCTTCGAGCCATTCTGCAGTCATCGTTTCACCAATGACTTTCAGCTCGTCCACCAGCGTGTCGCCTGCGCGCTGCACGGTCATGCCACCAGCGGCCAGCCCGTCGAGTGTGAACTGGGTGTAGGCCTTGGAAGCGGCCAGACCGTCAGCTGCGGCCGTATCGGCACAGGCCTGAATGGCGCCCTGTGTGGCTTCGTCGAGGCCGCCCCAGACATCCGAGTTCACCATAACATGGTTGTACGGCAGCCAGGCGTCCACTTCGTAGAAGTGTGTCAGCGATTCCCACACCTTTCGGTCATAGCCAGTTGCACCGGATGAGATCATCGATTCCGCGACGCCGGTGGCGAATGCCTGGCTGATTTCAGCCGCTTCGATGGTGACGGGCAGCATGCCTGTCAGTTCCGCCAGACGCGCTGTGGCGTTGGAGTAGGAGCGGAACTTGATGCCTTCCATATCGGCAACCGAATTGACTTCTTTCTTGAAGTAGAAGCCCTGTGGCGGCCATGGCACCGAATACAGCAGCGTCAGGTTCTGATCTGCGAGCACTTCGGTCAGCTTGGGTTTGGCTGCTTCCATCAGCTTGCCGGATGCTTCAAACGAGGTGGCAAGGAAAGGCACCGAGTCAAAGCCGAAGACGGCATTTTCGTTCTGGTGGCCGGACAGCAGACGTTCGCCGATCGGAACCTGACCGGTCTGGATCGCGCGCTTGATGTCAGCCCCTTTGAAGAGCGAGCCGGATGCGTGGACCGTAATGTCGATGGCGCCCGAGGTGCCTTCGCGTACGCAGTCAGCGAATTTCACGCCGTTTTCCGAATGGAAGTTGGACGCCGAATAAGCCATCGGCATGTCCCACTTCTGCGCGTGGCCGTCCGCAAGAACAGGTGCCGCGGTGGTCGCGGTCAGGGCTGTTGCCAGCATTAGGTTTGTTAGTGTTTTCATCTGTCTTTCTCCTTGTTGAATTGATGTGCCTCTTTGTCAGAGGTCTGGTCTTGCTCTACGCCCAGCGTGCGGGCGCATATGCCTCTACGTCAATGTTGGGTGTGCGTCCTCCGATCATCTGCGCCAGCAAACGCCCGGTTTTTGGCCCCCCCGTTAGGCCGATGTGGTGATGGCCAAAGCCCATCCATGCGCCCTTGAGGCCCGGAACGGCACCGATGGCAGGAATAGAATCGGCTGGTGCGGGCCGATGGCCCATCCACTCGACTTCGTTTTTCCAAGTGAGCCCCGGAATGGCGGCGCGGATATTGCGGCGCAGCAGGTCAAGCGGCGCTTTGGAGGCAGCCGCCTTGAGCCCGCCGAATTCAACGACCCCGGCCAGTCTGATCCGGCCATCCATCGGGGTTGCAACGAATTTTCCCGATGCGATCATGACCGGCGCCTTGGGCATCACCGATGGTTCCCACAGTTCAAGATGGTAGCCGCGTTCGGTTTCGAGCGGCACTTTCATTCCCAGTTTTCCGGCCAATCCGCCCGACCAAGCACCCAGCGCAATAACAGCCTCTTCGCAGGAAATCGTTTCACCACCTGCGCGCACACCGGTGACTTTGCCGCCTTCACGGACGATGTCCTGCACGTCCGCCTTGATGAAGGTGCCGCCCTGCGCTTCGAAGTGTTTCGCCAAAGCTTTGACATATCCGCCGGGGTCGGTGATGCGACCGTGATCGCCTAGCCGAACGGCAAAGTTGATGTCGGGGGTAAAGATCGAATCGTAGTCGCGAAAGGCTGCGCCTTCCAGTTCATCCCAGGTAAAACCCGCCTCGCGCCGTAGGTTCCAACCGAATGAGTCGGCCTCATAATGGCCGCGCGTGTCGTAGAGATAGAGATAGTCCGACGGCACAATAAAGCGTTCAGCCGGCGTTCCCGCACTTAACGCCTGATGATCGGCAAGGCTGTCGCCAACGATCGGCAGCAGGGCCTCGGCAATGCGTTTGGTGTCCGCCCCATTGGCGTGGCCAAGGTATTGCCGCAGCCAAGGTGCCAGTTTGGGAAGATAGGCCCATTTTAGAAACAGCGGCTGGTTCGGGTCCATCAACATGCGCGGCGCTTTTCGCAGCAGTCCGGGGACTGTGACAGGCACAACCGCGCAGGATGCGAGCACGCCACCGTTGCCATGGCTCGCGCCTTCAGCCGGTCCCTTGCGATCGATCAGAACAACCTCGTGTCCATCACGTTGCAGCCACAGGGCTGTAGATACCCCGACGATACCGGCTCCTATGATGGCGATCTTTTGGCTCACGAACGTGGCCTCCTCATGTTCTTCAGGGATGCTGGCACAGTGAAACTCATTTCGTCAAGAAAATGTTGACATTTTGTCATTGAATGACATTCTGGCAGCATGAGCCCTTCTTCTTTTGGTCCCGTCGTATCCTCTGCTCACCTCGCCCAAAGCGGGTTCCCACAGGTGTCTGAGCTTGAGTTTGGTTTGATTATTGCGTCGAACGCATTCAATCGCTGGGTGGTCCGCGCCATGAGCGCAGCAGGCTACCCGGAATTGTCGTCGTTGGATGTATTGATCCTGCACAGTGTTTATCACCGCGATCGGCCGAAAAAGCTGGCGGATATCTGTCTGGTGCTGAATGTGGAAGACACGCATATCGTCAACTACGCGATCAAGAAGCTGGCCAAGGCGGGGCTTGTTGAACTGGGCCGCGCGGGCAAGGAAAAGACCGTCGCTGCGTCCACGCTTGGCGCGCAAGCCTGCGAAAAGTATCGAGAAATCCGAGAAGATCTTTTGCTTCGCGGCATCAAGGATGCCGGTGTCGAGGCCGAACAGATGAGCCGCCTTGCGGCCTTGCTGCGGCTTATGTCGGGGCAATACGATCAGGCGGCGCGCGCGGCGACCGCGTTTTAGCGGGCGCACCATCATTCTGCAGACCCCCGTAGGGCGTATTTTTCAACTTTGGCAGGGTCGGGTTGAATGCCAAGACCGGCGTTTTGCGGAACCACAACCTGTCCGTCACGGATCACAAAGGCCGATTCCAGAATGTCCTCGGTCAGGTAGTATTTCGCCTGATAAAACTCGCAGCCAAGTGTGATTTCCGGGGTGGCTGCAATCATGTGGGTGCCCGCCAGATGGGCCAGGCCGCTCTCGAACATGTCTCCGCCATAGGCTGTCATGCCATTGGCCGCAGCCATCCGCGCGACGGTTTGAGCGCGGGTCAGCCCGCCGGCTTTCATGATCTTGATCGATACCCCATCGCAGATTCCCTCCCGCGTGGCCCGGGCCATGTCTTCGGGGCCAAATACGCTTTCATCCGCCAGCAGGGGCACGTCGATTTGATCCCGGATGCGGGCCATCAGGTCGAATTGATGGGCCGCAACTGGTTGTTCGATAAAGTCGGGCTGCATGGACGCGACATCCATGACCCTGACCTCAGCATCTTCGGGAGTCAGGCCCTGATTGAAGTCTACGCGGACCCGAAGGCTGGGGAAATCCTTGGCGATCGTTTCGAGGCGCATCATGTCAAAGCGATGGCCTGCGATTCCGGCCTTCAGTTTGATCAGCCCGACATTGTCGGACACCAATCGCTCCAACAGCGCAATGTCGGCGGTGAAATCAGGGTTCGCAATCGATACGGAAAGCGGGATGGTCGAACGGCACTGCCCGCCCAACAGCGACCAGACCGGCTGATTGGTGATACGTCCTGTCAGATCCAGCAGGGCGGTTTCCAGTGCGGCCTTGGCTTCGGTGCAATGGGCGACGCAGCGGGTCGCATCTTGCATCATGGCCGCGCGGTCCGACAGGCGGCGGCCCACCACATGAGGCCGGATGTATCGATCCAAAGCGGCAAAGCTGGCCTCGGGTGAGCCGGTGAATACTGACCATGGCGATGCCTCGCCCCAGCCAACGGTTCCGTCCTCGGCAGTCAGGCGCAAAACCACGATTTCGCAACTGCCGGCCACGGTCCCAATTCCATGATCGCGACGCGAAACAACTGGAAGCGAAAGATGCCAGACTGCCATCTCGGCAATGGTTTGATTGAGTTCGGTCACTAGTTTCCCCCGTGCCCAATCAGAGTGCCAAGGGAAGATCATCATTTCCAATACAAATATTTACATCAGGTATCACATAAATTTATGGTGTCTGGCATGTCCTTACGCTTTCGCCAACTTCAGGCCTTTCACGCCGTCATTGAAACAGGGACGGTCACCGCCGCGGCTGGGCAGCTTGGCATTTCGCAACCGGGCCTTTCCAACCTGCTCGGGCAGTTGGAGCGAGAGGTGCGGTTTTCGCTGTTCGACCGAAAACGAGGCCGCTTGGTTCCCACCACCGAAGCAGAGGTGTTGTTCAGAGAGGTGGATACAGTTGTGCGCGGCCTCGATCATGTGGCGCAGGCTGTTTCGGACTTGCAAAACAAACAGGCCGGCCAGCTTCAGGTCGCGTGCCAGCATTCAATGTCGTTCGATTTCTTGCCGCGCGTCATTGCCCGGTTCTCACAAAGCCGTCCGGATTTGGCAATTTCGTTCCAGTCTCAATACTCAACCAAGATTCAGGAATGGGTCGCGGCTGGATTGTTCGAGATCGGCATTTGCGAGATGCCCTTGCTGCACGATGGCTTTGTTGTACGGCGTTTGCATTTTGAAACCCGTATCGCACTGCCAGAAGGCAACCCCTTGGCGCAGTATGACGAACTGACGCCCGAGTTGCTGGAAGGCCAGCCTTTCATCATGATGGGGTCGGAACACATGACCCACCGCCGTTTGCGCGAAGCGTTCCAGAATTCCGGCGTGCCACTAAGGCCAAGGGTTCATTCCCACCTTTTCCGTAACTTGCTCAGTTTTGTAAAAGAAGGGATGGGAGTGGCTTTGCTTGATCCGTTTGCGATGGAGTTCGACAGCAGCGGCGGGTTCGTCTCGCGGTCGTTCCGGCCACGCATCTTGATGGACATGGCGATCATCACCTCTAGCGCGCGTCCGCTATCATCCGTTGGTGCCGAATTTGTCGAAACGTTGCTAAGAGAGATTGAGCCTTATCTTGTTGCGGCCCCGTCCAAAGGTCGTGACGGCACCCAAGCATAACCGTCCGGGCACAAAAGATAGCATTCACGCAGACCGTGGGGCTTGTCCGTCGGCGGTTGAAGAATCGTCATGCCGTGGCCTGCGGCGCGGGATGCGGCAACATCAGGGTCTGTATCATAGAGGCGCAATTCAGCACCGGCACCGCGCGGCGGATTTTCGGGCAGCAGGCCCAGATAAGGGTTTGCGGAATAGGTCCCGTCTGCGTGCAGCTGAAACACGGCAGTCCCATATCGTAGAATGGCAAAGTCAGCACTGATCTGATGCGCCGTCATGTCGAATACGGCGCTAAGCATTGAACAATGTAGCTGGACATCCCGCACGAGCAGGTTGACCCCCATGCCTCGCAGGCTGGCGCCAAAGGCATCGGCTGAAACGGTATCGTAATCCATTGGCGTCCCCTTGCTGCCAGAGGTTGAAGCCCGCCCCGCAAACTGTCAACCTGCGCCAATAATGAAAAGACGGAGTAAATCATGCAGGATCACCGGGCCACGGCGGTAACAAAGACACCGGACGTACCACAGCCGCAGATGTTTGAAGACGCCGACAAGGCGGTCGATCAGCTTTGTGATCTTTATGATTTGGCCTGCGATTTTCTGCGCCGCGAATTTCAGTCCGCAATGGAAAGTGGTCATCCTGGTACCAGAATCCGGGCGTATTATCCCGAAATCCGTATTCAAACCACGAGCTTTGCCAAGGTCGACAGCCGCCTGAGTTTCGGTCACGTGTCAGAGCCGGGGATCTACGCAACGACGGTCACCAGACCGGCGATGTTCCGGCATTACCTGAGGCAACAGATCAGTTTGCTGATGACGCATCATGGTATTTGCGTGCAGATCGGGGTGTCGGATACGCCCATGCCGGTCCATTTCGCGGTTGCCAACCATGGAGACATCACCGTTCCACAAGAGGGCGCGGCGGACTTTATCTTGCGTGACGTCTTTGACGTGCCGGATCTTGAGACGACGAACGACGATATTGTAAACGGTGTCGCGCAGCCCGCCGAAGATGGCGCCCGTCCGCTGGCCCCTTTCACAGCGCAGCGCGTGGATTACTCGCTGGCCCGCTTGTCTCACTATACGGCGACGGAACCTCACCATTTTCAGAACCATGTTCTCTTTACGAACTATCAGTTCTATGTGTCCGAGTTTGAGGCCTATGCCCGCGCGCAGCTTGCCGATCCCAACAGCGGCTACACCAGCTTTGTCAGCACCGGGAACGTCGAAATATCGGATCCGGATGCCGAAATTCCCCCGACAGCCAAGATGCCCCAGATGCCGACCTATCACCTGAAACGAAAGGGCGGCGCTGGTATCACCTTGATCAACATCGGCGTCGGGCCGTCAAATGCCAAGACCGCGACAGATCACGTGGCGGTCTTGCGGCCCCATGCATGGGTCATGGTTGGTCACTGTGCCGGGCTGCGGAATTCACAATCTTTGGGTGATTTCGTGCTCGCCCACGCGTATCTTCGCGAAGACAAGGTGTTGGACGATGACCTGCCGGTCTGGGTGCCAGTTCCCGCTTTGGCCGAAATTCAGATCGCGCTCGAAGGCGCGGTAGCGGGCGAAACCCAGTTGACCGGTTTTGACCTAAAGCGCGTGATGCGTACCGGCACTGTTGCCTCTGTAGACAACCGGAATTGGGAGCTGCGCGAACACGAAGGGCCCGTGCAGCGCCTTAGCCAGTCGCGGGCCATTGCCCTGGATATGGAAAGCGCGACGATTGCCGCCAACGGTTTTCGGTTTCGCGTTCCCTATGGAACGCTCTTGTGCGTATCGGACAAACCGCTGCACGGTGAGCTGAAGTTGCCGGGCATGGCCTCCGACTTTTACAAAACGCAGGTCGCACGGCATCTGATGATCGGGATTCGGGCGATGGAGTCGTTGCGCGAAATGCCACTTGAGCGAATCCACAGTCGGAAATTGCGCAGCTTTGAAGAGACTGCCTTCCTCTGACGCAGGGAAAATTCGGCAAAATCAGCCAAAAACCCCTATAAATCGCATATTCTGGAACCACTAGGCGTTGTGTTTTACGCCTATATCCGGTTTTATCTTGCGACAGAGGCCCAACTGGTGGGCAGTGAAGGAGACCATAGAAATGGCGAAGCCGATGACCAAGACCCAGCTCGTTGCCGCGCTGGCTGAAAAAATGGATGCTGACAAGAAGACCGCAAGCGCGGCACTTGACGCAATGACCGACCTGATCACCTCTGAGGTGTCCGGCGGCGGCGCGGTGACCCTGCCCGGTATCGGCAAGTTCTACTGCCGTGAGCGCCCAGAGCGCATGGTGCGCAACCCGGCCACCGGCGAGCAGTTCAAGAAAGAAGCTGACAAGCAGGTCAAAGTGACGATTGCGAAGGCGCTGAAGGACAGCGTGAACGACTAAGTCGTTCAAACCGGAATTTTAGAAAAGGGCTGCCTGATTGGGCAGCCCTTTTTCGTTCCATGACGACCCACTCAGAATTGCGACAATTGCCAGGCTGGCCGCGATCTGCGTGTAAATGCATCAGAGATTTGGGGGCGGATCGTTTCGCGCCATTGTGCGGACAAAAGAAAACCCCCGGCTGCGCAATGCATCCGGGGGTTGTCAATTCGTTTTAGTGCTGGAAACCAGCGGCAGCTTACATCATCCCTTCGCGTTGGGCTTTTTTGCGTGCCAGCTTGCGGGCCCGACGGATCGCCTCGGCCTTTTCGCGCGCTTTTTTCTCGGACGGCTTCTCGAAATGCTGCTTGAGCTTCATTTCACGGAAAACGCCTTCGCGCTGCAGCTTCTTCTTCAGGGCACGGAGCGCCTGATCGACGTTGTTGTCGCGAACACTTACCTGCATGTGGTTGTCACCACCTTTCTAGATTTGAGTTGCAAGGATTTGCAGGAAGTGGCCGCATAGCAAACAGCCGCTACTTTGTCTAGAGTATAGGAAACGCAGCCGGAGGCCTGACGATGAACGATGATATGAAACAAGCGCTGCTGGATGCGGCTTTGATGCATGTTCCATTTGATGGATGGTCTGAAACCACGTTCAAAGCCGCGGTCGAGGACAGTGCTGTTGATCCGGTTGTTGCCAAGGCTCTGTTTCCACGCGGGGCCGTTGATCTGGCGATTGCCTATCACAAACGCGGCGACGCCCAGATGATGGACCGCTTGGAGGCCGCGACGCTGGATGGGATGCGGTTTCGGGAAAAAGTGATCTTTGCTGTGCGTGCTCGAATCGAAGCAGTGGATGATCGCGAAGCAGTGCGGCGCGGCACGACTTTGTTCGCGCTTCCGCTTTATGCTGCGGATGGGGCCAAGCTGATTTGGGGAACCTCTGACGCGATTTGGAACGCGCTTGGCGATACCAGCCGCGATTTCAACTATTACACAAAACGAGCAACGCTGTCGGCGGTCTATTCTTCGACAGTCCTGTATTGGCTTGGCGACGATTCGCTGGACAACCAAGCAACCTGGGATTTTCTGGATCGCCGGATCGAAGATGTGATGCGGTTTGAAGGCGCCAAAGCGGCGGCTGCAAGAAACCCGCTTGTCTCGAAATTGATGGCTGGGCCGGGACGCATTCTGTCGTCGATCAAAGCGCCAAGTGCCACGCGCCGCGGGGACCTGCCCGGCGGTGGCGGAATATAAGCAGATTGATTGCTGCCGCTGCCTGATTGCGTCACAGTCTCAGCCAAAGGTTTGAGTCAGAAAGGGCGCGACATGGCAGGACAAATGCGGGCAATCGAAATCACCGAAGCAGGCGGACCCGAGGTTTTGCAGCTGTGTACCCGCCCGGTTCCGCAACCGGGCCACGGGCAGGTCGTGATACGTGTTGCCTATGCAGGTGTGAACCGACCCGACGCTCTGCAGCGCGCTGGCAGCTATGCACCGCCGCCTGGTGCCTCTGATCTGCCGGGATTGGAAGCCTCGGGCGAGGTTGTTGCCGTGGGCGAAGGGGTATCCTGGCCGCTGGTTGGGGATGCTGTCTGCGCCTTGTTGCCGGGCGGCGGATATGCCGAATACGTCGCAACACCCGCCGCGCACTGTCTGCCGGTGCCTGATGGGTTGGGTCTGAAAGAGGCCGCATGCCTGCCAGAGACCTATTTCACCGTCTGGACCAATGTATTCGAACGGGGCGGCTTGCAGGCCGGTGAACGGTTTCTGGTTCACGGCGGCTCATCCGGGATCGGCACAACAGCGATCCAGCTGGCCCATCAGTTTGGCGCAAGGGTGTTTGCGACAGCTGGATCGGCAGAGAAATGTGCGGCCTGCGTGGATCTGGGGGCTGAACGCGCCATCGACTATAAGCAAGAGGATTTTGTCGAGGTCTTGCGCGCCGAAGGAGGCGCGAACCTGATCCTTGATATGGTTGGGGGCGACTACCTGCCGCGCAATGTCCGTGCGCTCGATGATGACGGTCGGCTGGTCCAGATTGCGTTTTTGCAAGGTCCGAAGGTCGCGCTCAATTTTGCGCAGGTCATGATGCGCAGACTGACCATCACAGGCAGCACACTCAGACCGCAGAGCGATCTGGCCAAGGCGCGCATTGCCGATGCGCTGAGACAAAAAGTCTGGCCGCTTCTGGCGTCAGGGGTAATTGCGCCTGTGATGGATTCCGAATATCCGCTGGAGGATGCTGCGGGCGCGCATACGCGCATGGAAAGCTCGGGGCATATTGGGAAAATCGTGTTGAAAATAGAGTAAGAGGTTCGACAATGTCCGGTGATTTTGCAGAAGAAGATGTCAGCAAATTCGTAAAAGCCACAGAGCGACTGAAGTACAACAATAACAAATGGGTCAAAGCAGCGGCTTTTGTTCCATTTCTGGGAACCGCAGTCCAATCTGTTCTGGATTTTGCCAACCTGCGCTCGAAGTTCCTGGTCGAACGCACCATGGCCGAAGCGGGTGTTCCGACATCCAAGGTTTTGGGTTCGGTTCTGACGGGTCTCGTGGCCTTGTTGGTATTGGTTTTTCTTGCGTTCATCTTGAACCCGTTTGACGCAAGCGGTTCTGGTGCCAAGCTGATCTTTTCGGTGTTGTTGGTTGGTTTGGCGGTCGTACTGATCCCGATAATTGCGACCGGATTTGCCGTTTTGATCGGAACGTTGGGACATATGCGAGGCAAAGGCGAGAAAGGCTTCATTCTGA
>JAHDIS010000061.1 GCA_020630695.1 Paracoccaceae bacterium | reverse complement strand
GATGTTCACGGCCTCTTTGACGGCGCGGATTGCGCCCCAATCAGCCTGCCCCTTATAGAACTGACAGCGGGTGCGCCCGTGGATCACAACCATGGATACACCAGCCCCCTCGGCGCGGCGGGCCAGATCAGGTGCGTTCAATGCATCGCTGTCCCATCCCAGCCGGGTCTTCAATGTGACCGGCACTTTGACGGCTGCCACGATCGCTTCGATCAGGCGCAGCGCGTGATCCGGAACCTGCATCAGCGCCGAGCCAGACCATCCACCCGTCACCTTTTTGGCCGGACAACCCATATTGATGTCGATGACCTTGGCGCCCATCCCCTCAACGATCCGGGCGGCCTCGGCCATGGGTTCCGGCTCGCGGCCCGCAATCTGAACCGAGGTATTTTCGATCCCGGCCCCAAGCTCGGCTTTTTCGCGTGTACCCGGGCGCTCTGTCAAGAATTCGCCGGAAGCAATCATCTCGGACACAACAAGGCCCGCGCCAAAGCCTGACACGAGGTTTCGGAACGGCAAGTCCGTGATTCCCGCCAGCGGAGCCAGCAAGACAGGGGGTGAAATGGTGCGGTCTGGCAGAGCAATGCTCAAACGCTTAATCCTTGTGCAGTTGCATCAGGGGTAGTGGTCCCCCTGAGTTCTTTCAATGTTTTGCCCTGCTTTCGCTACCGCAGCAAACCTATTTGCCTATTTTTTAATCACTTTCCCCGGGCAATTGCGCATGCGCCCCACAGCGCCTAGAACAAAGGGAAACAGGGGCCAATCCCATGACAACAGCCGTGATTTTCGTCGCCGCAGGCCGTGGAAGCCGCGCAGGTGGACCATTGCCCAAGCAATGGCAGACCATCGCAGGGCGTCCCGTGGCGCGCTGGACGCTGGAGGCCTTTGCAGACAACATGACCAAAGTCATGGTGATTCATCCCGATGACCGACACCTTGCGGAAGCCGCCTGCACGGGACTGGACGTCGCGCTGGTGGATGGCGCGGACAGTCGCGCGGGCTCTGTCCTGAACGGGCTCATGGCGTTGCAGACGGCGGCGCCGGACCATGTCCTGATCCATGACATCGCCAGACCCTGCATTCCCGGCCACGTCATTGATGCGGTCCTTAATGCGCTAAGCGACACGCCGGGCGCCGCCCCGGCACTGGCGGTCACTGATGCGCTTTGGACCGGCGCTGAGGGCCGTGTCAGCGGAACACAGGACCGCACGGGGTTGTTTCGTGCGCAGACGCCGCAGGGGTTTCGCTATGCCGATATCTTGGCCGCGCATCGCGCCCATCCGGATAATGCCGCTGACGATGTGGAGGTTGCCCGCGCTGCGGGGCTGGACGTATCCATTGTTCCGGGCGACGAACGAAATCTGAAAATCACGGGTCCGCAGGATTTTGCCCGCGCCGCCCGCTTGCTGGAGACCGATATGGACATACGCCTAGGCAACGGCTTTGACGTACACGCCTTTGAAGATGGGGATCACGTCATCCTGTGCGGTGTGCGCGTTCCGCACAATCGCAAGCTCAAGGGCCATTCCGATGCGGACGTCGGCATGCATGCCGTGACCGACGCGCTCTATGGCGCGTTGGCCGAAGGCGACATCGGCCGCCACTTTCCCCCCAGCGATCCTCAGTGGAAAGGCGCGGCCAGCGACATATTCCTGCGCCACGCCTGCGGTCTGGCCCGCTCCAAGGGGTATGCGATCAGCAATGTCGATTGCACGTTGATTTGCGAACGGCCCAAGATCGGCCCACATGCCGCTGATATGATGGCGAAAATGGCTGAAATCATGGAGCTGCGCAGCGATCAGGTATCGATCAAGGCAACCACGTCTGAACGACTGGGCTTTACCGGCCGCGAAGAAGGCATCGCGGCCATCGCAACCGCGACACTGGTGAAACCATGAAGTGGATCGCATCGGTTTGCGGCGTCGGCTTTCTGCGACCGGCCCCCGGGACATGGGGATCACTGGCCGCCCTGCCCCTTGCCTATGGCATTCATCAGATTGGCGGCTTTTGGTTCCTGCTGAACCTGACAGTCTTTGCCTTCATCTCGGGCCTTATCGCAACACAGCGCGTGACCGAGGGCGCAGAGGATCATGACCCCAGCTGGGTGGTCATCGACGAAGTGGTCGGACAGTGGATTGCCTTGTTCCCGGTAAGCTATGGCGCGGCCATGATGGGCATCGGGATCGAAAGACTGTGGCCCGGCTGGATTGCAGCCTTTGTTCTGTTCCGTCTTTTCGACATCACCAAACCATGGCTTGTCGGACGCGCAGACAGGATGGGCACCCCCATGGGGGTCATGCTGGATGATGTGATCGCCGGCGTTTTTGCTGCAATTGGCGTGATCGCACTGGCCTCGGTTTATCACGGAGCGATGATGTGACCGCCTCCGAGGTTCTGGAACTGGCACGCAAACAAGGCAAGATGATCGCCACCGCAGAAAGCTGCACTGGTGGGATGATCGCCGCAGCACTGACCGCAATCCCGGGATCGTCCGACGTGGTGGACCGCGGGTTTGTCACCTACTCCAACGGGGCAAAGATGGACATGCTGGGGGTCAGGGCCGCAACACTTGAGGCGCATGGCGCCGTATCCGAAGCGGTCGCGGCCGAAATGGCGAAAGGCGCGCTGGACCGGTCTGACGCACAGATCGCGGTATCCGTCACCGGGATCGCCGGGCCGGGAGGGTCCGAGTTCAAACCCGAAGGGCGGGTGTGCTTTGGTCTGGCGAATGCAGACGGCGTACAAACCGAAACCATCGAATTCGGCGCGATTGGCCGTGACGCGGTGCGGGCAGCGACGGTTGCGCATGCCCTGCATCTGCTCGGAAAAAGCTGCCTTTCATAAATGCCCTATTTTTGGTCATTGCATAATTTTTAAGCCCATATTTTGTGCAGTTTGCATATTGCCCCCTATTTGCGCGGCCTGAAGACGGCATGCCGCTTTTTTCCGCATCCGAATCCCGCTTTTGACCTGCGCAACGAAAAAAATCGGAAGGACGGGACTATGAACGGAGCGGATACCGCTTGGATCATCGTGGCAACAGCGTTGGTGTTGTTCATGACATTGCCAGGTCTGGCGCTGTTTTACGGCGGACTGGTGCGCGCACGAAATGTGCTGAGTGTTTTCATGCACTGCTTTGCCATTGCATGCCTGATGAGCGTGCTGTGGCTGGTCGTTGGATACTCCATTGCCTTTGGCGGCGGCACATCCGGCTACTGGGGCGGATACGACAAGATGTTTCTTGCCGGTGTGACGGCAGACAGCCTGTCGGGAACGCTGCCTGAGGTGTTGTTCTTTGCCTTCCAGATGACCTTTGCGATCATCACCCCTGCCCTGATCGTCGGCGCCTATGTCGAGCGCGTCGGATTTGGGTTTGTTCTGCTCTTCTCAGGCCTTTGGATGCTGCTGTGCTACGCACCCGTGGTGCATTGGATCTGGGGCGGCGGTTTCCTCGCCGACGGCGGTATCTTTGGCGAAAACGGTGTGAAAGATTTCGCAGGCGGTATCGTGGTTCACGAAACAGCCGGTCTGGCCGCATTGATCATCGCAATGTTCCTTGGTCCGCGCAAAAACCAGACCACGCCGCCGCATAACCCCGGTTTCGTGATGATCGGCGCCGCCATGCTTTGGGTTGGCTGGTTCGGTTTCAACGGCGGCTCGCAGCTGGCCGCTGATGGTGGCGCAGCCATGGCGCTGACCGTCACCCATATTTCGGCAGCCACCGCATCGCTGACATGGGCGCTTTGGGAAAAGATCAAGTTCGGCAAGGCGTCCTTGGTGGGCATGGTCACAGGGACAATTGCAGGTCTTGCATCGATCACGCCCGCGTCGGGCTTTGTCGGCCCGGTCGAAGCACTGATCATCGGCGGCATCGCCGGCATCCTGTGTCAGGAAGCGGTCAACGTGGTTCGCAACCTGCTCAAGATCGATGACACTCTGGATGTCTTTGCCGTCCACGGTGTCGGCGGTATCTTTGGCACATTGATGATTGCGATCTTTGGCGCTGGCAGCTTTGCCGCACAGGCCGGATCGCTGGTGATCGTCGGTGTCTTTACCATCGTCGTGACCGTGGTTCTGATCTTCATCACCAAGGCCATCACACCGCTGCGCGTGGATGAAGAGACTGAGCACAGCGGGTTGGACATCATGGTTCACGGTGAACGGGCCTATGATCACGCCAGCTGATCACAAACCAGCCAAACCGGCGGTTTGATCAAAATGCAAACGGGCCCTCGCGGGCCCGTTTTTCATGGGTTTTGCGGTTTTTTCAAAACCGCCCATTGGGGCGCTGCCCCAAACCCCGGGATATTTCAGGCACATAGAAGCATCAGAAAAGCGCAGTCAGAGCGCAAAGGTCGTCCGTGTCTAGTGCCTGGCTGATTTGTAGAGCGGTGCTTTCGCCGACGAGCGCGCGCGTTTTGGCGGCAATGCGGCTTTGCCGGCTGTCCAGATCAAGCGGGAGATCCAGATCGAAAAACGCCTCTTGGCTTTTTTGGTCGGTCTGAACCGTGACACGGGCTTGCATCTCGCTAAGGCTCTCGTCTGCATGAACACTCACGCGGGGCAAGATCGCCTGCACCTCAGGGGCCTGTGCCAGGGAATCATCAAAGGTCGTGAGCGCGCCGGTGTCATACCCAAGCAGGGACAAGGCTGTGACACAGCGGTAAGAGAACTTGGCCTCGAGCCCGCTGCGCGGCGTCTGGATGTTGCATACGGTCATCCAGCGCGGGTGCGTCGCGATGCTAACAGCAGTGACATCCTGCGCATCAATGGGTTTGAGACTTTGCAGCGCTTCGAGCGTTGCATGAAGCCCATGGCAACAGGCGTGGAATTTGTGACTGACGTTTTCCATGAAAAATCCGGCCTGTTCGGCGCGAGATGAGCTGCTTACTTCAATGTCTGCGTGGTGGGTTGTCAGAAAACCATTCTGTCCGGTCATGGCATCCGAATTTGATTGAAAGCCTGCTGCGATCAGCAAGGCGGCCTCAACGCCGTTGGATGCTGCAATCCCGGCGTTAAAGGGTTTGCCCATTGTGCCAAACTGCGATTTCAGCCCTGAGGCCCGCGTCGAAATCAGCCCGATCACGGCTTGCAGGTCATCGCGGCCGAGCCCCAGCAGCTGCGCAGCTGCCACCCCGGCGCCAAAGGCACCAGCGGTTGCGGTCTGGTGGTAGCCGATCTGATAATGCGACCGGCCGAACAACAAGCCAAACCGGATCGAAGCCTCGCACCCTGCCAGCGCGGCTTTGAGCATGTCGCGCATGCCTGCGCCCTGACGCTCGGCCATCGCGAGAGCAGCGGACAGAACGGCAACCGACGGGTGGCCGATATGGGCGAAGTGGGTGTCATCGTAATCAAGCGCGTGGCTGGTCGCGCCGTTGACCAGTGCCGCAGCACGGGCCGGCGCGCGCCCCCCACCCAGCAGACTGGCCTGTTCGGCGCCGCCTTCTTCGACAATCATGGCGCGGGTGATACGCGCGACCGGCTCGCTGCGCCCGGCCAGAGCGCAGGCGGTCCAGTCCTGCAAGGACATCCGCATGACCTGAAGCGCAGATTCGGTCTGTTTGGCCAAGCTGGCGTCGAGAATAGGCCCGACCGGGTCAGCTGCGATGGTCACTTGTCATCCCTCCTGAACATGAGCCGCAAAACCGCGATCCCTCAGGCAAGATGCGCCGGAGCGCGCTAGCTGTAAAGCTCGGCGGCGCGCCGTTCGAAAGCCCTCACAATACGTTGCATGGCCTCGTAAAAGAACATCCCCGCCGCGCCTTGCAAAATCCGGTTGCGGAATTCGAAATCCACGAAGAAGGACACTTCGACCCCGCCGTCCACGTCTTTGAAGGCCCATTTTGACACCATGTGATTGAACGGGCCATCCAAGTATTCTGTGTCGATCTTTTGGGCTTCGGGCCACAGTGTGACCCGGCTGCCAAAGCGTTCGCGGAACACCTTGAACGAGATGACCAGATCCGCCAGCATCACCTCATGATCGCCCTGCTCTTCGCGCGACCGAATGCGGGCCGCCGCCGTCCAGGGCAGGAACTTGGGGTAGTTGGCCACGTCGGCCACAAGGTCGTACATCTGCTGCGCCGAATAAGGCAGCGTACGGGTTTCCGAATGGGTCGGCATCTCGCCCCCTTGCATCCGTGACATTGTCGGGTCATGTCGTATGCTGCGGCTCAAATTTCAAGGGTAAACCCATGACACAGCGTCCTTATGTCGTAGACCAGATGATCTCGGCCAAATCCATTGCCGCGCGGATCGAAGCGCTTTGTAGTGCAATCCAGACCGAGTTCTCGGATACCGACAAGCTGATTGTCGTGGGGTTGTTGCGCGGATCATTCGTGTTCATCGCCGATCTGGTGCGAGAGCTTGATCTGCCGGTCGAGGTGGATTTCCTTGAGGCGTCGTCATACGGCGACGGCATGGAAAGTTCGCGAGAGGTGCGCATTCTGAAGGACCTGCGCGGTGGAATCGAAGGGCGCGATGTACTGGTCGTCGAGGACATCATCGACACCGGATTCACAATGAAACATGTTCTGGGGCTGCTGAAAGCGCGCAAACCGCACAAGCTGCGTTCGATCGCGCTTCTCGACAAACCCAGCCGCCGTGAAGTGGACGTCAAAGCGGATTGGACGGGATTTGAGATTCCCGACGAATTTGTGGTCGGCTACGGCATCGATTTTGCGCAGCGCAACCGCAACCTGCCCTTTATCGGCAAGGTCCGTTTCACCGATCCAGACTGAAAACGGCTGCGGTCACGCGCCCTTCGCTACACCTTCCAGCGCGTCCCGTTGACGCCTGAGGGCTGCAAAGACGGCGCGCTGCAACAAGTCAATGCGGGGCAGCCCCGCAAGATCGCGGTGCGTTGCCACCCAAAGCGGCACCCGCAGATCCGGCATGTCACAGTCGATCCTGTTCAGCCCCCGCGCACGATCCCCCAAAATACAGGGCAAAACGGCCCGCCCCATTCCGGCCTGCGCCATGACAGTGAGAACCTGAAAGCTATCAGCCAAGGCCACCACATGTTCAGAGAGCACGTGATCGGCCAACCATCGCCCCGGCAATGAGCCAGCCAAGGTGCCGCCCAGTCCCAGCCAGCCGCCCGGCGCGTCCTTGTTCGCGTAAACCGCAAAAGCCAGATCGCAGGCAATTTCCCCGACCATGAACTCTTCGAGCGTGGGTGTGGGCCGGACTGTCATTTCTGCCTGGAGTCTTGAGATATCGAGCCGGGTGTTGGCCGAGATCAGCGCAAGCCGGTGCGGCGCAATCCGCTTGGCAATCTGCGGCATTTCCTCGGCCAGAACCGATTGGCACAGCGAATCCACCGACGTCAGGCGCATCAAAGAGCCACCATCCGGCAGGGTTTCGCTCAGGTGGCGCCCTGCCCGGTCAAGCGCGCTGGCGGCATCCCGTGCGGCCTCAATCACGGCCAGCCGATCCGCCCGCAGCCGATAGCCCTGCGCGCTGCGCTCAAACACCGGGGCACCTGCGGCAGCTTCAAAAGCGTTCAGCCGGCGCAGGACCGTAGCGTGGTTGACCCCAAGAATTCGCGCCGCGCTGGCCACAGAGCCGGAATCGGCCACAGCCAGCACATATCGAAGATCATCCCAGTTCAGTTTTTGCATTTATGCGCACCTGCCCCGCAAATTTGTGGAATGTGTTTGTTGCGGCCCCTAAACATACTATGGTTGCTACTATTAATCACACTAGGGAGTTCCTCCATGAAAAAGACTTTGACCCTTTTGGCCGCAGTCGCCACCCTCGGCAGCACCGCCGCGTATGCGCAGGATTTCGAAGCGCAACTCAAGGCCCGCCAGGGTCAATTCCGTATTATGGCGATCAATCTTGGCATTCTGGGCGGCATGGCCCGTGGCGCTGTGGAATATGACGCCGAAGCAGCTCAGGCAGCAGCCGACTCGCTCGTCGGCGTTTCGATGGTCAACCAAGCACCGCTTTGGCCCGAAGGTTCTGACAGCATGTCGATCGACGGCACGCGCGCAATGCCAGCGATGTGGGAAAACCTGCCGGATGTTCTTGAAAAGTGGGGCGCATTCGGTGCGGCGGCCGCAGAAATGCAGACCGCAGCGGCGACAGGTGTCGAAGCCATCGGCCCCGCACTGGGCAAGATGGGCGGCACCTGCAAAGCGTGCCACGACACTTACCGTACGCCCGAGTAACAGGCCGTGCGCCGCTTGTTGAAACTGCTGATCCCGGCTGCCGTTGTGGCGGCCGGGATTGGACTCTGGGTTACGGCGCCAGACACGGTCGACGCCGCCCAGTTCGCCGAGGCCACAGGAAACGCAGAGGCGGGCAAAACCGTCTACACCGCTGCGGGCTGTGCCTCTTGTCACCACGCCAAGGGAGCCGAAGACAAAAATTTGCTGACCGGTGGTCAGGCCTTTGCATCAGATTTTGGCACTTTTTACGCACCAAATATTTCACCCCACCCCGAAGCCGGGATCGGCAACTGGACTCAGGAACAGTTTGCCAATGCCGTGCTGCGCGGCGTTTCACCGGCGGGCCAGCATTACTATCCAGCCTTTCCCTACACCGCCTACAGCCGCATGACAGATGGAGATCTGAAGGACCTTTGGGCCTTTATGCAGACCTTGCCAGCGTCCGATGTGACCTCGAAACCGCATGATGTTGGCTTTCCGTTCAACATCCGCCGCTCTGTCGGCGGTTGGAAGTTCCTGTTCATGCCAGACGGGTTCGTAATGGATGTTCCGGATGATCTGGCCCGTGGCCAGTATCTGGTTGAGGCTTTGGCCCATTGCGCCGAATGCCACACACCGCGCAATCCTGTAGGCGCCTTGAACACCGGCCAATGGATGGCAGGTGCGCCGAATCCTTCGGGCCAGGGCACGATTCCCGCGCTGACACCGGATAAACTGAAGTGGTCTGCCGCAGATATAGCCTACTATCTCGAAACCGGATTCACCCCCGATTTCGACAGCGTGGGTGGTCACATGGCCGAAGTGGTTCAGAACTTTTCGGAACTCAGCAAAGAAGACCGGGATGCGGTCGCCGCCTACGTCAAGGCGATCCCGAATCCCTGAGACCTTCAGCCAGAACAAACAAAAAAAGGGGCCGGTTTCGCGGCCCCTTTTCTTTTTGACAGTGGTACTTGGCCGTCAGCCCCGGGCCAGCTTGGCCTCTCGCGCGGCGCGCAGGCGGGCGAAATCGTCCCCCGCATGATAACTTGAGCGCGTCAGCGGAGTGGCAGAGACCATCTCGAAGCCTTTGCCGTAGGCGGCCTTTTCGTAGGCGGCGAATTCCTCGGGCGTGACAAAGCGGTGAACCGCGTGGTGCTTGGGCGTCGGCTGCAAGTATTGACCGATTGTCAGGAAATCCACATCAGCGGCGCGCATGTCATCCATGACCTGCTTGACCGCTTGCGCGTCTTCCCCAAGGCCGACCATGATACCCGACTTGGTAAAGATCGAAGGATCGATTTCCTTGACCCGTTGCAACAGGCGCAGCGAATGGAAGTAGCGCGCGCCGGGCCGCACTTCGGGATAGAGACCCGGAACAGTTTCAAGGTTGTGGTTAAACACATCCGGTTTGGCATCGACCACGATTTCCAGCACCTCTGGCGCACATTTGAGGAAATCCGGCGTCAAAATTTCAATTGTCGTACCCGGACTGCGATGACGCACGGCGCGAATGGTCTGGGCAAAATGTTCGGCCCCGCCATCTTCCAGATCATCCCGGTCCACCGAGGTGATGACCACGTGGTTCAGCCCCAGCTTTTGCACCGCATCCGCCACGCGGCCCGGTTCAAACAGATCCAGCGCATCAGGGCGCCCGGTCGCCACGTTGCAAAAGGTGCAGCCGCGCGTACAGATTTCGCCCATGATCATCATGGTCGCGTGGCCCTGATTCCAGCATTCCCCGGCGTTCGGACAACCCGCTTCTTCGCAGACGGTGACAAGCTTGTGTTCGCGCATGATGCGGCGGGTTTCATTGTATCCCGCCCCACCCGGAGCCTTCACACGAATCCAGTCCGGTTTCTTGGGCTGGGCGTTATCCGGGCGATGCGCTTTTTCCGGATGGCGCTCGTTGGGCAACTTGAGGTCTCGCACAGTTTTTTCCCCGCGAAGAATATATCTGCATTCCGTAATACGGAGTTGCGGGGGGATTTGCTAGTACCGCACAGCTGTCTCACAGCGTCGCATCCCCAAGGTAATGAGTTTCCCCCTGCACCATTACTAAGTGTTCTGAGTGCGTTACGCGCCGGAGTGAGCTGCTCACTCCGGCGCTGACTCGCGCTGAATGGGACGCGGGAATGCAGCCCGCGCAGAGCGCGACGACCGCAATTCATCCTTAACCAACGAGATCACCGCCCTGCGCGGCACGCTGAGCGTAGTGATGCCTGAGTCGCTGCAATGCGATGCGCAGAACGATCTTGCCGGAACGCGCGGACCAGCCCAGTTCTTTTTCAGTCATTTCGAGACCTTCGAGATAGCAACAGCAGCGCAGCGCGACATCTCCCAGCCCTGGACCAAGGTCTCTGAGCGCCGCTTCAAGTCGAGCCCGCGCGTCGGCGCCACCTTTGACGGCATCCCCTTCGGTACCGCCAAGGATACCATCCGTTAAAAATGTGTCCCAATTCTGCGCAGCACGCGGGCCGATCTGGGCCAACTCAAAGTCTTCGCGCAATCGTTCGCCGGCGGCCACTAGCTCTTCGTTCAGGAATGCGTCACCGGATTTGTCCTTGCGCCGCGCCAAGGCGATCAAAGGGCTTTCGGCCAGTAAAAAGCGGCCTCGACGCGCCCTTGGGTCTGCTTCAATGGCATTGAGGGCGGCCTCGGCCTCGCGCCCTGTGTCAAACCCGGCCTGCGCCTCGGCGAACCCGCGAACGCGGTTTTCCTGTTCTGCCACCAGCCGGTTCAATGTGCTGCGCCCGATCGACGTAATCCGGTAGCGCGAAATGCGGCCCGGTGCGTCGCAGGCAATCCAGTCCTTAAGCGCCATGGCCTGCGCAATGGTGGAATCGACAACCGCAGAACGGGTCGAGCCGCCATCGCCGGTGTCCCGTACGACAACAGCCTTGTCCATCTCGGCCGCGACGGCCAAAACCGCACCGCTTTCACACAGTCGTTTCAGGATTCGCCGGGCTTCTCGTGCCAACGTGGCTTCGTCGGGCGATGCAGTGAAATCTTCGGCCTTGGTCATACAACGTTCATCCTTAGGGACGTGTTTCGCATCGGTCTGCACGCCGGGACCCGACGGGTGTGAAACCCCCAGACGTTTGAGGGCAGCGTCCACCAATGGATCGTCTCGCCGGTTCTCTATGCGCCGGACTTGACGCAGAACCGTCGAGGCATGGCAGCCGATATCGCGCGCCAATTGACGGATCGAGCACCCTTCTTCGGTATGCGCGAGATACAGACGCGCGGCCCGTGGCACCCAGTTCGGTATTTCCTTTGGTCCGCTCGTTTCTATGAGCTGTGACATTTGCATCCCCTGTCTTTCCAACGGCCAATCGACGGCCCTACCGCACAACAATGTCTATAAAACTTATCCACAACACCCTTGGGATAACAACTTAAGGGTGTGTTTGTTACCTATTGGTTAATCGCATTGGTGCTGAAAAGGTATGGATCATCAATTGATAACCCTTCCTTGAACGACCGTGCGGACAACACCCACTTTGCGCAACACGCGCTAAAGTTGTGCAATTCATGACCCATGAATTCACATGCAAAAGGGAAAGCCCATGAAAGACCTCATTGGAATGCTCGAAAGCTTGCGTCGCCCCCGGTTGCTGATACGGGCCGCGCGCATTGGTGCGCAGGATTATCGCCGGGACACTCAGCTGAAACGTCTGTTCGGATATGGCCGCCTGCCCCGTCCCGGTGCGGCCCTGATGCGCCTGATCGAAATCGAAGAAGGCCTGAATGACGCCCGCGTCGCCGAGGCCGCCAGCTATTCCATCAGCCGCCATGTCGAAGTGCTCTGCGCCATGATGGGCGAAGCGCAACTGATCCGAACCGCAACACGTTGATTCCAAAGAAAAAGCCCGGACACTGCGGCCCGGGCTAAATCTCAGCACTGCATTGGATTAGGTAAAGCTGTCCGGCATGCTTTCTTTCTTTTGTGCCACATAGGCCTGCAAGGCCTCTTCGATGCCCGGATCCATGGCGGGCTTTTGATAGGTTTCCAGCAACCGTTTGACTCGTGCATTGGCAAAACTGGCCGTGTCTCGCGCACCTTCTTCAGACCAGGTCTCATACGGTTTGTAGTCGAACAGATCCGACCGCCAGAACGCCTCTTTGAAGTTCGCCTGCGTATGGGCGCATCCGAGGAAATGTCCGCCCGGGCCCACTTCGCGCAACGCATCCATGGCCTGTGCGTTTTCGTCCACCGCAACACCCTTTGCGAGATGATGCAACGTGCCCAGCTGGTCTGCGTCCATCACGAATTTTTCAAAGGACGCCACAAGGCCGCCCTCCATCCATCCGCAGGAATGCAGCATGAAATTCACACCAGCGAGCAAGCCCATGTTCAAACTGTTGGCGGTCTCGTAGGCGGCCTGCGCGTCGGGCAATTTGGAGCCGCAGAACGAGCCAGCAGACCGGTACGGCAATCCCAGCCGCCGTGCCAACTGCCCAGCGCCATAGGTGATATGCGCCGCTTCTGGTGTGCCGAACGTTGGCGCACCAGAGTTCATATCGATCGATGTGACGAAAGCCCCCATAATCACCGGGGCACCCGGACGGATCAGCTGGGAATAGGCGATACCGGCCAAGACTTCGGCCATAACCTGCGTCAGCGTACCGGCCACGGAAACAGGCGCCATGGCACCGCCGACGATAAAGGGCGAAATGATCGACGCCTGATTGTTCTGGGCGTAGACCTCGAGAGCGCCCATCATCACATCGTCAAATGTCAAAGGCGAGTTGATGTTGATCAGTGACGTCATCACCGTCTTTTGCTGCACGACGTCCTTGCCGAACAGAATACCCGCCATGTCGACACTGTCCTGCGCCCGGCTGGGTTCTGTCACCGACCCCATGAAGGGCTTATCGGACAGCGTCATATGCGCCATCAGCATATCGAGGTGGCGCTTGTTCACCGGGATGTCTGTCGGCTCGCATACGGTGCCGCCCGAATGATGCAGCCACTTTGACATGTAGCCCAGTTTCACAAAGTTCTCGAAATCCGCCATGGTCGCGTAGCGGCGGCCTTTTTCCATGTCGTGCACGAAGGGCGGGCCATAGACAGGGGCAAGAACCAGGTTTCTGCCGCCAATCTCGACCGAGCGGGATGGATTGCGGGCATGCTGGGTAAAGGTGCTGGGCGCGGTGCTGCACAATTGCCGGGCCAAACCCTTGGGGATACGAACGCGTTCACCATCGATGTCCGCACCTGCATCACGCCAGCGGTCCAGCGCGACAGGGTTATTGACAAAGTTCACACCAATTTCTTCGAGGACCTGCTCTGCATTGGTCTCGATGATTTCCAGCGCTTCTTCGTTCAGAATTTCGAGGTTCGGAATATTCCGCTCGATATACTTGGCGGTTTCAGTGCTGATCGCGGTCCGTTCGGCACGTCGTGCCGCACCGCCGCCACTGCCGCGAGACCGTCTACGTGCTGCTGTTGCCTCTGCCATTGCTTTTCCCCTCTGCGCCGATGCGGGGTGCGGAACCCCGGTTGAGCATTTGTCTAGCTTGCCAGAGGAACACGCCCCCTGTCGTTTCCGGCGTATGGCGCGAGAAAACGACATTGGGGTGTGCTATGGCCTGATCGGCTACGTTTAGTCAGTCGGGCGCAGGCGCCAACCGTCTTGTTTTGGCAAGAATACTTCGATCGCAGCGCTTGCAGTCACGGCACCAATCGCACCCTCTTCGACAGCGACATCCAATCCGCCCAGCGCGACCGTAACCTCAGAACCGGACCGCGGCAGGCAAGCAGCCACGGCTTGTTTGTCGACACGATCGGGATCCTGCACGCCGATATGGACCCGAATTTCGGCTTGATCCATACCCGGCAGTGATAGCGCTGGCAGCGAGGCATGGCGCAAGGCCTGTTCAACGGCACGGCACGCAGCCTTGGTATAGTCCTGTCCATGCAGATCCGTGCCTATTGCCATTTCAATGATCAATCGCTGCATCACGCGGTCTCCTCTACCGGCACCATGTCAAAACTCACGGTGATTGCGACATTGGCGATAACGGTGGGGTTGCCCGTGCCTTCGGGCCGGGCAATGTCCAGCCCCCCTTGGGACAGACGAATCGTGGGCTGGCCGTAAGGGAAAATCTCACGCAGTGCATCGACATCCACCGCCTGAGGTTTCTGGACACCGACATCCACGGTCAGTTGCATATCGGATTTGTCGAATCCATACAGTTCGGCAGCATTGATCGAGTTCCGCCAAAGCGCGTTTTTGATGCCTCGGGCCGCCGCTTCGGTGTAGTCCCCCCTGCGCAGCGATGTTCCCATGCCAAATTCGGTAATAACCCTCATAGCAGCTGCTCCTTCGCTGATCCTTGATATTGAACTTTTCCATTGGCGGTTCTAACAGAGCGCATGACCCAAGCCCAGCATGACCGCCTTCTCATCATCGACTTTGGCAGCCAGGTAACGCAGCTGATTGCGCGCCGTCTGCGCGAGTTGAATGTTCTCGCCGAAATCCGCCCTTATCAGGCAGTCACCATGGACCTGATCCATGAGATGGCACCCAAGGCGATCATCTTTTCCGGAGGGCCCGACAGCGTCACCCGGGATGGCAGTCCCCGCGCACCGGACGGTGTCTTTGACTATGGCGTTCCGATTTTGGGCATCTGCTATGGTCAGCAGGTCATGATGCAGCAATTGGGCGGCAACGTGGTCTCTGGCGAAGGCACTGCTGAGTTTGGTCGCGCCTATGTGGAGCCCTCTGCCAAGCTGGACCTGCTGGACGGCTGGTTCGATGATGGCCGCGAGCAGGTCTGGATGAGCCACGGCGATCATGTCGCCGCGTTGGCTCCGGGCTTTGAGGTCTATGGCACCTCCCCCGGTGCACCCTTTGCGATCACGGCCGACACAGCGCGAAACTTTTACGCCGTTCAGTTCCACCCCGAGGTGCACCACACACCACGCGGCGCTAAGCTCTATGAGAACTTTGTAAAGCTGGCAGGGTTTACCGGCGACTGGACCATGGCCAGCTATCGCGAAGAAGCCGTTCAGAAGATCCGCGAACAGGTCGGCGACAAACAGGTCATCTGTGCGCTGTCCGGCGGGGTCGACAGTTCGGTTGCTGCGGTGTTGATTCACGAAGCCATCGGTGAGCAACTGACCTGTGTATTCGTGGACCACGGTCTGCTGCGTATGAACGAGGCCGAAGAAGTGGTCGGCATGTTCCGCGACCACTATAACCTGCCGTTGATCCATGCCGACGAAACCGAGCTTTTCCTTGGCAAACTCGAAGGCGTGTCTGACCCCGAAACCAAGCGCAAGATTATCGGCGGTCTGTTTATTGACGTGTTCCAGAAATACGCAAATGACATCGAAGGCGCTGAATTCCTCGCCCAGGGCACACTCTATCCGGATGTGATCGAGTCGGTCAGCTTTTCCGGCGGTCCTTCCGTGACCATCAAATCGCACCACAATGTTGGCGGTTTGCCCGAGAAAATGGGCCTGAAGTTGGTAGAGCCTCTGCGCGCGCTCTTTAAGGACGAGGTCCGAGCGCTGGGTCGCGAACTTGGCCTGCCCGATCACTTCATCGGTCGTCACCCCTTCCCCGGTCCCGGTCTGGCTATTCGCTGCCCCGGCGAGATCACCCGCGAAAAGCTGGAAATTCTGCGCAAGGCAGATGCGGTCTATATCGATCAGATCCGCAAACACGGCCTCTATGATGAAATCTGGCAGGCCTTTGTCGCGATCCTTCCAGTGCGCACCGTTGGCGTGATGGGTGATGGACGCACCTATGATTTCGCCTGTGCGCTGCGGGCCGTGACTTCGGTTGATGGTATGACGGCGGATTATTACCCGTTCAGCCATGAGTTTTTGGGCGAAACAGCCACGCGCATAATCAACGAGGTCAAAGGCATCAACCGTGTGACCTATGATGTCACGTCCAAACCTCCGGGCACAATCGAGTGGGAATAACGGTTTGGCGCTGATCCTTCATATCGGGATCTGGAAGACCGGCACGACCGCCATGCAGTCGATCCTGGCGCGCAATGTCGAATTGTTGCGTGAATTCGGGCTGCACTACCCAGAGCATCCGATGATGGAAGACGCCCGGCGCGGCGGCATGAGTTCCGGCAATATCGACTTTGCTCCCGGTGAAGACTGGGCCGACGTCGTGCTAAGCAAAGCACAATCCGCGTCGGAAAAGGATGTGCTGTTCTCGCGCGAACAGATGACACTCAAAATTTCGGATGAGCCCGATCAACTCGATCGGTTGACGGCCCAGCACCCGGTAAAGATCATCCTGTTCTTACGTGATCCGATAGATTTTGTCGGCTCCTACTATGCTCAGGTCGTAAAACATGCCGGTTACGGCGGGTCACTGGCAGATTTCGCAAACACCTCTGACACCTTCCAACGGGTTCGTCTTCTTCTGTCCGTATTTCAGGACAAGGGCATTCCAGTTGAGCTGGCTAACTATTCGCGGTGTAGCAAATCGCTGGCAGATCGGTTTTTTGGACTGCTGCTTGGTCAATCCAGCGACGCGTTTCTGGCTAAGGCCGATATTCTGGATGTTCCGGTCAATCGGTCCCTGACGCGGTCCGAGCTGATGCTCCAAAGCGCCCTAAACAAAGCAGATACCAAACAACCGGCAAGGTTTCTCTCCAAAGGCCTTATCGAAAACCTGCCGATCGTAGAGCATGACCCGCTTCCCGTTCCGGCAACAATCGTCGAACAATTGCGCGACAGAATTGGCCCTGACATCGACGCAATCAATAAAATGGTGCCTTCTTCTGAAAAACTGATTTGGCCTGACCCTGTCGCAAAGAGCGACCAACAAGGCGATGAAGTTGCTTTGTTTTCGCAAGATCAGATCAATCAGATCGCCAATAGCATTGCACAGGAATTAAACCAAAACACGCTCGCCAACACTGAAGTTGGCGCTTTGATGCGGATTGCCAAACGGGCCAACCGCAACAATCCCAGAGCACGCGAAGACCTGATAACGCTTTTGACCTTTCTGCATCGGGTCCGCCCGGCAAATGCCAATATCACCCAGATGCTGCAGGACTTGTCTGACGGCAAATAGCTGGACATGTGCTATCCAGCAATGTGCAGCACATTCATGTTTAACATGCAGATTATGAGTTTGCCTTGAACCCTGCGAGCATGGGATGTGGTCTGCAAAACAACGCAGGCAACACCACTCATGTCCAATGCACTTTCCAAAGCTCTCGAAACCCGTGACTGGCTTCTCGCCGATGGGGCAACCGGTACGAACCTGTTCAACATGGGGCTCATGTCCGGGGACGCGCCCGAATTCTGGAATGAGGATGAGCCTGACAAGATCCGCGCGCTCTACCGCGGCGCAGTCGATGCTGGCTCTGACCTGTTCCTGACCAACTCATTTGGGGCCAATGCGTCGCGCCTCAAGCTGCATAATGCAGCAGACAAGGCCTATCACTTTTCCAAACTGGCCTCAGAACTTGGCCGCGAAATCGCTGATGCCGCGGGGCGCGACGTTATCGTTGCAGGCTCTGTCGGTCCAACAGGCGAGATCATGGGCGCTGCAGGAACGCTGAGCCACGAGAGCGCGGTGGAGATGTTCGAAGAAACCGCCAAGGGCCTGATGGACGGTGGCGCAGACGTGCTCTGGGTTGAAACCATCAGCGCACCCGAAGAGTTTCTGGCCGCGGCCGAAGCCTTTGGAAACATCGACGCCCCTTGGTGCGGCACCATGAGCTTTGACACTGCGGGGCGCACGATGATGGGTGTCACTTCGTCAGCCATGGTAAAACTGGTCGAAGAACTGCCAAACCCACCTATTGCATTTGGGGCAAACTGCGGCACGGGGGCGTCGGATTTGTTGCGCACGGTTCTGGGCTTTTCAGCGCAGGGTACAGAGCGTCATCTGATCGCCAAGGGCAACGCGGGCATTCCCAAATACGTGGATGGCCATATTCACTATGACGGCACACCGGAACTGATGGCTGACTACGCGGTTCTCGCGCGGGATTGCGGCGCCAAGATCATTGGCGGGTGTTGCGGAACCATGCCGGAACACTTGCGCTCTATGCGTGAGGCACTGGAAACCCGACCTCGGGGTGCGCGCCCGACGCTGGATCAGATCACCACTGCCTTGGGCGGATTTAGTTCCGAAAGCGATGGAACCGGCGACACCACCGGCCCCACCCGCGAGCGCCGCAGCCGCCGACGCCGCGCCTGAGCAGCGGCACAGACCGCTTGGGAACTTGGCGGCCGAACCTACCGCATGAATCGAAGAATGGTAGCGCTATGGAAACTGTCAAAAGTCATCCAACAGACAGGCTTTCTCATACACGTCCACACGATTGCAGAAAGTACTGGCCTATTCCCTTCCCACTGCACGAGTATCAACAAAATTCAGCTCGTGCGGTGGGGTTGGCAACCATCTCTGACAATCCGAACAATCAGCCTATTTCTAAAGTCGCTTTTTTGAACGGAACGATCTCGGCTCTTACCCCATTTTCCACAGGAACGACTCCATACCTCTCAAGCAACGGCTCGTGCACGGTCGCAATCTGTGAACGTCCTGCTGCCAATGACGGCGGACGCGTGCGCATCGATTATGGTGGCGATGTTCTGTTCGTATCTTCCGCAGGCGGAACGCTACAAGCATCTGATTTGACAGCCGATGATTTCATTTTCTGACACAGACGCATCAGAACAAAGACAGCTGGTCGCCCCTTCGGGGCGGCACGGCAAACAGGTCGCTGCGCAGAGTAGGTTGCGGGGTGTTCAGCCCCAAACGCCGCGCGGCGTGCCGAAACCGCTGGTCAATCATCTGGGCATAGGGCCCGTCCCCGCGCATGCGTGTGTGCCATTGCGCGGAATACAGCTTGCCATCGTGCATTTCCCGCAGCCGGTTCAAAACCCGCTCTGCGCGGTCGGGGTAATGCTCGACCAACCATTCGCGCCAAAGCGGCGCCACCTCAAGAGGCAGGCGCAGCATGATCCAGCTTGCGCTCGTGGCGCCGGCCGCAGCCCCCGCCTCGAGACTTGCTTCAAGCTCGGAGTCGGTCAGGGCCGGCACAATCGGCGAGGCCATAACCCGGACGGGAATGCCGGCTTCCACCAACCGGCGGATGGTTTTCAATCTGCGCTTAGGGTCCGGCACGCGCGGCTCCATCGAGCGCGAAAGCTTGCGATCCAAAGTGGTTACCGAGATCCCGACCCGCGCAAGACCCTGCTTTGCCATATCGGACAGAATGTCGATGTCTCGTTCGATCAGACTGCCCTTGGTCACGATCGCAACCGGGTGTTTGTGCGCCGCGAGAACGCTCAAAATGGACCGTGTGACTTCCTGCTGCTGTTCGATCGGCTGATAGGGATCAGTATTCGTCCCGATTGCCAGAGGCGCGACGCGATAGGATTTGCTGCGCAACTCTTGGGCCAGAACCTCCGAGATCGCAGGACGCGCTATGAGCTGCGTTTCAAAGTCCAGTCCCGGCGAAAGGCCCAGATAGGCATGCGTCGGCCGCGCAAAACAATAGATGCATCCATGTTCACACCCCCGGTACGGGTTGATGGAGCGGTCAAACGGCAAATCCGGCGAACGCTGGTAGGTGATCGCACTGCGCGGCCTTTCCAGACTGACCTGCGTCCGCAGGATCGGGCGATCCTCGGGGATTTCCCAGCCGTCGTGCGTATCGGCATGGGTAAACCGTTCGTATCGCCCCGAATTCCGGCTGATCGCACCCCTGCCCCGGCGCTGCTCTTTGTGCACCGGACGGAGGGATTTGGGCAATTCGGAAGACATCAGGCAAATATGGAACATAATAAGAACATTTGCAATCCGAACGAATTCGATCCCCCGCGCGTCGGAACCTGCGCGCTCTTGGTCGCAATCCGGCAATTGAATCGCAAACAAAACGACGAATAGTCAGGTATATCCGGGGTATGCGGTGGCATGCCCCTTCAGAAGGAATAGCGCAATGTCCGACGAAGAAGACGACATCATCCTCTCCGAACTCGACGACGAGGAACTTGTCCAACAGATGTTCGACGACCTCTATGATGGTCTCAAGGAAGAGATCGAAGAGGGTGTGAACATTCTGCTGGAACGCGGATGGGAACCGTACCGCGTACTTACAGAGGCGCTCGTGGGTGGCATGACGATTGTCGGCCATGACTTCCGCGACGGCATTCTGTTCGTGCCCGAGGTTCTGCTGGCTGCCAACGCCATGAAAGGCGGCATGGCCATTCTCAAGCCGCTTCTGGCGGAAACCGGCGCACCGCGCATGGGCAAAATGGTCATCGGCACTGTCAAGGGCGACATCCACGACATCGGCAAGAACCTTGTGTCGATGATGATGGAAGGGGCCGGTTTCGAAGTCGTCGATCTGGGGATCAACAACCCCGTCGAAAACTATCTCGATGCCATTGCCACCGAAGAGCCAGACATTCTGGGAATGTCCGCCCTGCTGACCACGACCATGCCTTATATGAAGGTCGTTATCGACACGATGGTCGAAAAAGGGATTCGCGACGACTATGTCGTTCTGGTTGGCGGCGCGCCTCTGAACGAAGAGTTCGGCAAAGCAATCGGTGCAGACGCCTACTGCCGCGATGCGGCTGTTGCGGTTGAAACGGCCAAGGATTTCATGTCCCGCAAGCACAATCAGATGGCGGCCGGCTGAATCTTGCACAGCCCCGAGACAATTCCTGCCAAAAGGTCCCATCTTTGTGATGGGGCCTTTTTCTTTGCAAAAATCTGCCGCATACTGGCCTCAGTAGGAGATCGGTATGCCTGTCACATCCTTTGCCCTTTTGGTCGTTTTCGTTCTTGCTGCAGCGGGTGCTACCCTTTGGGCGCTGAACGCCTTTGGGCTCATGACAGTCTTGCCACTCGCACTTTGTCTGGCTCTGGCCGCTCGCTGGGCGATGGCCCATGTTCCCCATGACGACGGGCAAGCCTGACACCACGGCTGTCACCGCAGAGCCCCTGTCCCCCGACACGTTGACCGACTCCGGCCTTGCACCGGCCGGACAAGGCCGAACGCTTTTGCTGGCCTGTGGGGCGCTCGCCCGCGAAATCCTGGATATCAAACGGATGAACGGCTGGGATCATCTCGATCTGGCCTGCCTGCCCGCGATCCTGCACAACCATCCAGAACGGATCACCCCGGCTGTCCGCGAAGCCATTGCCGAGCACAAAGACAACTATGATCGCATCTGCGTTGTCTATGCAGACTGCGGAACCGGCGGGCTGCTCGCAGCGGCCTGCGAGGAACTGGGCGTCGAGATGGTGCCCGGGCCGCATTGCTACGCATTCTTTGACGGAATCGACGCCTTCGCAGAGCGCGGCGAGGTGACAGCGTTCTATCTGACCGATTTTCTGGTGCGTCAGTTCGATGCCTTTGTCTGGAAACCGCTCGGGCTGGATCGCCACCCGCAACTCAGAGACATGTATTTCGCGCATTACGAAACACTGGTTTATCTGGCGCAGACCGAAGATCCGAAGCTGACAGCCATGGCGCAGGATCAGGCTAATCGTCTTGGCCTAAAATTCGAGCACCGCCAAACAGGTTATGGTGATCTGGCCCAGACCATGAAGACCTGGGCCGAACCGGATCAGGGTTGAAGCGATTCCTGCAAGATGAGCGAGGCCGGGACCAACGATATGGTGCCTGCGCGATCCTGCAGACCCCATTGGATCAGCGCCGAAACCGTGTCAGCGCGCACCCGTCCAACCAGCACGACGGACCCTTCCTGACTGGCACGCAACGCCGCCATATCCAGCACGCGTCGGATCACGCCGGTGGCCTGCCCCTCACCGTCCAGGTCCCGAAATACAGCTGCCGACGGAACACCGGCGCGCAAAGCAAGCTGTTGGCCGGTATTCAACCCCTTGGCCTGCAACAGCAGGCCATGCCCGGTTGAGGCGAGGTACTCGGCCACTTGCGTCGAGGTCTGACGGTTCTGCTGCAACCCGCCTTCCGGTGCTTCGAGCACCGCTACCGCCTCTGGCACGATGTCCAGAGCCGCCTGCATGGACACTTCGATATCGGTGGCCTGCGCACCTTCGGGCACATTCGCGATAACCATGACCTCGAATCCATTCGCACGATACCCAGCAGCCGCAGCAGCCGGGTCCGGATGTCCTGAGGAAATCGCAAAGCTCAGAGGAAAGGGAAACGAACGAAGAGCCTCGGGGCCCAATGGCCCACTGCCGTCGTCAATCAGGACGACAGCGAAACGCGGCACACCTGCTTCGGGATCTGCGGGCGCAGCAAACTGCATCAGGGGGCTGCTTTGTGATACGGCAATAGCCGGGGCAGCCGCTGCAGGATCAGCCGCACCAATTCGCGGCAAGCGGCTTTGGGTCACTGCACTGTTGCGCCCGATCAGAGATCCGGCTGGCTCGCCGATCGAAGGCCGCGCAGCACCCTGTTCCGGCGCAGCCAAAGCCACGTCTTCCTCTTGCGCTGGCAAAGGATCAGCCGGGGCAACGTCCAATTCCGGGATACCATCCGCGTCTGGGGCTGTCAGTGCACCACCAGCAGCACCCAGAGCGGCGTTGACGGGCGCTTCGGGCTTGGGCGCATCCAGCGCACCCTCTTGCACGGGTGCGGCATCCGCCTGAACCGGGGCTTCGGGAACTTCAGGGCGGCGCGTTGGGTCTTCCGGCGCGCCTGGCGCGGCGTCCGCATCCGGAGCATCCGGTGCAATCAGAGCGTCAGCCTGATCCGGGGCTGCATCCGATCCGGCGCCAACGGCAGCACCGGCATCCTGTGGCGCAGGATCAGTCTCCGCCAAACCCTCAGGCGCAACACCCACCGCCGGGGCAACCGGCCGCGCCAGAGGCTGAGCTGGCAAATCCTGCTCTGATGGCGCAGCCAATGCAGGGGCATCCTGCGCTGCCGGGGCAGCCTGTTGATCGGCAGGCGCGCTCAGCGCAACCGCGTCACCCGCATCTGGTTCCACCGGCGCATCCGGCGCCGCAGCGACCTCGGGCGCAGTTTCGGCAGCGGAATCAACGGCCGGTTCCGCGGGCGCCTCAATCTGTGTTGCGGTCGCATCAGCCCCTTGGTCGTCAGCGCGGTCTGGCGGACCCATCGCAATCGAAAGACCCCCTGCCCCGATCGCGGCCGCGACAGTGCCCCAAACAATACCTGCGAACGTTCCTCTTGCCATTGCTTCCGCCCTTTGCCCTGATTGGTCAGACACATCCTGTGCTGACCGGCCCGCGGTTCCGCCTGTGCCTTTCTCTCCCCGGGTTGCGCTCTGAACACGGGGCGAAGGCTTGACGCCGCTTGGCCTGCCTGCGCATGTATACCGCGACAAAGGCCAACGCCGCCAGACCCAAGAACCGCATGACCGCAGACTGGTGAATTCCAGCAACCCGAAAGCCCGAACCGATGTTCCTGTTGATCGATAACTACGACAGTTTCACCTATAATCTGGTCCACTATTTCGGCGAACTTGGCGCCACGATGAAGGTGGTTCGCAATGATGCGCTGGATGTGCAGCAGGCCATGGCCCTGAACCCAGCCGGAATCGTATTGTCCCCTGGTCCGGCCACACCCGATCAGGCCGGCATTTGCCTCGCGCTGACCGAGGCCGCCGCAGAGACAAAAACGCCGCTGATGGGTGTCTGTCTTGGCCATCAGACCATTGGGCAGGCTTTTGGTGGCACCGTGGTGCGCCATGATGAGATCGTGCACGGCAAGATGGGCCAGATGCACCACGAAGGCGGCGGGGTCTTCAAGGGGCTGCCATCGCCGCTGGCTGCCACACGCTATCACAGCCTCGTGGTGCGGCGGGATGATCTGCCCAGCTGCCTCGAAGTTACGGCATCGCTCGAAGACGGCACAATCATGGGCCTGTCGCACCGCGAGCTGCCCATCCATGGCGTTCAGTTCCACCCGGAATCCATTGCATCCGAACACGGCCACGCGCTGCTGAAAAACTTCCTAGATTTCGCGAAAGAGACCGCATGAGCGACGATATCCGTCCCCTGATCGGCCAAGCCGCCGACCGCCCGCTGACCCGCGCCGAAGCCGAAACGGCCTTTACGATCCTGTTCGAAGGGGCCGCAACCCCAGCGCAGATCGGCGGCTTGCTCATGGCGCTGCGCACCCGTGGTGAAACCGTTGATGAATACTCGGCCGCCGCTGCGGTCATGCGGGCAAAATGCAACAAGGTTGCAGCACCCGCAGGCGCGATGGACATCGTGGGCACCGGCGGGGATGGAAAAGGCACGCTGAACATCTCAACCGCCACGGCCTTTGTGGTCGCAGGCGCAGGCCTGCCTGTTGCAAAGCACGGCAACCGGAACCTATCGTCAAAATCCGGTGCGGCAGATGCCTTGGGACAGATGGGCGTCGAAGTCATGATTGGCGCGCAGGCCGCCGAAGACGCGCTGGCCGAGGTCGGGATCTGTTTTATGATGGCGCCGATGCACCACCCTGCGATGGCGCATGTAGGCCCAGTCCGCGCAGAGCTGGGCACCCGCACGATTTTCAATATCCTTGGTCCACTGACCAACCCCGCGGGCGTCAAACGCCAATTGACCGGCGCCTTTACCCGTGACCTGATCAGACCCATGGCCGAAGTTCTGGGGCAGCTTGGGTCAGAACGCGCCTGGTTGGTTCACGGCTCTGACGGCACGGATGAGCTTGCCATTTCAGGTGTCTCATGGGTCGCTGCTCTGGAAGAAGACGGATCTATCCGCGAAACGGAATTGCACCCCGAGGACGCCGGATTGCCCACGCATCCCTTTGAAGAAATTCTGGGAGGGTCACCCGAAGACAACGGGAAGGCCTTTGCTGCACTGCTGGATGGCGCGCAATCGGCCTATCGTGACGCCGTTTTGCTGAACGGTTCCGCAGCATTGGTGGTATCGGGCAAGGCCAGCGATCTCAAACAGGGCGTCGAGATGGCCCGCGAGAGCATCGACAGCGGCGCGGCCAAAGGCAAAATCGAAGCGCTTGCGACGTTCACACAATCACGGGCATGAACGCGCCTGTTCATTGGCAGCATCTGCCGTTCTTTCAGACACGCTGGCCAGCGCTGGAACAGCGCCTTGCGGCTGAGACCCGGCAGATCCTGCCGCCCGACTCCATGCGATTTGCCGCGCTTGAGGCTTGCAGTCCCAGCGAAGTTCGAGTGGTCATTCTGGGGCAGGATCCCTATCCAACGCCCGGCCATGCGCACGGCCTGGCTTTTTCCGTTGCGCCCGACGTGCACCCCTTACCCCGCTCTTTGGGTAATATTTTCAAAGAGTTGCAAAGCGATCTTGACGCGGCACCCGAATCCGGTGATTTGCGCTTTTGGGCCGCTCAGGGCGTTCTGCTGCTCAACACTGCGCTGAGTGTGCCTGCCGGTGACGCTGGCGGACATGCCAAGCTGGGGTGGTCAGATCTGACCCGCGATGTGTTGGCCAGCCTGAACGAGCGTCCACGCGCTTTTGTCCTTTGGGGGAACCATGCCCAAGGCTTTGAGCCTGCCATATCGGGCGCGGATCACCTGATTTTGCGCAGCGCGCACCCGTCGCCGCTGTCAGCCCGGCGCGGCTTTTTCGGCTCGCGCCCCTTTTCCCGCGTGAACGACTGGCTTAAAGCCAGAGGGGACACGCCGATCAACTGGACGGACCCATGACGCAGACCATTCTGGACAAGATCAAGGCCTACAAGCTGGAAGAAGTGGCCGCCGACAAAGCCAAGCGCCCCGCCGCAGACGTCGAGGCCGCGGCCCGTGAGGCCAGCCCGGTGCGCCCCTTTGCAGCCGCGCTGATGAAGGCCGCCACACACGAATACGGACTGATTGCCGAGGTCAAGAAGGCCTCACCTTCAAAAGGTCTGATCCGGGCGGATTTCGAGCCAGCCAAACTGGCCGCTGCCTATGAAGCCGGAGGTGCGACCTGCCTTTCGGTGCTGACCGATACGCCCAGCTTTCAGGGTGCCAAGGACTTTCTTGTGCAGGCCCGCGCCGCAACCGGCTTGCCCGCGCTGCGCAAGGACTTCATGTATGACACCTATCAGGTCGCCGAAGCCCGTGCGCTTGGGGCTGATTGCATTCTGATCATCATGGCCTCGGTTTCAGATGCGCAGGCGCAAGAGCTTGAAGACTGCGCCACGAGCTGGGGCATGGATTCGCTGATCGAGGTCCACGACGGCGAGGAACTGGATCGCGCACTGGCGCTCAAGAGCCCGTTGATCGGAGTGAACAACCGCAATCTCAAGACCTTCGAGACAACGCTGGACACAACCCGTGAGCTGTCCAAACGCATTCCCGAAGGCCGCTTCCTGATTTCCGAATCCGGATTGAACACACCGGCTGACCTTGCGGATATGGCTGCCCACGGTGCCCGCGCCTTCCTGATCGGCGAAAGCCTGATGCGGCAGGACGATGTCACCGCGGCGACCAGAACGCTGCTCAAGAACCCGGTGCCAGCATGAGCGGCCTGACCCATTTCGATGCCGAAGGCCACGCCCACATGGTGGACGTGTCCGAAAAGGCCGTCACTTCGCGGATTGCAACCGCCGAGGGCTACATCAAGATGCAGCGCGAAACCTTTGATCTGATCACCGAAGGTCGCGCCAAAAAAGGCGATGTCGTCGGCGTGGCGCGACTGGCCGGGATCATGGGGGCCAAGAAGACCCCCGAGTTGATCCCACTGTGCCACCCCCTGCCTGTGACCAAGGTAACCGTCGATCTGACACAGGATCCTGAACTGCCGGGTTTGCGGATCGAAGCGACGGTGAAGACAACCGGCCAAACCGGCGTCGAGATGGAGGCGCTGACCGCCGTATCGACCTGCGCACTGACCGTCTACGACATGGTCAAGGCGGTGGACAAAGGCATGGAAATCGGCGGCACCCGAGTGATCCTCAAAGACGGTGGCAAATCGGGTCGGTACGAAGCCACATGATCACCGTCACCCAAGCGCTAGAGCAACTGTTCTCGATTGCCCCGAACACCGGCGTTGAGAACGTGCCTTTGCTGGATGCCTCGGGACGTGTTCTGGCCAAGAGCGTGCAGGCCCGGCGCGAACAGCCGCCCTTTGCCGCCTCGGCCATGGATGGCTATGCGGTGCAAGGGGCATCACCCGGCGACATCCTGACCGTCATCGGTGAAAGCGCTGCGGGCCATCGTTTTGAAGGCGCTGTCGCGGCGGGAGAGGCCGTGCGGATCTTTACCGGAGCGCCAGTGCCCGAGGGCGCAAACCGCGTCGTGATTCAGGAAGACGTGCAGCGCAGCGGCGACACGATCACCATTGGCGACAATCTGGATACGAATGTCTACATCCGCCCATCAGGTGGCGACTTCCACATTGGCGACAGCGTGGCGGCGCCGCGCCTGTTGGACCCTCAGGATGTCGCGCTCTTGGCGTCGATGAACATTGCGCAGGTTCCCGTGGCCCGCAAACCCGTGATCGCGCTGATTTCGACCGGAGACGAACTGGTCATGCCCGGCGATACGCCCGGCCCGGATCAGATCATTGCCTCGAACACCTTTGGTTTGCATGCCTTGATGCGCAATCTGGGTGCCGAGCCACGTTTGCTGCCCATTGCCCGAGACAACGAAGCATCGCTTAAGACTGTCATTTCTCTGGCGGAGGACGCGGATCTGATTGTCACCATCGGCGGCGCGTCGGTCGGCGATCATGATCTTGTGGCCTCAGTAGCATCCGGCATGGGCCTAGACCGGGCCTTTCACAAGGTTGCCATGAGACCGGGCAAACCGTTGATGTCCGGTCGTCTGGGCGAGACCATGATGATCGGCCTGCCCGGAAACCCTGTCTCTGCAATGGTGTGCGGACATATCTTTGTTGCGCCCGTAGTCCGGGCCATGATGGGATTGCCAGCGGTGCCTGCGCCGCGTCAGACTGCACCCCTTGGTGCAGCAGTGTCCCGCAACGGCCCCCGCGAGCACTATATGCGGGCCCGCCTTCGTGATGGCGTACTGCATCCTTTCGGACGTCAGGATTCGAGCCTGCTGAGCATATTGGGTGAAGCAAACGCGCTGATTGTCAGGCCCGTTGACAGCCCTGCACTTAACATCGGCGAACAGGTTGAATTTATCTCAATCTAAAGGCGATTATACATAAACTCAAATCACTGTTTTTAGCTTAGTTTTCGGAAATAATTTCGGGAAAATGTG